>PKVB01000196.1 GCA_003131365.1 Gemmatimonadota bacterium | reverse complement strand
TAGTTCTTCTCAGGATTGCCGGTGTAGTCAAGGTCATGTTTTGCATCACGGTCTCCATCGCATCGAACTGGGCGAACACTGTATGATCGTTCTCTTGCCTGCCTTGCATGAATTTGTCCATCGAATCGAGATGGGCTATGAGTGGCCTCGCGTTGCTCACCCGGTAGAATCCAACGTTAACGTTTGCTACGGGAACGATCGACGTGTTGAAGCAGGTCTTGGCAGTCCCGGAAAACGTCACCTCTCCTCCGACCGCGCCACGTAAGGCGCTGCTCACAATTGGGTCAGCCACGCCCAGGAGGCAGGCGCAAATCAGAATTGTTCTCATAATTGATTGATTTCTCTTACAAGGTGCATGGTTGCAGCGCGGGGATATCAGTCGCTGCTGCCGACATTGAACCAGTGGCCCTGCGCGAAGTAGAACGTCGTGCTCGCCTTATCGAGGAACGCTTCATCGATTCCATCGTGATCGATCGGCTTAGGCAGGAAGGCCCCGTAATAGACGGCGTCTTCGCTGGTCGTATCCGCCGGGACGATGTTGAGCTGGCTCATCGCAACGACCGCGATGACGCGCGAGAACAGCCACGTGTGGTTTCCGTTACTCTGGATCCATCCCGAGTCGC
Source organism: Gemmatimonadota bacterium (assembly GCA_003131365.1). Classification (GTDB taxonomy): domain Bacteria; phylum Gemmatimonadota; class Gemmatimonadetes; order Gemmatimonadales; family Gemmatimonadaceae; genus UBA4720. Next base: position 46,556 of record PKVB01000196.1, on the reverse strand, counting down.
CGGATCTGTTCAGCGAATCCACCACTGCGCCGTTTCTCGCATTGAGTATCAGGATCTGCGAGGTATCGCGAACTGAGCAGAGAACCGCCCACTCCACTGCGCCCTTCGCGGTGAAGGCGCCAGTGATGACGCTGGCTCGGGCCGCGCCCGGTAGCGGGATGTATCGGCGACGGCGAGGGTTGCCTTCGATATGATCGGCCGCTGATCCTGCTGCGCGCATGCGGCGACCGCAGCGCAAAAAAGCACTATTGCAACTCGCATACAGGAAGACGAATCGCGCGCCGACGAAGCAACGCGCGCTCCGAGCGTCCGCTAGTCAACGCGCCAGCACACACGTCCGGTGCCGCGTAGAATGAATGGTCCGCGCAAAGGAGTCACACTTGGAAGTATCGGCCTACGTCAGCTTCAAGGGCGATTGCGAAGCTGCGTTCAAATTCTATGAGGAAGTGCTCGGTGCCAAACCCGGGCTCCTCTTCTGTTACGCTGATTCGCCAATGGCAGACGTCGTTCCCGAGGGATGGGATCGCAAGATCATGCATGGCAGCGCGAGGATTGGTGGAAACCTGTTGGAGGGCGCCGATGTCCCTCCGGAGCGCTATGAGAAACCGCAGGGGTTTTCGCTCTCTCTGAGCATTGCAAACGCGGATGAAGCCGAGAGCGTGTTCGAGAAGCTGGGGAACGGCGGTCAGGTGCTGTACCCGATCGCAAAGACATTCTGGTCGGAGCGATTCGGCATGGTCGTCGATCGCTTCGGTATTCCCTGGATGATCAACTGCGAGACGCCGGGAGGTTAGCTCGCTTTTCTCACCGCACCTCAATCGGCGCCGTCCAGCGGAATGAGCCCCACTCCAGTGTGAGCGTCCCGTGCCGTGCGTCGTTCGCGGCGACCGATATCGTGAATTGGTCGACCGGCGTCGAAAGCGTAGCCGACTGCATGCGTGCTGTTCCCACGTCGCGCGAGCGGTCATACTGCGTGCCTCATTGCCCAGCCTGTCCGTTAACGATCAGATCCACTCCGTTTTGGTGGGGAACCGTCCACAACGTGTAGGTTCCCGCGGAGAGCTGGAGCCCCAAGAGTCTCACAGCCGCCGACGTAGTGAATTGTGTCGCGGCATTCGCGCCGGTCCTCCACACCCGGTCATATGGAATGACGTTGCCGAGCAGAACGCGTCCTCGCGCGAGTGGCCGGCTGTAGTCGATCGTAATCGATACGTCGCCGATGCTTGACCGCACGGTGTCTCGCGGGCTGAGCTGACGGACGCCGCCGTTCGCTGCCTCGAGAGCTTCCCACTTGTCGGCAACGCTTCGTATGTCGGGCTGCGAAGCTACGCGCGCAGCGCCTACCAGATAGGTTGTTCTGGCTCCTGAATAGGTCAGCATACGGCCGGCGGAATCGAACGTGGCCTGGCCTGTCCCGGCGAGCCAGTCGTGCTGAATTTCCGCCCGGTTACCCGACAAAAGGCGTACGACTCCATGGTGCAGAGGAAACCGATCGAATTCGCGGTCGATGTAGAACTGCCGTAGCTGCACTGTGTCGCCCGCAACTCGGTTGAGCGCAGCGGCACGAGCGAAGGCCGCGTCGAAGTAGAGCTCGTAGAGACTGTACATCTGTGGCACGTGGGCCATGGCAACAGCGCCGTTCGTCGCAAAGTTGTGTCGCAACGTGCCCGCGCCGTCGGTCTTGACGATGTGAACGGAGTCCGCGGTCACATCGGCTGTCACGCGCCGCTCGCGCTGATTTGCCGGCTCCGACGGAGTATGGATGTCCATCACGAGGTGGCGGATGGTGCTTCCGGAGCCGAGCTCGATCTCGGTATGCCGCCGGCGCACGCGCGGGAAGCGATCCACACCGTCGAAGGGCAGGGATTGAAACGGTCGTCGTTGCAGAATCACGCGGGCTCCTTTGACTCAGATTAGACAGAACAAGCACGACCAGCGTTTCCATTCCGGAACGATTTTACACAGTATTCACACGGTCGAACCTGCCCAACGGTCGCTTGTGCTATTTCTGTTTCCGGGCATCTTGCTTCTGTATCGGGTACCATGCAGCTGGATTCGAAGCGCCTCTGAAAACTAGATGACACGGATCAGAATCGCCTTCTGGGCACTGTTGGTCGGATTGCCGGCCCTCTGGCTCGCCGCAGAGACATCTCCGCGCGCGCAGCCGTACGCGCAAGGTCAATTCGCCTACGCCAATCTGACCGGCATTCTCGCAATGGGCGTCATGGCCGTGGCGCTGGTGCTGGCGCTCCGCTCCACCGCCGTCGAGCCGCGCCTGGGAGGACTCGACAAAAGCTATCGGCTCCACAAGTGGCTCGGCGTTCTCGCGTTGGTGGCGATCATCGCACACTGGCTGGTGATCTCTTACCCGGCATGGTTCGTCTCAATTGGCGTCATTGCGCCACGCGTGGCCAACAGTCCGCGACCGATTACGCCCGAGTGGCTACCGTCATTGAGCGGTGTGCGCGGACCGGCGCGGACTATTGGAGACTGGTGCTTCTGGATCGGCGTCGCGTTGATCGCGCTGGCACCGGTGAAACGCGTCCCTTATCGGTGGTTCCTTCGTACCCACCGCTGGCTCGCGATCATCTTCCTGCTCCTTGTTTTCCACTCGGTGGTGCTGCTGCGCGCTTCGTATTGGTCGCATGCAGTCGGCTGGGTGATTGCCACGTTGATGGCCGGCGGCGCCGCAGCCGCCCTCTACATTTTCGTACGACGCGTCGGCCGCACTCGTCAGGCAGTTGGTGAGGTCGAAGGGCTGACGCATTATCGCGACGGCAGCATTCTCGGTGTCGAAGTCTGTCTCAAAGACCGCTGGCCGGGTCACACTCCGGGACAGTTCGCGTTTGTCGATTTCGAGGACGGCGAAGGACCGCACCCGTTCACCATCTCGAGCTCATGGAAGGACAACGGAGCGCTGACGTTCCTCATCAAAGGACTCGGCGATTACACGCGCGCGCTCCCGTCGGCGCTCACGCGAGGCATGCTGGTGACGGTCGAAGGTCCTTACGGAGGCTTCACCTTCGCCGGAAGTCACACGCGGCAAATCTGGATCAGCGGCGGGATCGGCATCGCGCCTTTCATCTCACGGTTGCAGGATCTGGAGAAGCAGCCCTACGGCAAGACCGTCGATTTCTTTCATGCGACGGTTGCAGGCGACGTCGAGGAGCTCCAGCGGCTACGCGGCCTCGCTGAACGCGCGCACGTTACGCTACACCTCTGGGATCCGACCGTGAACGGGCGACTCACGGGCCCGATACTGCGCGCGGCGGTACCCGAGTGGCGTGAGTCGGACGTCTGGTTCTGCGGCCCGGTGGAGTTCGGCAATGATATGCGGCTGGATCTCTTTCGCGCCGGTCTTCCGGCGAGCGCGTTTCATCAGGAGCTCTTTCATCTGCGATGACTCGGCAGATCTGAATCGCAACGCCGCAGGGCGTGTCAGGACCGCAGCTCTAGATCAGGGCTCCGATGTCTCGCTGGGTTGCTCGCACCGGAGCATCAGGATTACCTGGAGCGGATTCCGGATGGCTACGCGTGCCACTTCGTGCGGCCGAATTGGGTTCTGCCGAAGCGCGGGGCGGCGGAGCGCCAGCCATCGCTAACGACCTAGGCCAGAATCCAGGCGCCCATAAGGGCGGACACACCGCTCGATTGCTGCTGTTCGTGATGCTGTTGAGTTGGTGCGGCGCCTTGCTCCTGTTTCGGTTTGTGCGATCGGGCTCACTCGCACTCGGGTTCCTGGCCTGGAATCTTTTTCTTGCCGCGGTCCCGGCAGTCGCGGCCTGGTTCTTCGCGCGCGCGATGGGGAAGGGGTCCTCGCGAATCGAGAAGGTTGGATGGTTCGTGGTATGGCTCGTTTTTCTTCCCAACGCTCCTTACATCATCACCGATTTCGTTCATCTGACCCCGCGCCCGGGGATCCCTTTCTGGTATGACATCGCGCTCCTCGTATCATGCGCGGGGACAGGACTCCTGCTCGGCTACACATCCATTGCGGATGTACAGATAGCGATCACGCGAAGGTTTTCCACGCTTGTGGGCTGGATGCTCGTGATCGCCGCGGTTCTCCTGTCCGGGTTCGGCATCTACCTTGGGCGTTTTCTTCGGTGGAATAGTTGGGACACGCTCACCAGCCCTCGTCAACTATCCCTCGAGATCACGGACCGTCTGATCAACCCGTTGTCTTACCCACAAACCTTCGGGGTCACGGTAGTCTACGGTGTGGGTCTCTTTCTGGGCTACGTAGCCCTTCGCTTCTGGCAGCCAGCTACGCACACTTGATGGAGAAACTNNCATCCTATTCGTCGGCCAGAAACCTGAGACGGTCGATTTCTCAGACCCATCCTTGCCGCCCGGTTTCAATGCCGAAAAGATCAAGGCCGGGATCGCCTTGGGCGTCAAAAAGATCGAGGAACACGGTTGGAAGGGCGAAACGTGCATGATCACGCCCGATGCTGCTGGGAGCGCGATGCTCGAGAAGGCGCTGATGGGCGCCAACTATGACTGTGTGGTGATCGGCGGCGGCATGAGGCTTCCGCCCAAAGGCCTCGTGTTGTTCGAGACGGTGGTAAACATCATCCATAAGGGCGCGCCAAACGCCGCGATTGCATTCAATACCCGGCCCGAAGACACCGCCGACGCCGCCGCCCGCCAGGTGAAGGCCACCTGAGGACACGGCCGACGTCCAGCGCGGTCATCTACTTCCTGTCGTAGACGAGCCGAAAGTGGATAGGATCGGTGCTGGGGCCAGCCATAGGCTGTAAGTCCATTTCCCGTGTCATGGTCTTGCCGTCCGGCGAAAGATATGTGCGGCCGGTCTGGAGCATGACGGTCTGGCCCTGAAACGAGATGGTGCTCGAGAACGTCGTCGTGTCGGCCAGAACCTTGGTCGTGGTGTGAATCGTCGCCCCGTTGGAGTCGTTCGACGCCTCACCTTCGCCCACCGGCCATTTCAGCACGCGACTCTGAGTACCCTGTCCGCCGAAGTCCGAGGTTGAAGCGATCTCGTAAACGTTGCCGACGCGCGTGATCGTGGAGGAATCGATCGTGGGTGGTGGCATCGTACCGAGGTCACTCTTGGCCAGATTGATGACCCAGGTGCCGGTGATATCCGCGCCCTTTGCCGGAGCCTGCTGCGCGGCGAGACCAGCGGAAGGAGTGAGGAGGGCGAAGGCGATAAGCAAAGCTCTGGATGTTCTCATTGGATGTGCCGGTAAGAGTCGATGAGGGCGAAGTCGCCGAGTTCGGACTACGAACCGTTGCCGCTTTGGCACCGTTTTATCCGATGGTAGAAGCTAGGATAGTCCGTGCTGGCTCGGCCAGAGGTTATTTCGACGGGAGCGTGGCGGCGTCGGCGCCCTCAACGACGCGCTGATCGCGCGAGAATTGAAGCGCGCTCCAGACAGCGACGATGATACTCCCAACGCAGACAACGAACGCGATCGCGCGCATCCACCGCGCGATCACCGTGTCGTGCGCGAGCAGTCCCCAGCGGGTGAGCAGGTTGTTCCAGTCGTGCCCGTCGCTCTCCTGGCCTGTCGATCCGTCGAGGAGCATGAGCTGGCCGGCGCGGGAGTCGGCGCAGTAGATCGCGACGCTCAGGAGGTTGATCCCGGACCACCAGAGGCAGACCATGGCCGCGAACAGGTCGCGGCGCCGGCCGTCGTCCTGTTTCCGTATGAAGTATCCGAAGAACACGAGCGGAAAGGCCACCTGGGTGAGCGATCCGCCGAGGATCATCATCGTGGAGCCGAGGAACTGGATCCCGAAGGGCATGAACAGCATGTGCCCGAATTCGTGGATGGCGAGGTCGATGTCGCTCAGGAGCGGGACGTAGCCGAGCTCATCGCGGAAGGCGATCCAGGCGAGCCAGGCGAGGACCACCGCAAGGGCAAGGCGCGCGTAGCGCTGCAGGGTGCGCGGTGATTCGCTGGAACCGACTGAGGCCGAGGACGCGCTCGTCGGGTCAACGTCGCCACTGCTGGAGAGGAACATCGAAAGGAGGACGCCTCCTGCGGCGAAGCGCAACGCGAGATCAATCGGGACTCGCCCTGATCAAGCGAGCCGCGATGGTCGATGAGTCGGGATGGACCTCAGGCGACGCGCGAGATTTCTTGCCGTTCCGTTCAATCCATCCTAGGTTCGAATTGTGACTGACACGTCTGCCAAGCCACCGCCCAACGCTAACACCACGAGAGTTACTCTCGGCTGCTCGAGATAGGTCCCACCGCCACGAAACCCTCGACCACGCCCGAAATGACCTGATAGGAAACCGACATCAGCTGATATGAAATTGACATCGCTAAATAGTCGGTTGAGTAACACTCTAGAGGTGGCTTCCTCAGCGGGCTTATAGTAGACTCTGAAGTTCTCGCGTTGCGAGGCGCCAGTAGAATCGCGAGATACCAAGTTCATTTTGTTGAACCGTCCGGCGGCCGTTCCACTGCGCTAAAGGAAATAATTATGATTGACGGGGTCTTCGTAGTTCCTCTCAGCGGCGGTCTCGAAGATCCGTTTGGTGAGCAGGTACCGTTTCGGTGCAAGGAGGACGACTCCGTTCAGGTCCTTTTTGATGCGATGAGAGAACGGCTTGGAGAAAGTGTCATCGTTCGACTCTCGCTCGAAGCAGCCTTGGATGACGTCACGGAGCTTCGCGCGCTTGATCCCTTTTCAGCGACGACCGCCGTCGCCGCCGGCATTCAGTCAGGATCTCGCGTAATTGTCGGCTACACTTCCACCGCGCGGAAGGATCAACGGTGAGCGACCTGCGTGTGGAAATCGTGACTTTTAACACAGCTGAACGGAGGGCAGTTAAGGAGCTGTTCCGGAAGCTTGGGACACTCCCCACTTCGTGGACTTGGACTCAAAACGGAATTATCCGCTCAACCCGCAATGGTGTAGAAGAAATTAGGCACCGGCCGCTTGGCGCGCAGGGTAACGTCATGGCGGGAAGCGAATTGGTTCAGATACTTGTGGACGATTTCTCGCCAGACTACATCATCTTTTATGGATGTGCCGGCGCAGCCGACAGCAACTTGCTTGGTCACGCATTCCTGATTGAAAGCACCTCCTATGTCTCGCTAGGAAGGGTTAGGCCGGCGACGAAATCCCACACGCTCACGCAACTCATAGGGGTCACTCTTCGAGAACAAGTTAAACTCAAAAACAAGTGGCTGTGCGATACGAATCCGAGAAAAGACAACCCACTGCCTCAAATCAAGCTCGATCAAACCCAAAACTTTGTTAACCTGCGCGCCGCAACCGGTCTTGATACTGCCCATGTGGCGGCCACTGATAAGGTGGTGACAGTACCCCTTGGACCAGTTCCTCAACCGAACTCTGCCTTCGCCGGAACCGTATACGACGAGGGAGAGTGGTCATACGGCCATGCCCTTGGTTTTGTAGCACAACGTTGCCGTCCGTTGCCTCTACTTATAGATATGGAGTCCTACGGAATCGGCCGCACAACGGAAGTCCTTCACGTGGCTGACTGCGTGGTGGCCCTGCGCATCGTCACCGATGCACTGGCAGATAAGGACAAGCAGAGCGGGGCTCAAGAAGCCTTGTTGAAACAAGGTCTTCCTGCCCTAGCTGCTTTGTTGACCGTAATGATTCGTGCGGCGAGAGGTCACTGAACATGGATCTGCGAAAATTGGAAGAGCTCTGGCCATATGAGAAAACGCTTGCCTGGTTGAGGAGTGATTCGGAGGACGATTGGGATCAATCGACCCAGTTGCCGCCCGCATCGCTCCCGACGCACGAGCTACTCGACCGCATACGGACAGTACAGAAGGAGTCGCTGACCCGGCTGACCCTCAGTCCCGAATACGTAACCGACGCGTACCCAGAAAACGAGGCGCCTGAGGAACAACAGGTNNGCGAGAGTGATCTACTTACCACGGCAGCCAGCTCGTGTAGCTCAGGAGTTCCTTTTCGGAGTTGTCAGGACAGTTCATATATCGGGCATCGGATCATATAGCGTTGAGTTTGTCCAAGCGATCCGCCTACCCCAAGACCGCGCGCTCACAATAACACTGCAATGGCTCAGTGATTCAGCGATGGAGCGCTCCGATACTCCCCCACTCCGCGACGCACTCTATCAGATTGAGCTCGAGGACTTCGACATTCTTAGTGCGGTGATGGGTCCGGTGCTAGGCGCCTTTATCGCCACCGCCTTCATCGCGGCTCGCCCCACCCCGATTGCGTTTGCGAATATCCAACGCTCCGTCACGGCGCTATTCGAGGGTCAGCCTGTCGCAATTACCTCCCAGTGGATCGTCGAATTACTCGTCGCAGGAGCAGCCCTCATAGAGGGCTTTGAACAAGGCAGAGGATTGGTCAAATAGTGATGGCCGGCCTTTAAGGACGCCCCGGTCGGTAACACCAGGTCAAACCGTATCTTCTCCCGGGCATGGTTTCCCTGGGCGCTTTGACTGCGTTGCCAGCTGTGAACACGATGTGAGTGGTTACAGGCCCCCCGCGGCGATACGGTGTTTATTGGTTGAAGGCCAGCCCAGTCTCTGATGGCCATAAAATCCTGCTTAATTGGACGACACGCATGACTCCAGAACAGACTCCAGTTGCCCCGCAGGACAGTACGCGCGAGGGTCAGCCAAAAGCTTTGGATGACCCGAGAGTAGGTGCGCTGAAAGAGCTGATAAGTGAGAGTTTTCGCATTCGGCGAAATCACGACCCCGTCTACGTGGATATAGGCGGGCATCTAAACCGTGTTCGTTCCCGACAGCACCTGATCATTTTTGGTAGGCGCGGCTCCGGCAAATCGTGTTTGTTGATTCACTTTCTGAATCAAGCACGCGCGACGGGCGAGATTCGGACAATCTACATACAGGTTGATGAGTTCAAACGCCTCACCTATCCCGATGTCCTAATTCGATTGCTTATCGAANNGCCTGTAAAATGGCGACGGGTGAAGCGTCTCTTTCGTAAGCCAGCGCCAAGTGATGCGTTCGCAAGGGAGCTTCGCCGGTTGCTTGACTTAGCTGATGAGGCCGATGTGGTCAGTCGGGACAGTCATGAGAAGACTGAATCCCTCGGCGCCAATATCGCTGCGCCAACCGTCGGGAAAGCCGAAGCTAAGAGGGGTTCTAAACGCTCTCATGATAAAACTCTGACCTTTCGAGCGCGCAAACTTGATGCTTTGGAGCGGCACCTCAAAGACTACAAAACTTCGTTAGTCACGCACGCGACGGATGGATACGAGTACGGTTGTGTGGTTATCGACGATTGTTTATCTGCTGCCCGCGGACAGCCAGCCGGACGTACTCGACTACTTACACAGACTTTTGCGCGATACGGAGCTCTACATGAAGATCGCGACCGTGCGCCATCGGACTACGCTGGTTAGGAATTACCCGCAAACTGTCGGCGTAGAAATATCCCAAGACGTCGAAGCTATTGACCTAGATCGCACACTCGAGGACTTGGCATCCACCCAGGCATTTCTGACGGAGATGCTCGATTCGCTAGGAAAGAAAGTTGGGTACGATCGGGTATCCGGTGAACTTTTCAATCCAGAGGCTTTGGAAGCACTCACTCTCGCTTCCGGTGGAGTTCCGCGCGATTTTCTGACAATCATTCTCTACGCAATAGATTCTGCACTCGCCGGTGGTCGTGTTCGTTGGCTAACACCCACAATGATCTGGAAGGGTGCTAGCCGGCTCGCGTGGCAGACAAAACTGAAGGGAATGCGTGACGATGTAAGTGGCGACGCCGCCGGCCTTGAGCGCCTGTTTACAGATCTGGTGGCCTTCTGCTTACGCGAGCAGCGAAGGACCGCGTTCTTAATCTCTCAAGACGAAGCACAGCGAATGCCGGATATTTTTGAGCGAATCCAGCAACTAATGGATTTCAAGTTGATTCATGTGATCGAACCAGACACGTCTGCTGCTTCAGGCCGTCCAGGTCGTTATGCCGGGTTTACTCTTGACTTCTCGTTCTTCATGGAACCCCGTAGACGTAATATTGAAGTGGTAGAGTTTTGGAAGATTGACGACCAAAGGCGACGTATAGGGCTACGTGAGGCGCCGGTCTACCCTCTGGATCGTGCCAAAACGGCCTTTATCGATTCTTCGAAGCCCCACGATCCGAGTGAATTATTGGAAGCTGAGGACGATACGCCGCCTGTGTGACGCGGTTGGAAGCCATTGGCGCATTTGATATCTCATTGCTGATACTCGCGGGCGGCGCGGCCACTGTCGCGCGACAAGGATACTGATGGACCTATCAGGCGAATCGAATTCGCGCATACACGAGGGGGATCGCCTCGGCGTCAACGAGTCCATCTCCCGCCGCGATTTCATCAACGGCGTTCTGCTCACGGGCGCTGGCCTTCTCCTCCCCGGCAGGGCTCCAACGAACTCGCCTGAAAACGCATTTAATGGCTACGGCGGCATCGGCGACTACCGACACTCGAACGGCAACACCTGGGACGTACTGAGCGCCGGCCACGCGATGCGCGACGGCGCCTTCGAAAAGCGTATCGCGAGCGCGACAGACACCGGCGACATCTACGACCTCGTCGCCGTCGGCGGCGGAATCAGCGGACTCGCCGCCGCGATCTTCTTCCAGAAATACAAAGGCGGCCGCTGTCTCGTCATCGACAACCACCCGATCTTCGGCGGCGAAGCGAAACGCAACGAGTTCCTCGTCGACGGACAGCGCCTCACCGCGCACCAGGGCTCGGCCATCTTCCTCGTGCCGCAGAAAGGCGGCTACACCAGCCGCTTCTACGAGATGATCGGAATGGATCGCTCCTCGTTCAACTACCAGACGTGGCGCGGACTCGCTCCGGAGATGCCACTCGCGCACTCTCCCTACGAGACGCCGAAGAACTACGGCTTCTACTTCGGACCGCAGTTCGGCCAGCGACCCGGCGTGTGGGTGATGGATCCGTGGGGACGGAAGCTCGAAGGCGCGCCGGTGAGCGATGCCGTGAAGGCGGAGCTGCTGCGCTGGGGCACGAACCGCGTCGACGCGCCGGGACCGAAGACCGAAGGCGACGCCATCTCGCGCCAGCTCGACACCATCACGCTCGAAGATCATCTCATGGCGCGGCATCAGATCAGTCGCGAGACGGTGCGCAACTTCCTCTCTCCCGTCGAAGGCGGCGGCTACGGTCTCGGACCCGACGTGCTCTCCGCGTACTGCAACTACGCGATCGAGAACCAGTTTCCCGAGGACGGNNACGGCGACGACAAGCTCGGCGACCAGATGTTCCCCGACGGCAACGGCGGATTCGCGCGACTGATGGTGAAGACGCTCATCCCCGATGCCTTCGCGGGGCCGCGCACCGTCGACGCCGTGTGGCAGAATCGCGTGAACTTCGGCGCGCTCGATCGAGCGTGGCAACCAACACGGGTTCGGCTTAATTCAACAGTCGTGCGCGTCGAACACGCGGGCGATCCATCGAGCGCGCCGCACGTCGTCATCACTTACGCGAAGGGCAACCGTCTCTTCAAAGTCAGAGCGCGCCGCGTCGTGATGGCGGGCGGCAGCTGGACGACCAAGCACGTCGTGCACGATCTGCCGGCGAGTCATCGCGACGCATACGCGCAGTTCTATCGCTCGCCCTGCCTCATGGCCAACATCGCCGTCCGCAACTGGCGCTTTCTCTACAAGATGGGGATGTCCGGCTGCCGCTGGTTCGGTGGACTCGGCGACTATCTCTCTGTTCGTAAGATGGCACTGATTGACGGTGAGCCCTCGAGCATCAGTCCCGACTCACCGACTGTTCTCACGATCAAGGTCCTGTTCGCGCAGCCGGGACTACCTATAGGAGAGCAGGGGAGCCGGGGACGCGCGCAGCTCCTCGGGACCTCCTTTGCGCAGTACGAGCGCGCCTTCCGCGAGCAGCTCGGCGACATGTTCGCGCCCGGCGGATTCGATCCGCGCCGAGACATCGCGGGGATCATTCTCAATCGCTGGGGACACGCGTACGTGAACCCGCAGCCGGGATTCTTTTTCGGCTTGAATGGCAAGCCGGCGCCGAGGGATGTGCTGAGGAATCAACCCCACGGACGGATCGCGTTTGCGAATACCGATCTGGCAGGGGCAAGTGATCACCGAAACTCGATTCGGGAAGCGGATCGGGCGGTGAAGCAGCTGATCTAGCGCACGCCTGTGTTACTTGTTCGAGACGTTGATCCCGTATGTCAAAAAGGTAAACGCGTCGCCCTCGTGCGTGGTTTGCGGCGCGAACACAAACGGGAGGTTAGTCAAGGACTGTACGCTACACAGGTTGCTAGCGCGTAAATCTCCGCCCGGAAATCCCTGCACCGATGCCAGGTCAGGAACAATGACGGACCAGGTCGCCGGTGTGCCGCCGAAGTACTCCTTCGTTACCAGCAGCGTGGCCGCCGGGTGGAAATCACCACCCGAGCACAAGGAGAACGTGACTTGTGCTCCATATTCGGGTTGGGAGGGCATGTCGAGGCGAAGAGTCCGATTCGATGCCGTGCCCAGGTGTGTCCCAGTCGCAGCTGTTGCATACGGACCAAGCGTCATGGTTCGGTCAGTCGGATGTCGGTAGAACACTATCGCAAGGCGATAGTCCTGTGGATCGACGCTAAGGAATTGCACGTCGTCATCGATCAGACTGCTTTCTGGCACGGAATACGTCGTAACCGTCCGAGTGGCGGCGCCGGTTATGGCCACGTCTATCGATAACAGGCCCTCAGCTCCCAGTTGCGTGATAATCTGACTCCTCCCGAAGAACTGAGTAGTGTTTGCGTCGTTCACGGCGAGAGTGTGCGGCTCAAGCGAGACGGCCTCAGTCGATCCGAAGTCGAGTAGTGAGATCGCGGACCCGTTCGGATAGTCTACATCGTGACGGAGGATTGCCTTGCCCGGCGCGCCGAGGCGCGTCGCGACGATGTCAGTTTTTCCAGGTGATACGCCATCGAGGGTAAAGGGCCCGTCACTAAGTGTTGTGACCCTATTTCCAATCGACAGGTAACCTCCTTGCCCCGTTCCTAGCCCCTGCACGGTTCCGTGCAGTGACCTCCTCGAGGAAGAGTCGCACGGAAACGCAGTCTGAGCTTGCTCCGCAGTCACGAAAAAGATTTCCGCCGATGGCGGGACAAAGGTACTCGGGGCGGGCAGCCATCTCGCCAGCCCGATCCTTTCACCGGGGTTGAGGAGTACTTTGGCTTCCGTAGCGTCAATGGTCCGCCAGGACCCGTTCTCCCGTTGGATCGCAGCCCAGGATGCCGATACTAACGGTGGACTGTAGTACGAGATCCAGCCTCGCCAGTCGGCGGTTGATCCCGTCGCGCACAGGACTACGGGGAGCGCACCGGCGGGGTCGTCGCTGAACGAACCAGCGCCACCGCACGCAGCACCGAACACAGCGATAACGGGTAGGACTTTCTTAGCCAGACAACTGCGCATGCGTCCTCAGTGTTGCGGCCAGGTACCGTCCCATAATGGATGCCGGCGGACGGCTGTCAAGCGTCAATCGAACAGTACGCCTCCGCGGCGGCGCCGACGAGTCCCCACTTCACCCAGCGTGGCATTCCCGGGGACGATTGAAAGGCGAGTAGATGCGCGTTCGGACTTGACGACCCCTGCGCAACGAAGCCGATCGGGGGAGCGACGTGCTGCGCGGAGGCGGGCCAAGGCGCAATGAGCAGGAGAAGTACCGCGAAGAACTTCATGGGTGTTAGCGCCGAGGCTCCGTGATGATGTGAGGATAGTTTCGTGGTCGCTGCGTCTAGCTCGAGCTGCCCACGACCACCGGCGGCCCGCCGGAAGGCTCAGTTGCAGTTCGTTCCCGCGACCGGCAAAATGAGCCCAGGATCACAGTTGCGCCGGAGCTCGGTCGGGATGCTACGCAGTCGCGTTCGCGAACTGGTGGCTCAGCCAGTCTTCGAATCTGATCTCTCCGATGGTGGCGTTTTTGTCCGGCACGAGCGTGCGCTCTCTGAGCTCCGCTCCGTAGTAACGCGCCGTCGGATCCGCGATCACCGACCGTGGGTCCTCACGGGCAGCGAGGTATCGGCGCACGAGCTCGTCCAGTCGAAATTGTTCGGGTCCCCCAATCTCGACGATGCCATTGATCGGTGCTCTGACGGCGACCTTGGCGACCTCGGTCGCGACATCCTCAGCCGCGGCTGGCTGAATCAGTACAGGCGCAAGTCGGACTGTGTTGCCAACAGTGCCACCGTCGGCGATGCCCTTGATGAACTCGAAGAACTGCGTCGCGTGGACGATCGAGTACGGGATTGACGATTGCTCGATCAGTTTTTCCTGGGCGATCTTCGCCCGCATGTAGCCACTTTCGGAGAGGCGGTCCGTGCCCACGACGGAGAGCGCGACGTGATGCCGCACGCCCGCCGCCGCTTCGGCCACGAGAAGGTTGGTGGTCGATGTCCTGAAGAAGTTGAGCACTGCCGCGTCCTCGAACGACGGAGAGTTCGAGACGTCGACGACGACGTCGGCGCCCTTGAGGACCTCGGGCAATCCCTCGCCGGTCAGCGTGTTGACCCCCGTGTTCGGGGCCGCAGGTACCGCTTCGTTCCCCTGATCTCTCAGCTTGAGGACGACCTTCGAGCCGATCAGCCCGGTCCCGCCGATGATTACGATTTTCATGATGACCCCTCTGGTTAACCGCTGATCTTCATGTCAGTTGTGCCCCTGGTTACAACTGCTGCACTTTCAATTCCGGGAACGTAACCGGCGCTAGTTACGGCCAGATCTGATTGGCCCGATCGATGTCCGGGAAACGATTGTCTGGATCGATTACCACTCGCGTGATTGCCGGCGTCGACGCGACGCGCACCACGTACCGCCGCGCACCAGTGAGCCAGACGTCGACTGGTAGCGTCAACCGCTGCGTTGCGCCGCCCGCACGCGTGATCCCCAGCTCCACCGGCATTGGCGCGAGCCCACGGTCCTCAATCGTGATCGCGGTCGAATCACCCTGCTGGTCGACCGACGCTATCGCCTGATCCAGCGGCCATGGCTCGTAGAACCACGTTGTCCAAAACCAGTCCAGATCACGACCGGCAACATCGCTGATCGTATTGAAGAAGTCGTACGGATACGGATGCTTGCCGATCCACCGGCGGCCGTACTCGCGAAAAGCGCGATGGAACGTCTCCTCACCGAGCACGCTGCGCAGCGCAGCGAGCACGGCCCCCGTCTTGTCGTAGTACATGATGAAATACCATTCCTGCGGATACAGATCGCCCGGCCACATGAGCGTCATGTCATGACCACCACGTGCCGCAGCAACGTACAGCGCACGCTGACCCTGCTCGGAATCGCCGGGCCGCCCCCCGCTCCGCGGTTCGCCGTAAAGGGGACGCATCCCTTGAGCGACGTCATACTGCGTGAAGCCTTCGTCCATCCACGGATGGCGCGTCTCGTTCGATCCCACCTGCATCGGAAACCACATGTGACCGGTCTCGTGCATGAGATCGCCAGCGAGCGACAACGTATCCGCCCATGGCTGCATGACCGTCATCATCGGGTACTCCATGCCGCCGCTGTCCAGCACTCCCTCCATCGACGTCATCGTCGGCCACGGATAGGGCCACAGATAGCGTGAATGTTGCTCGACGGCGTCGCGCGTGAAGCGTGCGCCGCCGAGTGCCCACGCGGCCGCGGGAGCATGCTGGCGATAGAAGCTGTAGATGCTCACCGTGTCCAGTGTGCTTCGAGCGTTGTCGCGCACGAGCGCACGCGTCGCGTCCCAGACGTACTGATCGCTCGTCCCCCACGCAAAATCCCGCACCGCCGGCGCGACGAAGTGCCACGTCACCGTCCGATCCGTGCCTGGCTCGAACGGCGCGCCCGGTTCGACGACGTGCACGACCGCGCCCGTGCGACGGGCGTCGGCGAGGCTCGCGCGTGTCGCCGCGGAGAGTATCTCGTCAGCGTTCACGAGCGAACCGGTAGCGCCGATGACCCAGTCTCGAGGCACCGTAAGGCGCACGTCGTAATCGGCGTGATCCATGTAGAACTCGGCCTCGAGCAGATACGGATCGGCGACCCAGCCGTGGACGTCGTCGTACACCGCGACCTGCGGATACCAATAGCCCATGAAATACAAGTGGTGTCCTTCGCGGCCCTGCCTTCCATCGCTTGGCGATTCCGGCGGCACGTAGGACCACGCCAGCTCGAGAGAAATACTGTCGTGAGGCCCGAGTGGTGCGGCGAGGGGGAGCCACATGACAGTTCCATCCACTGTGTATCCACCTTCGTCGTTGAGATGCTGATTCGCGACGTCGGTGATTGGCACGGCGGTGTTGCCGATTGGCCGCGGCGGAATCACACGTCCGTTCGCTACGACTCGCTCGAGCGATACACCACCAGTTATTGGCGCTGCCTGGCGGCGGGGATTGCCCGCTGTGAACGCGTTCTGTCGGAGATGGATGGCGAGCCGTCGCAAGGTGTCCGGCGAGTTATTGAGGTAGACGACGCGCTCGTGCCCGGTCACGCGATCGGTCGTGGGATCGAGCCGGGCGTCGATCAAGTAACGTGCGTGTTGCACCCAATAGCTCGCGCCTGGACGGCCGGACCGCGTGCGGGTACCTCGCGTGATGGCGGCGGCGAAGTCAGGGTTCGCGTAGACCGGTCCGGGCAGCGGCCGTGCGAGCGATGCTGTGGACGTCGGAAATGGGATTCGACTCTGAGCGCGCACGCAGCCAAGCAGGCCGAGTGACGCTACAAGCTCCATGTAGGAGAGGAGTTGCATCGACGCAATATGCGCAACTGCCGCGGACGTGGCGAGCAACTATGAACAGGCCAGACGGACTTCAGGGTAGTGGGCCGCCCGTAAGGTTTCAGTTGCAGTTCGTTCCCACGACCGGCAAAATGAACCCATGTCAGTGGGCCGATCGATTCTGCTCGCCGCCTCGCGCAGCAAGACACGGCTCGGCCTGGTACCCCTGGTACATGCGGCGGTTGGCCGAGCGGCCGGCAAACGCGTTGTTCGTCGTCAGATCGCTTATTGCGTAGGTGATCATCGGGCTTCAGGTCGCCGTCGACCGCGCGCGAATGATCAGGAATTCGGGCCACCGAAGCGCGTTCGCGTATGATTCCGGCTTCTGCCGGCGGAACTCCTCGGTCGGCAGCGGCTCGACCAGTTTTTCAATGACGAAGCCAGCGTCTACGACGGACTGTATCACGCCACTCAACGGGCGCCGGAAGAACCGAACGGTTCCCACCCACTCCCAGTAGTCGTCGATCAGCTCCGTCTCGAGATAGCGTTCGGGCTCGAAGCGCCTGGCGTCAGTCGCCGGATGATGCGTCGAGAACAACAGCCATCCGCCCGGCTTGAGAATCCGGCGGAACTCGAGGAGCGTCGGGCCCCAATCGCGGATGTAGTGGAGAACGAGCGAGCTGACGATTCCATCCATCGTATTGTCGGCAATGAAATCCAGCGGCTCCGACAGATCCGCCACGCGGAGCGCGATTTGGTCGCCGAGCTTCGCGGTCTCGATACGCCGCTTCGCGTAGTCGACAAGAGTGGCGCTGGAATCGATTGCGGTTACCGTCGCACCGCGCCGAGCGAGCTCAATGGAGTACCAGCCTGCAGCGCAGCCAGCGTCGAGGACACGCGCACCGTCGACATCGGGGAGCAGCTGCATCGTCGCCGGACGTTCGTACAGCGCGTTGTAGGGCGCTGAATCGACGCCAGCAGCGTATGCGTCCGCGATTGAATCGTAGTTGAACGCGGTCTTCCGCTGATCGGCGGGTTGCAATCGCGGCTCCTTTGCGGCCAAGGACTCGGCTCTGTGAAATCAGTCGCAGAACAAGATAGCAACAAACGGGGACGCGGACTTACTACAAGCGCGAGACGAAGCGCGTCTATAACGGAGTTCTTAGTTTTACCTGAAACCAGCCCTGGTGGGGCGCCGTACGGCAGGCAACCCCCATAGCGAGTCCCGCCCGATGATCGCTGTTTCTTCAATCGATCGCACCGCAGTCATGTCGCCGCGCACGAAGGGAAGGTACGCTGGCGCGATCTATCTCCTCTACGTGATCGCCGGCATCTTCGCCCAGGCCTTTGTCAGCGAACGTCTCATCGTATTCAGTGACGCCGCGAAGACCGCCGCCAATATCCTCGCCAATCAATCCCTGTACAGGCTTGGATTCACGGTTTACCTGCTGGAGATGGCGGGCCAGATCGCAACGGTGGTGTTGTTTTACCAGCTGCTGAAACCGGTGAGCAGGACGGGGGCGATGCTCGCCGCCGCATTCGAGCTGACTGGGTGCGGGATCAAGATCTTCAGCCGACTGTTCTACTTCGTGCCGTTGCTGGTGCTCAGCAGCCGCGCGTCGTATTTGAGCGCGTTCAACAAGGAGCAGCTCGACTCGATCGCGCTGCTACTGCTCAGGATCAACGACAATGGCGCCGCGATAGCACTAGCGTTCTTTGGATTCTCCACCGTAACGCAGGGATGGTTGATTTACAAATCCGGCTTTCTGCCGCGCTGGCTCGGCGTGATCGGAATCATCGGCGGATTCGGTTGGCTGACATTTCTGTCGCCGTCGCTGGGAATGCGCGTGTTCATGTACGTCGCGGTTTATGCGTTGATCGGATTGCTGGCGACGATCGTGTGGTTGCTCACCATTGGCATCGACGATCAGCGCTGGAGAGAGCGCGCCGCCCAGGCAACCTCGTCGATCTGGACGTAGGGCATCGCATTTGAGGTCTTCGCGCGGGAGCGCTGTTCGGGGCTGCGACAGAGCGACCGTCGTTGCCGAGGCAGGATCCCCTCCGACTGACCGGCGCGACAAACCAGAACCTACGGCTCGGTATTCAGTTTGAGGCTCGAATAGGCTGGACGAGCGCTTGTTATATTGCGAATGACGCTCCGAGACCATACGATCGAATGTCTCGGCGACATCATCCTTCCTTTCCGAATCAACCTCGGCGGCTCGCACGCGTGCGCGTCTCCGAGGCTTCTCATGGAGAACCCGTCATGCGTGGACGTCTGCTCTTGCTCGCTGCCGCTCTCTCGTGTTTAGCCCTTGGGACCGCCACGGCACAGCGGCCGACCGCTGTCGTACCACGCGGGCAACCCGACTCGACTGGAGCTGGCAGAGATTCCATCGGCGTTCCGGCTACCGAACGCATCACCACCACCGAGCACACCGTCACGATCGACGGCAAGGCCATTCCCTATACCGCGCGCGCCGGAACCATGGTCATTCGCGATGATGCCGGAAAGCCGAGAGGGTCGGTCTTCTACATTTCGTACAGCCGCGACAAGGAGAACGCGGCCACGCGGCCGATCACATTCTTCTTCAACGGTGGCCCAGGCTCGGCGTCGATCTGGCTGAGCATGGGACTCATGAGTCCGCGCCACCCGGAGATGGGCCCGAACGGTCTCCAACCGGCTCCGCCCTATAATCTGGTCGACAATCCGTACTCACCGCTCGACGTCACCGATCTCGTTCAGGTCGATGCCATGATGACGGGCTACTCGCGTCCCGCCCCGGGAGTGAAGGCATCCGAGTTCACGGGCGCCAACAACGACATCAAGATGTTCGGGCAGTTCATTCGCGGTTATCTCGACAAGTACGATCGCTGGGGATCGCCCAAATATCTTTTTGGTGAGAGCTATGGCACGTTTCGCTCGGCCGGACTCGCGGCGGAGCTGCAGAGCAGGGAAGGCATCGAGCTGAATGGCATCATGCTACTCGGCACGGTGCTCGACTTTCAGAACATTCGACCGGCGCCGTCGAACGACATGGCGTTCGTGTGCTTCCTCCCGACGTACGCCGCGACGGCGTGGTACCACAAGAAGCTGCCCGCCGACCTCCAGGGTCTGACACTGGAGCAGGTTACGCAGCAGGCGCGCGACTACGCGTTCGGCAACTACCTCACCGCCCTGGCCAGGGGCAACATGCTGTCCCAGGCGGAGCGCGTCACGGTCGCCCAGCAGGTAGCGCGGCTCACCGGCGTGTCCCAGCAATTCGTGCTCAACACCAATCTCCGCATCGACCCCGGCATCTACCGCACCGAGCTGCTGCGCGGCGAGCGCGAGACCGTCGGTCGTTACGACAGCCGCATGATCGGCCTCAATGGCAACGCCGCCAGCACGCGTCAGGATTACGATCCGTCCGACGTCGCGCCCGCCGGCGCGTTCATGTCCGCCTTCATGCGCTATCTGCACAACGATCTCGACTACACGACTGATCTCCAGTACTACATGGGCGGTCATGCCGGACGCTGGGACTACTCGGACCTCGGCGGCGCAGGAAATCTGGGCGCCGGCTATCCGAGTGAGACGGAGTCGCTGCGCACGGCGATGGCGAAGGACCCGTATCTGCACGTGATGGTCGGTGCCGGCTACTACGACATGGCGACACCATTCGCCAACGCCGAGTACACCTTCAGACATCTGGGATACGATCAGACGTATCACGATCGCGTCGATTTCAGGTACTACAAGAGCGGGCACATGGCCTACCTCAATCAGGAATCGGCAACCCAGCTCAAGGCGGACATCGCAAGGTTCATCACATCTACGGAGCACCCGCGGAACCTCACGGATTGACCTTGCTTTCGGAGACCTGCTGCTACCCTCCAGGAGATACGAAATGTTTTTGCGATCCGGATCCTTTGCCGCCTTAGTGGCAGGAGCGATCCTATGGAATGCGGGTTGTGCAACGACGGGCTCAGTCACAACCGCGCAGAACGGGTTGCTTGCGCAGCTCATGAAAGAGGATCAAGCGTCGCGGACCGGTGATTCCGTCGCCCGCTCGGACGAAGACCGCATCCAGCTCGTGCTGAAAGAGATCGGTAGCGGGCACGTGCGTACGCCGGAGGATCAATTCAACGCCGCGCTCGTCCTCGACCATTCTCCGATGACTTTTCGTAACGAGCGGCTCGTTGCCAAGAGTCCGCACGACTATCTGCTCGCGCACTTTCTGGCCAAGGCAGCCTTCGAGCGCGGCAATAAGGAGGCGCGCCAACTCGTCGCGCAAACTATCGATCGCTATCTCAGCATGACGGCGGGTTACCAGAAGTATGGAACCAATCGCTTCATCAATCAGAAAACGGGGCAAGAGGAGCTGGCGCCGATCGACCGCAATACGACAGATGCCGAGCGGGCGGTATATGGAATTCAACCACTCGCGGAGCTGCTCAAGCAGTATCCGGAGGCGCCCCGCAGTCCGCCGCCACGATGACCCATGTCACGTTTTCAATTTCCCCTTCGGTAACGTATCCCTCTACGTATGACGTCACGCCTGCTGATGATGCTTCAGGTTTTCGTCGCGTCGCCTCAAAAACTCGGCGCGGTGCCTCACGGAACGCGCGTCATAGCGCCCATCACGAGCGGTACCTTCGAAGGCCCTCGCCTGCGCGGCAAGGTTTTGGGCGGAGGTGACTGGCTCCTCACGCGGTCCGACGCCGTTCTCGAGCTCGATCTGCGAATCACGCTGGAGACCGACGACGGCGCCTTGATCAGCATGATGTCCTTCGGGCTCCGTCATGGCCCGCCTGAAGTATTGGCGGCGATCGCGCGAGGCGAGTCCGTCGATCCGTCCAAGTACTACTTCCGGACCGCGCCCCGGTTCGAAACGAGCGCGCCGCAGTATGCGTTCCTGAACCGATTGATCGCTATCGCCTCCGGCGATCGCCACGCGACTGGGCCGATTTACACGATCAACGAGATCCTCTAGCCGTGCCCACTTTCGAAGACGAAGGCAAGCGACCCGCCGAGATAACCTCGCGACCACTCATGACGGTCAGTGTCATCGCCGCTCCTCTGCAAAAGCTTGGTGCGGTTCCCTATGGCGTTCGTACCTTCGTGCCGGTCGCGGGAGGCGACTTCGAAGGCCCGCGGCTTCGCGGGAAAATTCTGCCGGGAGGAGGTGATTGGCTGTTGCTGCGCTCCGACGGCGTCCTGGAGCTGGACCTGCGCATCACTCTGGAGACAGACGATCATGCGTTGATCTATATGACCTTTCAGGGGCTGCGTCACGGCCCGCCGGATGTGATCACCGCGTTTAGCCGTGGAGAGGTTGTCGATCCCGCGCGTTACTACTTTCGAACGGTGCCGAGGTTCGAGACCTCGGCGGACGGATACGCATTTCTGAATCGCATCGTCACCGTCGGGTTTGGCGAAACTCGCCCCGACGGAGCAGTGCATAGGATCGACGAGATCCTGTGATGACATGCGGTTGCGCGCATACCCGGCATCACACCAGAGCACTATCAATCAGTCGCGGCCGGAGGCGCGCCGCGCCGCGACAGCGAAGTGGAGAAAATACCGGCTGAGTGAGGCGGCCGCGCCGGGCTGCTCGTGGTCGCCCCAGAAGAGTGCGCAGAATTCTTCCCTGGCTCTTAGCACCTCCCGGCGCCGCGATCCTCGCCAGCGCTGATCTGCCGCCGTGAGATCGAACAGCTCGAGGCCACGGTTCACGGCCGCGTCACGTCGGTCGATGCGGCCGGCCTCGTGCGCATTGATCGCGCGGTCCACCTCGCTTCCAATGTTAGCGAGCTGCTCGACCAGGCTTAACGACGCCCACCGCCCCGCGGCGAGATCGGCGTGGCCCCTCGGCGAAGTCTCCACTATTCGATGTCGACAACGGCTTTCACCATATCTCCGAACTGTTCCGATGCGATCATCACCAGCTCCGAGCGCGCGAGCGGTTCCCTAACAATTTGTGGCGCCGGCATTTCCATGCGAGTTTCCACTAAAGGCTATGCACACTACGAAAAGAAACACGCCAGGATACTATTGTCACGCCTCTTCGCTGGCCGAGCCGTGGATTTGCACACAGATTAGCGAACCCATCCTACCGAAGGCCGCCATGAAATTGTTGGATACGGGTGGCGGACTCAGATGGTGAGGCCAACCTTGCGGGCTACCGCGATGAAGCGTGGATCGGAGTGTAGCCGGGCGAACGCCGGCTCCAGTTTCATGACGAATAGGGCTGGGGCACGCTCGACGTACGCTTTCTCCAGCTCAGAGATCGCCTGGTCATCATCTCCGAGACCCGCCTGGATTACCGCCAGCGAATAGTGTGACACGTACTCTCCCGCTCGGGCGAGACCAAGCAGGCGATTCAGCTCTGCCCGCGCCTCCGCTCGACGGCCGCATTTTGCGTAGGTGTACCCGCGCACACCACGCAGCAGAGTGAGAGGTTGATCCGCAGAGTGCTGTAGCGTCGCGAGGGCTTCGGGGCAGCGGCCGAGATTGATGTAGACGCGCGCGAGCTCCTGACGCACTCCCACGAAATTCGGGTCGCGCTCGAACACTTTGCGCGCCTGTGCGAGCGCCTCGGGATAATGCCCGGTATAGAACAGGATGGTAACGAGGCGAGTGTTGTTCAGACCAGAAAACGGATCCAGTTCGACCGCGCGACGAAGCTCACCGATCGCCGCGTCGCTGCTGTCGGTTACCAGGAAATACCACGCGCGATATAGGTGTATGGGAGCGTAACGCTCATTCAACCTCAGCGCTGTGTCGAATTCGCGCGCCGCCGTCGGCCAATCCCAGTCGTGAAACAGCGCGATAAAGGCCAGTGAGACGTGTACTTCCACCAGCGTGCTGTCGTGCGCGAGTGCAAGCGCTGCATATCGCTTCGCCGTGCGGAAAGTCGGACCTGGAAGCGAGAAACCGAAATTCGCCTGCAGCGCGTAAGCATCCGCCAGCCCGGTGTAAGCAAGCGCGTAAGAGGTGTCGGTCGCGATCGCCTGCCGAAAATACCCTTGTGCTTTCCTGAGCCCTGTCGAATCGCGCCTCTCGAAGAAGTAGCGACCCTGGAGATACAGCTCGTGGGCCTCTCGGTTCTCGGTCGGCCGCTTCGCCGAAGCAATGGTCACCGACGAGATGCGCGGGAGCACCTGATGGACGATCGATCGGGTGACAGAATCCTCGATGGTGAACACGTCATCCGTCAACGCGTTGTGATCGAAGACGTCCGACCATACTTCCTTTCCAGTCGCCACTTCGATCAGACGCGCCCCCACTCGCCGGCGGTCGCCTATTCTCGTCACGCTCCCATCTACCACGTACTGGACGTGAAGCTGATTGCCGATTTCGCGGGCATCGAGGCCTTTTCGCCTGAGGCTGAAGGCCGAAGTGCGCGACATCAC
The DNA here is from genome assembly GCA_003131365.1 of Gemmatimonadota bacterium. Classification (GTDB taxonomy): domain Bacteria; phylum Gemmatimonadota; class Gemmatimonadetes; order Gemmatimonadales; family Gemmatimonadaceae; genus UBA4720. The sequence continues at coordinate 22,474 of PKVB01000196.1, read as the reverse complement.
GCTCATGCCTTTCACCTTGCCAAGCGCCGTCGTCAGCTCGTCGGCGAATCCGTCGCTGAACGGAAGGTTTGTGGAGTCGCCACCGGCATTCGCGAACGGCACGACGGCGATCGAGACAGTGGAAGGCTCGGAGGCTTTCGTTGGCGTCCGAGTGATTGAAGCGTGAGCGAAATGAACCGCGAGATAGGCGAGCACGAGCGCCGCTATACCGGTCGCGGCGAACAGCGCGCCTGTTCGCTCCCGCCGCAGGGAATCAGCAACCGCGCGCCTCGCGCGTCGCCACCGGGTCAGCATCATTCCGATTCGTCCGCTGGCGAGAGTCCGAGCTCGAGCCAGGTCGCGCAGCAGTAATTCCGCGCTCGGGTACCGCCTGCCTGGATCCTTACGCAACAGCCGCAGCACGAGACTCTCGAGTGCCGCGGAGATTTCGCTCCGATACGTCGAGGGTAACGGCGGCTCGTCGTGCAGGATCGCGAGCGCAACAGCGACCTCTTCATCTCCATTGAATGGCTTTCGTCCGGTGAGCATCTCGTACATGAGCACGCCAAGCGCCCATAGGTCTGCCCGCCCGTCGACTTTGTCGCCCCGAACCTGTTCCGGCGACATGTAAGACACGGTCCCGAAATGCGCACCGGTTTCGCTGATACTCTGATCGCGCGCTTTTGCCAGGCCAAAGTCCAGGATCCTCACCGCTCCGTCCGGCAGCAGCATGACGTTGCCGGGTTTCAGGTCGCGATGCACGACTCCAGCGGCGTGCGCGGCCTGCAACCCTTCAGCGATCTGTCGCGCGATCTCCAGGCACTCGCTGACTGGCAGGCAGGCGTCGCGCTTCAAGCGGGCTCGAAGAGTCTCTCCTTCGTACAGCGACATCGCCAGGAAGAGCCATCCCCGCTCGGTCGTACCGACTTCGTGGACGGTACAGAGATTGGGATGATCGAGCGCGGCGGCCGCGTGAGCTTCCCGTAGAAACCGCGCTTTGGCGGATGCGTCGAGGTTGTAGTGAGGCAGCAGAAACTTCAGTGCAACCGCCCGACCCAGCTGCTTATCGTGGGCGCGATAGACGACGCCCATCCCTCCGGCGCCGAGCACCTCGCGTACGTCAAAATGCGAGATGGTGCGGCCCGCGATTCCAAGCGGGTCCGGCTCGTGGTCATAGCCGGGTAGGAAACGGCCGGCTGGCGCTCCGGGATTGCCGGTTGCCTCGGCGTCGGCCTTCAACAACAGCTCCAGCGCCCGGTGAAGCTCGGGATCGCTGTCGGCGAGCGCCGCCAGACGGCCCGCGCGCGCGCCCGGATCGAGATCGACGATTTCGTCGAAACCCGCCCGTATTTCCTGCCAGCGCTGCGCGTTCACCGGAGCGAGTCGCCCTTGAGATCGACCGCCAGCCACGCGCGGGCGGAGCGGAGCTCGCGCTTGGTAGTGGCGAGCGACACTCCTTCGGCGGCGGCGCTCTCCTCGAGAGACAGGCCGCCGAAGTATCGATACTGCAGAAGCCGGCCTTGTCGAGGACTCAGCTGCGCGAGCCGCGTAAGCGCATCATCCAGCTCGGCGAAGCTCTCGAGATTCTCGTCCGAGAATTCTCCAAACTCGTCGAGCTCCAACGGTCTCACGCCTGCTCCGCGTTTCTCGGTGAGACGCGCGCGGGCACGGTCGACGAGCAAATTCCGCATGATCTCCGATGCGAGCGCCAGGAAATGCGCGCGATCGGGCAGCTCGATGCGGGGCGCGCCTACGAGCCGGATGTATGCCTCATGAACCAGGGCAGTCGTGTTGAGCGAGCTGTCAGCTCCGCTGCCACTCAGCCGCCGGTGCGCCAACTCGCGCAGTCGGTCGTAAACCAGCGGAATCAGCCGATCGCGCGCGCTTGCGTCACCTGCACTCCACTGCTGCAAGAGACCTGTGACCTCAGATGCGTCGGGCGCCATTCGGTTTTCCAGTCGCTATCGGCTTCCCACGATAGGGGTTTCGGGCACGACCAGCAAGGCGGATGAGCCGGTTTGCCGAGCGATCTCGTTACAGAGGGTGAACCCCCTCACTTCTTACCGGAGCTACGCCTATGCATCGCCACCTTCAATTCACCCTGATCGGCCTCACTGCAACGGCCTTATTCGTCGCATGTGAGCAATCGACGACTCGAGACCCGTCGCACCCATCGATCACCGAGCCGAGCTTCACAGCCGCGGTCGGCTTCGGCTCAACAGCTGTGGCGCGCGGTACCGCCGAAGCTTTCGACATCCGCTCATCAACCGCCGGATTTGACGTCGAGATCAAGACAAAAGGCAATACCGATATTGCGGTCTCGAATGTCGTCGTAGTGCCCGGAGGTACTTCGGGATGGCATTCGCATCCCGGGCCCGTTCTGGTTGTCGTTAAAACGGGTACGATCACTTTCTATCGCGCCGGTAACCACGGTGGCCAGAACGGCGACGACGAGCATTGGAACAATGGAAGGAATGCGCCAAAATGCACGCGCACTGATTATCCGGCCGGGTCCGCGTTCGTCGAGGTGCCAGCGCCCGGCCACGTGATGTTGGCCAAGAACGAAGGAAGTATCGAGGCGACGGTGACCGCCACGTATTTCGCTCCGCCGGGTGCGGCGCTGCGTATCGATCAACCCGCGCCAGGCGGTAATTGCCCCCCGGCGTAATCTCGCCGCCAGGCGGTTTTCCGCTCTGGCGGTTTTTCAACGACGTTCTTGTAGAGACGGCGGCCGTGATCTGTACGATTCGGCCGCCGTTGTTTAAGTAGTGCGGTCATGCCTCGCGAAGGAGCGGTGCGGCAACTGCTCGGGGACTAGCGACGACGACGCACCGGCGTGATTATCGGAAGTCCCCACCGATCTCACCCTTTCATAACTCACAACGAGCGTGCAATGCGTGCGAGTTCTCTCATATTGCTGGTCGTCGCCGCGATCCCGTGCGTAGCTCCGGCACAAGCGCGCGGTCGCCAGGCCGCCGTTCCAACAACCAGCACCCTGCTCGTTCCCGACCGCGTGTGGGACGGCGTGGAGGACGCGCCGCATTCTGGCTGGGCGGTGCTCGTCACCGGCAACCGGATCATCGCCGCCGGCCCGCGCGGTCAGATCAGCGCGCCCGCCGGCGCGACGACGATCAATCTCCCGGGCACGACGCTGACGCCGGGACTGATCGATGCACACTCACACGTACTTCTCCACCCATATAGCGAAGCTTCATGGAACGACCAGGTGCTGCACGAATCGCTGGCGCTTCGCACGGCGCGCGCTGTGAATCACTTGAGAGCGACGCTGATGGCCGGCTTCACCACGCTCCGCGACCTGGGCACCGAAGGCGCCGGCTACGCCGACGTCGGGCTCAAGCAGGCGGTGAATCAGGGCATCATCCCCGGCCCGCGAATGTTCGTCTCCACACGGGCGATCGTTGCCACCGGCGCCTATGGGCCTGCTGGCTTCACTCCGGAGTACGCGAACGACATCCCGCAGGGAGGACAGGAAGCGAGTGGGCTCGAACAGCTCGCGCAGGTGGAGCGCGATCAGATCAAGCACGGCGCTGATTGGGTAAAGATCTACGCCGACTACCGCTGGGGGCCGAACGGCGAAAACGAGCCGACGTTCACGCTGGACGAGCTCAAGGAAGCCGTCGACATCGCGAGCAGCTCGGGACGGCCGCTGACAGTGCACGCGACGACGGCGGAAGGCATGCGCCGAGCAATTCTCGCCGGCGTCACGACCATCGAGCACGGCGATGGTGGCACGCCGGAAGTCTTCAAGATGATGGCCGACCGCGGCATCTGTCTCATTCCGACGCTCGCCGCCGGCGATGCGATCATGCAGTACAACGGCTGGCGGAAGGGCGTCGACCCTGATCCGCCGTCAATCGTCGCCAAGAAGAAGAGCTTCAAGGCCGCCCTCGACGCGGGCGTGACGATCTGCAACGGCAGCGATGTCGGCGTATTCACTCATGGTGACAACGCCAGGGAGCTCGAGATGCTGGTCGCTTACGGGATGACGCCCGTGGCCGCGCTCCGCTCGGCCACCTCGATCGACGCGAAGATGCTGCGTATGGGCGAGCAGCTCGGGCAGGTGAAGGAGGGCTATCTGGCCGATCTGATCGCGGTGAAAGGCGACCCGACCAGGGACATCTCGGCGATTCGCCGGGTGCAGCTGGTGATGAAAGACGGGACGATCTACAAGCAGTGACGCGGGAAGGGGGAAGAGGGTTGGCGTCGCGGTAACTACTCAGGCCGATGACGTCTCCGTGACACCGGGCCGTTACGGTTGGGATAATGGGTTCGGCAGGTACCGGTTCAACGATCCGAATAACGATCGCGGCCGGTAAGCGCGGAAGGGACCGGCACACCGAGCATTGCGCCAGATGGATTAGCGGCGTCCGCCGATTGGCGTCGAATATGCGTTTATGGGGGGGGAAATGAATCAGAACGTTTTGTCGCGCAACAATGTGAAGGTCTTCGGCCGCGGTTCACAGCCGATGATCTTTGCGCACGGGTTCGGCTGCGATCAGAACATGTGGCGGTTCGTTACGCCCGCGTTCGCCGACGATTACCGCATCGTGCTGTTCGACTATGTCGGGTCGGGCAAGTCGGACCTCGCCGCATACGACAAGCAGCGGTACGGCAAACTGGACGGCTACGCGCAGGACCTTCTCGATGTCTGCCACGCGCTCGAGCTGGAACGAGTGGTTTTTATCGGTCACTCGGTGAGCAGCATGGTTGGCGTTCTCGCTGCCAACCGTGAGCCTTCCCTTTTTGAGCACCTGATTCTCGTCGGACCGTCGCCGCGATACATCAACGATCCTCCCTATGTCGGCGGATTCGAGCGCCACGACATCGAAGAGCTGCTCGACACGATGGAAAAGAACTACATCGGGTGGGCCAACTTCCTGGCGCCGGCGATAATGAAGAACCCCGAGCGGCCAGAGCTGAGCGCCGAGCTAACCGAGAGCTTCTGCTCGACGGATCCCGTCATCGCTCGCCGGTTTGCCGAGGCGACTTTCTTTGGCGACAATCGTGCAGACCTGCCCAAAGTACGGGTGACCTCTCTGATTCTGCAGTGCTCGGAGGACATCATCGCGCCGCAAAGCGTCGGTGAATACGTCCATCGGGAGACGCCGGACAGCACGCTTCACGTCATGAAAGCGACCGGGCATTGTCCGCACATGAGTGATCCCGCGGAAACCATCGATGCGATCAAGTCTTACCTCTCCGCGGCAGGGGCTGCCGGGAAGACCGAGCTGGCACACAGCTAACGAGCCGATGTTGGGCCTACTCGACCGGGCTCCCTGCGGGTTCGTCACGTTCGCCAGCGACGGGACCATCCGGGACGTGAATACCACCCTTCTGGAGATGCTGGAGGCAGAGCGGGCCGAGGTGATCGGCCGGCCGTTCGAATCGTTCCTCACCATCGCCAGTCGCATCTTCTATCAGACCCACCTGCTTCCGATGCTCAAGCTGCAATCGAGCGTGGAAGAGCTCTTTATCACGATGCGCGGTCGTGGCGCACCCGATGATCTGGCCATGCTCGCGAACTTTTCCAGACGCGAGCAGGATGATGTCGTCATGTACGACGCGGTCCTCATGCGGCTGCGCGAGCGCCGCAAATGGGAGGACGAGATCGTGCGCGCGAAGCGAGCCGCTGAGGAAGCGAACCGCGCCAATTCGGCGCTGCTGTCCATGATGTCCCACGATCTGCGGACGCCGATTGGCGCTATCGGGGGGTACTGCGACCTCCTGACAATGGGCGTGCGCGGCCCCATGAGCGACGCCCAACTGACCGATGTTCAACGGATGAAGAAGGCGAGCGAGTACCTGTTGAGCCTGATCAACGACGTCCTCCGCTTCGCCCGGCTCAGCGCCGGTCAGATCGAGAATCTGAACATGCAGACTCTCGGCGCCGACACCATTCTGACGGAGACTGAAACGCTGATGGGCCCGCAGATGGAGCAGCGAGGAATCGAATATCGGCGGGAAAAATGTGCGTCGGCCGTGAAACTCGTCGCCGACCCCGATCGGCTGCAGCAGATCTTGCTCAACCTGCTCACCAACGCCGCGAAGTTTACTCCCTCGGGCGGAAGGGTCACGGTCTCCTGTCAAACGACGGGCGAGCACACACTGATCAACATTGCCGACACCGGGCGCGGCATCCCCAGCGAAAAGCTCGAACGAATCTTCGAGCCATTCGTTCAGGTAGCTGGTTCCGCGGGCGACCCAGATACCAAGAAGGGTTTTGGGCTGGGACTCGCGATCAGTCGTGAACTGGCCCGCCGCATGAACGGCGATTTGACCGTGATCAGCACGCCAGGAGTCGGTTCCACGTTCACCTTGACTTTGAGATCCCCGCCGCAGGATGGGGGATCTATGGCATCGCTACCGGGGCTGGATGGGTAGAGATGCTGAGGGGCGCACATCGCGCGCATTGCGCCAGACGGGTTAGCGCGAACAGGCCCGGAAATTACGACCAGTCGTCGTATCGACTCGATTACGGTGGAGGGAGCATCGCGGCTGGGCAACACAATCTTGCCGCGTTATTGAATATTCACGCCTCGGCGGCGCGCGCTGTTATACTGAGTTCCCTCGTGCTCATCTCGCTCTGCACTGCCGTCTTGCTCCGTTCCCGCTACCATGATCAAAACCCGTAGCAAACTCGTTCTTTTCTGCGCGGCCCTCGCTTCAACCGCCGCCGCGCAATCACCCACCCCTTCGCCTGCTGACCTCGCCCGTTGGTCGCGCGAAGCGGCCAGCGTCACGATCACGCGCGACGACTGGGGAATTCCGCACATCTCGGGAAAGTCCGACGCCGACGCGGTGTTCGGTCTCCTGTACGCTCAGGCGGAGGATGACTTCAACCGCGTCGAGTCGAACTACTTCAACGCGTTGGGACGCGCCGCCGAGTGGGAGGGAGAAGGCGCGATTTATCGCGACCTCAGTATGCGGCTGATCAACAATCCGGATTCGCTCAAGGCGCTGTATTCCCGCAGTCCGCGCTGGCTCCAATCGGTGATGAATGCGTACGCCGACGGATTGAATTATTACCTCTACAAGCACCCCGAGACCCAGCCAAAGGTCATCACGCACTTCGAGCCGTGGATGCCGCTCGCCTTCAGCGATGGAAGCATCGGCCCCGACATCGAGACGGTGAACCTGACCCAGCTCGGCGCGTTCTATGGAGGTCGACCGCCCAATGTCAGCTCTGTTCCCGTTGAGCGTCGCGATGACCGCGGCTCCAATGGAGTCGCAATCGCACCTTCCAACACGCTCTCGCATCACGCGCTCCTCCTCATCAATCCGCACACGTCGTTTTTCTTCCGCGCCGAAGTGCAGGTGACGAGTCAGGAGGGGTTGAACGCCTATGGTGCGGTGACGTGGGGACAATTCTTCGTGTATCAGGGCTTCAACGACCGCGCGGGCTGGATGCACTCCTCCACCGGCGCTGACAACATCGACGAATATCTCGAGACCGTGACGAAACGCGGCGACCATTTCGTCTATCGCTACGGCGCGGAGGAGCGGCCAGTGGCGGAGGAGAAAGCCCTCGTTCGGTACAGGAGTCCACAGGGAATGGCGGAGAAGGATTTCACGATTTACCGCACCCATCACGGACCGATCGTGCGCGAGATGAACGGAAAATGGGTGAGCGTGCGACTGATGCAGCGCCCCCTCGACGCGCTGATCCAATCCTTCACGCGAATGAAGGCCATTGATTACAAGTCCTTCCGCCAGACGATGGAGCTCCACACAAATTCGTCCAATAACACGACATTCGCCGACGCCGATGGGGACATCGCGTATTTCCACTCCAATTTCATTCCGAGACGGGACACTTCCTTTGACTGGACTCGCCCGGTCGATGGCAGCGATCCGCGCACCGAATGGAAGGGCGTGCTCTCGGTTGACGAGAGTCCGAACCTCCTCAATCCGCCAAATGGCTGGATCTACAACAGCAACAACTGGCCGTGGTCCGCGGCGGGGCCGTTCAGCCCGAAGCGGTCGGATTTCCCGGCGTACGTTGAGATCAGCAGGGAGGAATCGCCACGCGGACGCCACGCGCTGAGAGTTCTTCCGGACAAGAAAGATTTCACCATCGCTTCACTCATCTCGGCCGCGTACGACAGCTGGTTGCCGTCCTTCGCGCGGATGATTCCAGGGCTGCTCAAGTCTTACGACAATCTTCCGGCGTCCGATCCGCTGAGGGCAATCCTCGCCGCTCCGATCGCCGCGCAGCGCGCGTGGGACTATCGTTGGGCGGCGAATTCGATCCCGACGTCACTCGCCGTCTTCTGGGGAGAGGATCTCTTCAATCGCGTCGGCGCCGAAGCCCGCGGAGCCGCGATGTCAGCGGAGACGTACGTCATCGATCGCGCGACAGACGGGGAGCGACTTCAGTCGCTCGTCGCCGCGAAGACAAAACTCGAGCACGATTTCGGGAACTGGCAGACGCCGTGGGGAGAAATCAACCGGTTCCAGCGCATCAAAGACGACATCGCGCCCAGGTTCGACGACTCGGCGCCGAGCATCCCGGTTCCTTTTGCGTCGTCGAGGTGGGGATCTCTGGCGTCCTTTGCAGCGCGCGCGTATCCGGGAACGAAGAAGTGGTACGGCACCAGCGGCAACAGCTTCGTCGCGGTGGTCGAGTTCGGGGACAGCGTGCGTGCGAGGGCGATCACCGCGGGCGGCGAGAGCGGCAACCCGTCGTCGCCCCACTTCAACGACGAGGCGCAGCGATACAGCATCGGCAATCTCAGGGACGTGTACTTCTATCCGTCACAGCTCAAGGGACACATCGAGCGCGTGTATCATCCCGGCGCAGGCGACAATCACGGACTCACTGGCTGGCAGGCGATTGGGCAAGCCGGGCGTTCGAGTACTCTGGCTCGTCCGTCACTTCGCGGTCCATGACATCGTGTAGCCACACGGGCACCTCGAAACGCGTATCCGGCGTTGGCACCTCGATCTCGGCGAGCACCAGCTCCCGGTCGAGAAACTCGTCGACTTCCCAAGTGAGACCGTCCGATTCACAGATCGAATAGCGGCGCTTGCGCAAGCGGCGACCGTTCGTGAGCCCCCACATCACTTGAGCCAAATTGACGTCTGCCTCTTCCTCGAGCTCGACACGTTCGAGACCGTTTCCGGCTTTCACGGTCCGGAACCACTTCTCTGCCCCGTCGGGCATCGTCACGCGCCGGATGCGCTCGACCAGTTTTTCGCCGGGAAGATATCCCTGCTCGATCTCGACCGACGGCGCATCGAGAGCCGCCGGCGGAAGGCGCGTCAGCAGGTACTTGTGCTCGATCTCGGTGCCGAACCGTGCACGGTGCTCGAGAGCCGCGGCAAATTCGCGCACTCGCTCGAAGAACCCCGCGCCGGCGTCGTTCAACCAATCACGCTCGAGGTTGGCATAGGACTGGATGCCTCGCTCGTGGAGGTGGCGAGCGAGTCCAAGGAGTCCGGGTCCGGGATCGCGCGAGCGAGCCCGACGCACGCGGTCGTCTTCGCTTTCCTGCGTTGCGGCCACCAGCTCCCCGGCGAAGACGTGAACGTCGTGAAGATCGCCCAGGGAATCCTGCAGCGTCTTGAGTGCCTGGATGATCGCGTCGCCTTCGCCGACGAACTTCGCGACCGGCTCAATGACGTAGCGGAGATTCTTGGCGCTGATGCGCGCGCGATGCGCCTTCCTGACATCGGTGAAGTCGTGGACGGCGGCAAGCTGACGTCGCAACTTCTCGCTCTGCGTCCTCAGTGATTTCGCGAGAACCGAGCCGAATCGCGGGGTACGTTCGAGCTCGCTTACGGGAGCGCGATAAAAGCTCAGCCTGCGCGTCAGCTTTGGCATCATCGACTCGAAGTCGGCGGCCGCCGCCAGCGCGCCCTCGGCACCGCTGCTTCGCTGCGACACCAGCCGCTCGCTCAGCCAGGCCTGTCCGACTCGTTGCCGGGCGCTCAGCACGGGGCGCTCCTTGTGTAGCCACTCGAGGTGCACGGTGGCGTCGCGGGTCGCCCTCGTCGCATCGAAGATCTTTGAGAGGTGTCGCCGCTGCTTCCGCGATACGTCGTCGGCTAGCAACGGCCTGAACGCCCGCACCCAGCTGCGCAACCGGCGAATGGCGACGCGGAAATCGTGGAGCGCGTCGTCAACGCCGGCGCCGCCGTCCCGAAGTTCGCTGGCGAGGCTCGTGAGCTTGTCGCCGGCCATCTGCGCAGAAGTGATGAGCGACAGCGCAACCACGCGCACCCCGCGATCAGCCGGGTCGAAGGCGGTTGGCCACATGGCTCCTTCGATAGGTCGCTCCGGGTTGATGTCGATCTTTCTCATCTTGCGGGTTCTTGATTTATCTGCTTGAGTATGGAAGGCCTTATCGAACGACTACGGCTCCTGCGGATCAGCGCTCAGTCACCATTGAAGATGATTGATCATACTATAGAGATGAAACCTCCCGCGCCTGAGAGATGAAACCTCCCGCGCCTNNGAATGGGCGTAGTATACCGCGCCGCCGACCTCGACCTCCCAACCGCATAAACGCCAAAATGAAAGTTCTTGTTACCGGTGGCACCGGGGCAATCGGCAAATTCCTGCTGCCGTTGCTCGTCGAGAATAAACACGAAGTCGTAGCGCTCACGCGTTCTGCCAGCAAGGCTGGGCAGCTCGAAGAGAGCGGTGTGTCCGCGATCATCGTCGATCCGCTGGACAAACCGGGACTCGTCGCGGCGGTTCGACGCGCCGAGCCTGAGGCGATCATCCATCAGCTCTCGGCGCTCACCGGCGCCGGTAACTTTCGGAAGTTCGATCAGGAATTTGCGCTCACCAACCGGTTCCGCACGGAGGTTACCGACACACTTCTCGCAGCCGGGCGGACCATCGGGACCCGGCGGTTCATCGCCCAGAGCTACTGCGGCTGGCCGTACGCGCATAAGGGCGGTCCGGCAAAAACGGAGGAAGATCCTCTCGATCCGAAGCCGCCCGAGAGCTTCACCAAGACTCTCGCCGCAATTCGCTACCTCGAGGACAAGGTTCGCAGTACGACGTTCCTCGAAGTGCTCGCCTTGCGATACGGAATGTTCTACGGCCCCGGCACCGCAATCGGCAAAGGAGGCGAGATCGTCAGAATGGTCAAGAAGCGACGTTTCCCTGTCTTCGGCGGCGGCGGGGGAGTCTGGTCCTTCATTCACCTGCTCGACGCGGCGCGCGCGACCGTCGCGGCGATCTCTCGCGGCGCGCCCGGCATCTACAACATCGTCGACGATGAGCCCGCCAAGGTCGCGACCTGGCTACCGGCCCTTGCCAAGGCCGTCGAGGCAAAACCACCGCATAAAATTCCCTACTGGCTGGGAGAGGTCATCATTGGCAAGGAGGGCATGTCGATCATGACTCAGGTCCGTGGTGGGTCGAACGCGAAGGCGAAGCGCGAGCTCAATTGGACGCCAGTTTATCCGAGTTGGCGAATTGGTTTCGTCGACGGGCTCGAGTGAACCGCCGCTCATTTCTTCACGCCAGTACCAGTGCACTGGTCGCGTGCTCGCTGCCGCCGCGCGCACAAACGCGCTCGGCGCCGTCTCGACCGCGCCCGTCGCCGTCGCAGCTTGCCTGGCAGCGTGACGAGCTCGCTCTCTTCCTGCACTTCGGTGTGAATACCTTCACGGATCGCGAGTGGGGCGACGGGCGCGAGGATCCTTCGATTTTTTCGCCTTCGGCGCTCGACGCCCGTCAGTGGGCTCGCGCCGGGCGAAACGCCGGCGCTCGTTCACTCATCCTGACGGCCAAGCATCACGACGGCTTCTGTCTGTGGCCCACGCGCACCACCGGTCACTCGGTCGCAGCGAGTCCGTGGCGGTCGGGCCAGGGCGACGTCGTCCGGGAATTCGTCGAGGCTTGTCACGCGGAAGGACTAAAAGCGGGACTCTATCTATCGCCGTGGGATCGCAACAATCCAGCGTATGGCGACTCACCGAAGTACAATGATCTTTACTGCGATCAGCTCTCGGAGCTGCTGACCCGGTACGGCCCGATTGCCGAAGTGTGGTTCGACGGCGCCAATGGGGAGGGACCAAACGGGAAACGCCAAATTTATGATTGGCCCCGTTTCTTCCGTCTCGTGCGGCAGCTCCAGCCAAATGCCGTCATGTTCTCCGACGCCGGACCGGACGTGCGTTGGTGCGGAAACGAGAACGGAACAGCCGGCGACCCGAATTGGTCGACAGTGAATCCGGACGCGGTCACGTTTCCGGGTGAGGACGGCCCCGGTGTCAGCGATGCATTGCAGCATGGCGATCCCGCCGGGACGGTGTGGCGACCCGCGGAAGTCGACGTCTCGATCCGGCCCGGATGGTTCTACCACCCCGCAGAGGACGACCGGGTTCGCACGGTGGAGAACCTCGAGAGTCTCTACTTCTCATCGGTCGGCCGGAACGGAAAGCTGTTGCTCAACGTTCCGCCGACGCGGGATGGTCTCCTTCACCCTACGGATGTCGCGCGGCTCGCCCTGTTCCGCGCGCGACTCACTTCGCGCTTCGAGCGCGACCTCGCTCGAGATGCGCGGCCCGCGTTTTCGGTGATTGGTCCGGGCAGGACCCAAGTGGAGCTGGATTTGGGCCGCACGGTGACGATCGGAGTCGCACGCCTCGAGGAGGACATCACGCGCGGACAGAGTGTCGCGCGATATACGCTCTATGGCGCGGGCGATCGCGACTGGCAGGTGCTCTCACACGGATCGACGATCGGTTACGCGAAGCTGGATCGTTTTGAGCCCGTGACTGTGCGGCGCGTACGCCTCGCGATCGAGGACACTGCTGGAATGCCGCAAGGTATCGCCGTCAAGTTGTACAGCCCGTTTGGCCCGGTGACCCTTTGAGGCTGCGCCAACCGGCTTGCGTGGTGCTGATTTGTTCTACAAATTGGTAGTAATGCCGATTGCAACTCTCGGAGCGCTCGAACTCACCACTTTGCTCGCGGTCGCCCGGCTCAAGGACGAAGCGTACGGCCTAGCCATCAGGCGCGATCTCGCCGCGCGAACCGGGCGCGACTACTCCGTCGGCGCCCTGTACACGACGCTGCAGCGACTCGAAGACAAGGGTCTGCTCACCTCGCGCCATAGCGAACCGCTGCCTATTCGTGGCGGACGGTCGAGGCGTCACTTCACACTCACCGGCGCCGGAGCACGTGCACTGCGCGAGGCCGAGCGGCACGCTGCGTCCATCTGGGCCGGCATCGGCAAGCCACTTCGCCCGAGGCTCGCGTGATGCCCTCCATTCATCCGCGTCAGCCTACAATCGCGACTGCGCCGAAACCCAATTCTGCGCTGGCCACCGATCGTGCCCTCCTGGCACTCGGCGGCGACCCGGCCTTCATCGCCGACCTGCTCGGCGACCTCAGCGAGGAGTACACGTACCGCGCCGCGCACGACGGCGTGTACGCCGCAAGATTGTGGTACGTTCGCGAGATGGTGCGGTCGACACCGCATCTGGTTTGGAACGCTATCCGGCACGGGACGCCGAGCGCGCGTGCCCGCCTCGCGGCGTCCATCCTCGCAGTCGTGGCCACCTTCTCAGTTCTCACTGTGGCGTGGCTCACGCGCAACGGTCCTCCAGCGAGCCTCGTTGTTGGCGGAGGCATTTATTCAGATGGGATTGTCGTAAACAACCTCGGGCCTGTGCAGCTCTCCATGAGCGTGCTCGACGCCCGTGGACATCGTCTCGAGCGGACGGACGTGCGCTATCAGCGGGTGTCGGGTGTGCCAATCCCAGTCTCAACCCGTGGCGTGATAAAGTGCACGCGGCCCGGTGACGCGATCGTGCGCGCATCACTCGCTGCACTGCACAGAGACTTCGTCATCCACTGCCAGCCGGTGCGGACGATCCGCGACGCCGGGTGGGGCAACTTCGTGGTCGGCGACCCCGCGGCCACGCTTACCGTAGACGCTATTGGTCTTGACGGCCAACCAGTGACGCGGATTGCTGCCAGGCTACGCGTTGTTGATAGCACAGTCGCTACACTAGATGCCAGCGGACGGCTACGGCCGCTACGACCTGGGGAGACCTGGATCGATATAGAGATTGGTGATCGCCGAGCGGGCGCGTTTGTGACGGTCTACGAGCCGGTACGCACATTCGAAGGCCTCAGACCCGACCAGCGTTTGGTCGTCGCACCGATACGCCTCACGCGGGGTGCATCGATACGCTGGCCGCTACCGACCGGTGTTTTCTTTCTTACGTTCAGCGCGGACTCGAGCGAGGTGCCGCCGACGAGAGGATTCGTAGGATTGGGTTCCGGTTCCAGCCCGACCGTTCAATCTCCCGTTAACATGAGCGTCGCTGGCCTGATCATGTGCACGCGCATGCCCGAGCCCCAGCCAGGCGTGCTCGGTGCGTACTGCCTTGCCCGCGCGCCGGGCGCGACACTGATTCTCACGTACTCGGGACCAGGAGGTCCGAACGAGATCGTCGGCAGCCTCGCGCTCGAACGACAGGACCAACATTGAATCGCGCTACCTATTACTTCTTGTGGCTGATCGTCATCGCTTCGACAAGTCGCATCGGCGCTCAGGTACCCGCGACGACGCCGACTCAACCGGTCGTCACCGCAATTCCGAAAACCCCGGCTGGCGAGGCGCTTCGTGCATGGCTCGACGCCTTCAACAGTGGCGACACCGCGCGCCTCGACGCGTACCACCGGCGATTCGAGCCAGACATGACGGTCGGCGACGAGCTCGCGTTCCGCGAGCAAACCGGCGGCTTCGACCTGCTCACCATCGAACGCAGTGAGCCAAGACACGTCGAGTTTACGGTACGCGAACGCAACAGTCCGACGACAGCCTACGGCGTGCTCGACGTGTCGAGCGCCGAGCCGGTGCGCGTCACAACACGCCGTCTCCAGGCGATGGGGCCGAATGCCTCGGCGGCCGCGCTGCGCATCGATGCGGTGGCTCGCGCACGCGCAGTGGCGGGTGCCGCCGCGCTTCTCGATACATTCTACGTTTTCCCGGATGTAGCCAAGCGCATGGGCGATTCGCTGCGCGCCCGGCTGGCCCGCAAAACCTACGATTCGTACACGAATGGGATCATGTTCGCGACGCGGCTCAACGACGATCTGGCCGAGATCGCGCATGACAAGCATTTGCGTGTTGATTACAGTGCGCGCTCCTTGCCGCCCGACGAGCTACGTCCGGCCAGCGCGCCACCGCCAGCTCCATCACCCGAGGATCAAGCGCGGGAGCGAGCGTTTCTGGACAGGATCAACTGCGGCTTTGAGAAGGCAGAGCAGCTTCCCGGAAATGTTGGTTACCTCAAGTTCAACATGTTCGCCGACGTCGATCTGTGCGCCACTACCGCGACTGCCGCAATGACTTTTCTGGCGAGCTCGCGCGCGTTGATCATCGACATGCGCGAGAACGGCGGTGGAAGTCCGGGCATGGTCGCGTTCGTATCGTCGTATCTGTTCGACCGGCGCACGCACCTCAACGATCTCTGGACGCGCCGCACAGGCAAAACCGAGGAGTTCTGGACTCGCGACAGCGTCCCCGGCCGCCGGTTCGGGGGCGAGAAGCCGATCTACGTGCTCACATCAGCGCGCACTTTTTCGGGAGCCGAGGAGTTCACGTATAATCTGAAAAACCTGAAGCGGGCGACCATCATCGGCGAGACTACCGGCGGCGGCGCGCATCCCGTCGCGGGGCACCGAATCGACGAGCACTTCATCATTGGCGTGCCCTTCGCGCGCGCCATCAATCCAATCACTCACAGGAATTGGGAAGGCGTGGGCGTGAAGCCGGATGTCATAGTGCCAGCAAACGACGCGTTGGCGACCGCGCAGAAGCTAGCCAGCGAGAAGCCGCGTCAGTAGAGCCGTGATTGTTGGGGACGCGAGGACTCTTGTTCTCGATCGATGCCATCGCCGTCGTCGACGGTAGGAACTAGGTCGAGGAAAGCGCCGCGGTTACTGTGTCATGAAAAGGCGCTAACACTCCCGCCTCGTCCGCATACCGGGAAACGGCGCCGCTCAGAATGTCTACCTCGGTTGGCCCGCCCGACTCGAGATCAAGGAGGAAACTCGGCTTCGTTCCCGGCGGCAGCGCGTCGATGGCGCTCGTGACCTGCGCCGTTTCATCGTCGGGGAGCGGGATGCCGCGGGCGCGCGCGACGTCGACGACTTCCTGCACCGCACGCTGCAACAATCGGCGGCCGAGCGGCCGCTCGCGCAGGACTCCAATCGGAACGCGGGCGAGCCCGCAACCGGCAGCAATTGCGGCAAGGAAGATGAACTTCTGCCAGAGATCGACGTCGATCCGGTTCGAGACGCGCGCGTCGGCGCCGGCATCGCGGAACGCCGTAGCAATCCCCGTCACGCGATCAGTCGTCTGCCCATCTAGCTCACCGATGATCACGCTCTGAATGGTGCCGCGCCGCTCGACGACACCCGGCTGCACCCGCGCCACGCTGATGCGCGTCACTCCCCCGAGGATCGCGCCGCGCGGCACGCCGAGCTTCACCAAATGGTCGGTAGTCTCGACGCCGTTGAGAAAGGGAAGGATCGCCGCTCCCTTCTCGGCGGTCTGTCGGACCGCAGGTCCGATCGAATCGAGCGAATAACTTTTGACGCCGAGGATCGCGAAGTCTGCGGCGCCGAGCTCGTCGGCGCGATCTGTGGCCGTGACCTGCACCACCGTAGATCCCTCACGCGTTCGGATCTCCAGGCCACGACGGCGGATCGCGGTCAGATTCTCGCCGCGCGCGTAGAGCGTGACATCGTGTCCCGTCCGCGCCAGCTGCCCGCCGTAATAGGCGCCGATCGCGCCGGCGCCGAGCACTATGACTTTCAAGGATCGGTCATTGTCGCCTTAGGGGTTCTCCGCCCGCGCGAACGCGGCGCGATTTCGTATCAGAAACCAAATGGCGGTTGCTCCCACTATTACAGAGAAGGCAAGTAACACGTTCGTCAGCGTGCCCTGATCGAATGGAATCGGGTTTGGCTGATTGTGTTCGATCGTTCGCTGCAACTCCAGCATTCGCTGCCGCAAAGACGGCACGAGTGTGACAACGATCAAGTGAACAAACCCGAATCCCCACCACCCGATCGCCAAAACCCGAACCCGCTCCCGTAGATCGAGCAACCCCTTCCCGATGTACAGCGATAGCGCTCCGAAAAAAGCGTAGATGACGACCGCGATCCAGCCATTGAAAATCGCCCCAAACAAAAATACGGGCAGGCGTGCCAGGATCGGAAAGAGGCAGGACACGGCTCCGAGGATGCTCGCCCAGGCGATGATTGTGATGCTCAGCGGCCTTGCAGACGCGGGCTCGGCTACGGGGGACGCAAAGGCGGCTTTTGTTGACCGCGTGTTGAACTGAATGAGCCACCAGACGGCAATTACCAGCGGAATTCCGAACATCACCGCCATCGTTCGGCGAACGGTGTGCTGCGTGCCGGCGGTGATTTCCGGAGGCAGGGGCACGGCCAGGCTCACCAGCAGGGCGAAGATGGAAAATGCCGCAAGAAAGCCGGCGATGACCAGGATCGATGTGCGCGCCCGTGAGCGGAGGCGGAAAAGTCCGACGGAAGTCCAAATGCCAATGCCGGCGAGTGCGGCAAACATCGCGGCACCCGCGATAGCAAACTGAGCGGTGTTGGGCGGCTGGGGCTGCGCCGTCTCGATGAACGGCGTTGCGACCAAGAGCACCGCGAACAGCAGCGCCAGGATGCTTCCTAGAATCGCCACTATCGCGCTCGCTGTGACGCCGACCGGTCTGCTCATGCAGATAATCTATTTCTTTATTGACAATTTGCCTGAGCTTTCGAATTTCTGACCACGTTATCTGCCGTCCGCGGCCTAACGAAAGTTGCACACCGAGCATGCACCGCGCCGCGACCCATTCAAGGCCGGCTTGTAAGCTACCGCAGTGTCAGCTTAAGTCCTGGACTCAAGCAGGGGTGAGTCCGATACAAACATTGCGCGCTCCTGCGGTGTGGGAACGCGGCACGACTGACGGGTGCCGAAGATGCGGTACCGCCAACGGGAAACGGCTCGGTAGACGACGTCGCGCAGGAGCCGGGGCACCAACCACAAGACCCCAAGCATCCGGTACATGCCGCCCAGCGACACCAAGGTTTTCAAGATCGCGTCTGACCGTTCATAGATCTGCCCGTCCGTATCGAGCAGAAAGACGCTGTAGTAAGGGTCGGGAACCGCCGCAGCTGGAACTGCTTGGGTGACCACCTGCCCAGCCTCAGACTGCAGCGACGCGAACATCAACCCGTGCGCGTGGTCTCGCTGAATCAGGAAGTCGACGTAGCCATTGCACAAGTTGCACACGCCGTCGAAGAAAACAACGCGCTTCCCGCCGGTGCCCGGAATCGGGTCCGATCGACCTGGAAGCGGCACCGCCAAGCCAGCAAGAATCAACGCGACCACCGCTGCAATCGGATGGAGCGTGAGCGTCAGGAACCAGTTGTAGTCGAAGGACCCGAAGTACTCGAACGCGATGCCCAAATGCGAAAAAGCGTTGGCAGCCGTGTTCACTGAGACCCGGTCTTCGAACAGATAGAGTGGCAGAAATAGAACAAGGAGCGCGATCAATCCCTTGACCGACGCCAATCGGTCCGCCATGCGGAGGACTCCTGGCCGCAGGCGAGGCACTATCCGTTCCCATGGGGCCAATACGACGTAGAGGGGAAAGATCGTGATAAATCCGATATTGAGCATCAATAGGTTGACGAGATGAAACATGACGGCGATGAACAGATACGTTCGGAACAGCCCGCGTCGCACCAGCGAAAAAATAAAGCTGGTTTCGAACGCAACGGCTGTGAGATCCATTGTCTCCCAGACGAGGGGGTTGTGGACGCTCATTGCTAGGGGCGCCAGCAACTTCCTGCGGCCAAGTCGGTACCATCCGGTGACCAACCAACTGCGCGCGCCCTGCGTGGTCAGATCGAAGTCCGCCCATACGAACAATTTGGGAAAGCCCGCGCTGAAGAATCCGAATCCAAGCAGCAGCGCCAACAACGTGAGAGGCCAAGCGTTCAGGCGAGGCGCGCCATTCCGAGCCTTGGCATCAATCGAGTACGCCTCCCCCCAGCCTGAGAAGGCCATTACAGCCGGCGTTACCACGGAGAGGATGGTGTGATCGATCAAGCCGAACGAGTAGCGAAACGAGTTGCCAAAAATCCACGCCACGGAAAGCAGGATGGACGATGCCTTGGTCTTGAAGCCCACGAGCAGGAAGATCAGGAGGACGCCGATGACGAGATCGAGTGTTCGCATGACGGCCGTGGATGGAAACGTCGCGAACAGGTTTGCTGCGCTGAGCGAAGGCGGATAAAAGAAGCCCGGCGGGTTCCTGCTGACCCATGAAAACGTGGGAATGCCTGTGACCAGAAAGAAAGCGGCGAAGAAGATTCGGCTTAGGGCTAGTCCTTCGGCCGTGACAGGCAGAAAACCGTGGATCCAACGATCCAGTCGAAGGCCCAGTTGCATCATCTCCTCGCCCCGACGAGTTCGACCGTGGTGTCAGCCTGCAACTGCTTCTGCTCGCGAACCGGGACTTCGCTGTAATACGTGGTGACTGCGTAGGTGAGAATGTGAATGCGAACCGCATCGATGCCGAGGGTTTGGCGCAGCCTGGCCCGGAGCCACGCACGCGTCGCCTCGATCTGCGACTGAGTCCTCGGACGCCCAAGCGGCACTCTACGTCCCGTAAACGGGAGGGGGAGATGTCGCACCATGCGATCTCTGTTGATGCCAAATCCTGCTTCCACTACATACGGGTGATAGTCGCTTGGAACCGCGTCCAGGACCGTCGCAACCGAAAACGGGTACTTGCTGCCGCCGGAATCCTCGGCGAGGCACTCTGTCTCGAGCCCCGTGTAGCTCCCTACGGTTCTCAGGATGCTTGCCCCACTGGGAAGCAAAATCGCAGGATACGGTTCGCTGTCTGTACGAAGCTTCAGCTGAAAAAGAAGACACGGCACCAGCACGATAAACAGGAGTCGGATGCGCCAGCGTGGGTTGTTTGTTGTCTTCTTCATCACAGGCATGCGGAGGGTGGGGATGGGAAATTTCAAAATTTCCAATCGCTGTCGGGTGACTATGGCGCCGTCGCGAGGAACGCGCCAGGCGTGGCCGACCGCGCTCGATGGCGTAACGCGAACTGGTGCAACCTCCCATAAGGATCGAAGATTACATCGCATCGTTGCGAGAGCGATTTCCGTTTCTCGATCCAGTGTTTCTCGATCGCGGCAGAGCTTGCGCCAAGATGTTTGCCATCGCGCAAACCGTTCTCGGGTGCCTTAAACTGCGACACCTGTGGGAGGAGGCGTTGAATCTGTGGCACGAATGCCGCAAGTTTATTGCGGTCTCGCGACACCTAGTTGCGCCCCCCCCACCCAGGGTTAGCTCGTGAAAACACGTCGTCGTCGTTTCGCCGGGCTACTAGTCTTTGGCTGGCTTATCCTCTCTTGCACAGTCAGCGACAGAGTTATTGGGCCGCCTCCGCTGACCGACGTGCCCGTCTCAGCGGCGTACGATATGACGACGGGCTACACGGAATCCTTCACTGGCGCGCCAGCCGCGCTCTCCGTGCCCTGGACCCAGCAACGCACGTCTGGCACAGTCAATAAGAACGGTGCTGGAGTCGGCATTGGGTCCGTTAACGCCCTGGATTTGTTTGCGTATTGGAGCGCCAACACGTTCAGCAACGATCAATATTCACAGGTAAGAATTGCCGGCGGCTTATCCAATAACACCCAGTTCGTAGAGCTCATCGTTCGCGCCAGCGGGAACACCGATCGCACGTACAATGGCTATGCGTTCTACAGTGATGGTCTGGCGGATCCGTGGCATACTGCGCTCGACAGGATCACAAACGGGACGTGGACCGCCCTCAAGACGTTTTCGACGACCTTCGCTCCCGGCGATGTCATGAAGATCAGCGCCATCGGAACGACCATAACCTGCTACAAGAACGGCGTCGCAATCGGCAGCGTTACTGATGCCGCCCTGGCGAGCGGCGCACCTGGTGTCGGTGTCTACGGCAACAGAGTCACACTTGATGACTGGCAGGGAGGCCCGGTGTTGGTGGCGGCGGCACCGGTGGCAACCGTGGCGGTGAGCCCCGCTTCGGCGAGCGTCGTCGCGGGCACGACGAAACAACTCACCGCGACAATGAAGGACGCGAGCAACAACGTTCTGATCGGTCGCGCCGTGACTTGGGGATCGAGCAATACCGGTGCGGCGACGGTTGACGCGAATGGCCTCGTGACGGCGGTCGCAGCAGACACCGCAACGATCACGGCGACGAGCGAAGGAAAGTCGGGGACGTCAAAGATTACGGTCACGCCGCCGCCGACGCCAGTTGCAACTGTTACAGTGAGCCCACCGTCGGCAAGCGTCGCAGCCGGTGGTACGCAGCAGCTTACAGCGACAACGAAAGATGCCGGCGGCAATACCGTGACTGGACGCGTGGTTACCTGGAGCTCCGGCGCTCCCGCGGTTGCGACTGTGAATGCGAGTACCGGCCTCGTTTCAACCGTGAGCCCGGGCACCGCGACGATTACAGCAACGAGCGAAGGTCAAACCGGTACATCTGCGATCACGGTCACGCCGGCACCTGTGCCTGTGGCCACAGTGACTGTGAGCCCACCTTCGGCGAGTGTCGTGGCCGGCGGGGCAACTCAACAACTCACGGCGACGGTGAAAGACGCAAGCAACAACGTGCTCACCGGTCGCTCGATCACCTGGAGCTCGAGCGGCATCACGGTGGCGACAGTGAACGCGAGCGGGGTGGTGACCGGAGTATCTCCAGGCGGCCCCGTCACGATCAGCGCGACGAGTGAGGGTAAGATCGGGACAGCCGCGATCACGGTAACTCCCGCACCGGTGGCGTCCATCACGATCAGTCCATCGCCGGCGACGGTCAATGTCGGTGGCATGCAGTCGCTCAACGCGACACTCAGGGATGCCAATAACAACGTGTTAACCGGTCGCATCGTGGCGTGGAGTTCAGATGCTCCCTCGGTCGCGAGCGTCAACGCGACTACCGGTGTTGTCACGGGCTTGTCTGTTGGATCCGCGACGATCACGGCTACCAGTGAAGGTCAATCCGGAAGATCAACCGTCACGGTGGCATCCGTGATCGGGCCGCCGGGTCCCTTGCATGTGAGCACAGACAACCGTCGCTACTTTGCTGATCCGTCTGGGCGCGTTGTGTATCTGACGGGTTCGGAGTATTGGAAGACGATCCAGGACAACGGCCCATCGAACCCGCCACCGGCGTTCGACTATTCAGGGTTTCTCACCTTTCTTCAGCAGCACAATCACAACTTCACGCGGCTCTATATGTGGGAGCAGTCGCGCTGGAGTGCCGAGACGAGTCTGAGCCACTGGTTCTCGCCGACACTGTACGTCCGGACCGGACCTGGGATAGGAGCAGACGGGGGAGCCCAGTTCGATCTGACGCAGATCAATCCTGCGTATCTGGCCCGCGTCAGGCAGCGGGC
>PKVB01000048.1:9256-12989 GCA_003131365.1 Gemmatimonadota bacterium | reverse complement strand
GAGCTTCGCCGACAGCACCGCGGCCTGCAGCGTATCGAGGCGTGAGTTGAAGCCGACCACCTCGTGGACGTAGGTCTTGATCGCGCCGTGCGTGCGGAGGCGTCGGAGCTTCATCGCGAGATCGTCGCTCTGCGTGACGATCATTCCACCGTCCCCGTATCCGCCCAGGTTCTTCGACGGAAAGAAGCTGAACGTGCCGATCGTCGCCGCTTCGCCCGCCATCACCCATTTCTCATCGATCTTCCGGCGCGCCCCGATCGACTGCGCAGCGTCCTCGATGACGGGAAGATTGCCGGCGGCATCCATTATCGTTTCGATCGGCGCCATCTGACCGAACAGATCCACCGTTATGACTGCTTTCGTCGATGGCTTGATCGAGGCCGCGACGGCCGCGGTCGAGATGTTGAAGGTGTCGGGATCGATGTCCGCGAATACCGGGCGGGCGCCAACGTTGTGAACGGCGCCCGCGGTCGCGAAAAAAGTGAACGGTGCGGTCAGAACTTCGTCACCGCGCCCGATGTTGAGCGCGCGGAGAGACAGCAGAATCGCGTCGGTGCCGTTCGCGCACCCGATCGCATGCGTGGTACGCGAGAGCAGCGCGACTTCGCGCTCGAGGCGCTCGACGGGCTCGCCCAGGATGAATGCCTGTTCGTCGATGACCTTCGCCATCGCGTTCATGACGGAATGGCGAATAGTCGCGTGCTGCGCTTTCAGGTCAAGAAGTGGTACGGCCATTTATCCGTGGTCCGGGATCAGGATCAAGAGCAGGTAGCTGTTAAAGATAAGCGCTTCTGGCTCACACTTGGGCGCGAAGAGGGAGCGGTACCTCCCTCCCCGTCTTGGCCGACTCGTAGATGCCAAGGATCAATTCGAGCGACTTTCTGCCGGCACGCCCGTCGGTATCGGGCTTCGCCTCTCCTCTCAGCACGGCGAGGACGTTCCGATAGTAGCCCTGGTGACCCAGCCCGTACACATTCGGCGGGTTGGTGTCGGCGGCGACCACCTGCTTGTCATCGTCGTCGTACTCGGCGAACTGCCAGTATTCGATCTTGTTCACCGCGGTGCCGCCGATCTTGGCCGAGCCCTTCTCGCCGAGGATGGTGATCGACCCTTCGAGATTGCGCGGATACGCCAGCATGGTGACCTGGATCGTCCCCAGTGCGCCCGATCGAAATTTTAGAATTGCCACCCCAGTGTCTTCTGTCTCGATGCGGCGGGCGAGCGTCGCCGTCTTCGCCATGACGCTCTCGACGGGACCCATCAGCCACTGAATCAGATCCACATAGTGCGACGCCTGATTCATGAAGGCACCGCCGTCGAATTCCCACGTCCCGCGCCACGGTGCCTGGTCGTAATACTCCTGCGGTCTCGCCCAGTGAACCGTGCAGCTCGCCATGTAGATGCGTCCGAAGCGATTTCGGTCGACCGCCCGCTTGAGCAGCTGCACCGGAAGGTTGAGCCGGTTCTGCTTGACGACGAACAGCTGTACCCCCGCCTTGTCACACGCGTGAACGAGCGCATCTGCGCCCGTGAGGGAGATCGCCATCGGCTTCTCCATCACGACGTGCTTGCCCGCCTGCGCCGCCGCGACGCCCTGCTCCGCATGCAGTCCCGAGGGAGTCGCGATCGTGATGACATCCGCTTTACTCCCCTTCAGCATTTTCTCGAACGAGGAGTAGTGCGGGACGTTCCATTGAGCCCCCGCCTGCGCGGCCCGTTCCGGATCGGCATCGCACACTGCCACCAGATCGAGCCCATCGATCTGCTCAATCGCCTCGAAGTGGTTCTTGCTGATTCGCCCGCACCCGACGAGCGCGATGCGAAAGGTTTTCTCGGAGCTCACCTAGGACACTCTCTTCAGTTGATCGCCTTCCTGGCGGTATCGCGTGCCGCACACCTTGCACGCCTCGGGGCTCTTGTCTGGAAGCCGCTCGCCGCACTGACACATCCACCCGACTCTGCGGGCCGGAACTCCCACCATTAGCGCGTAAGCCGGAACGTTCTTCGTGATCACGCTTCCGGCACCAACGAACGAATACTCCTCGAGCGTGACGCCGCACACTATCGTAGCGTTGGCGCCAATCGTCGCCCCTCGACGCACCAGCGTGCGCTTGTACTCGTTCTTCCGGGACACATGGCTGCGGGGATTGACGACGTTCGTGAAAACCATCGATGGCCCGCAGAACACATCGTCTTCCAGCTCCACGCCTTCGTATACCGATACGTTGTTCTGAATCTTGACGTTGTTTCCGATCCTGACGCCGTTCATCACCACGACGTTCTGTCCGAGCGAGCACCGCTCGCCAATCACGGCGCCGCCAAGCACGTGGCAGAAATGCCAGATCTTCGTGTCCGACCCGATCTGCGCGCCATCGTCCACGTAGGCGGATTCATGGATGAATGCCTGTGCCATCTAGACGCCCGCTTCCTTTGGAATTCGCGCGTGCCACTCCTGAAGCGAGAGAACCGACGGCGCGCGGGAGCGCAGCGACAGGATTGCGTCGCACGCGGCATTGGCGGCGGAAAGAGTGGTCGTATAGGCGACGTGGTTCGCGATCGCCGCCTGGCGCATCGTATAGTCGTCGCGCTGCGACTCCTTGCCGAGCGGCGTATTGATCAGGAGCTGCACCTCGCCGTTCAACATCATGTCGATGCCGTTTGGGCGGCCCTCGTGAATCTTGAGCACGGTCTCGACGGGGATGCCGCGCCCACGCAGATGCTTGGCCGTGCCGCCGGTCGCGAACAGCTTGAATCCCATTTCCTGAAACCGCCTTGCGATCGGGGTCACCGCGTGCTTGTCGGAGTCATTGACGGTAATGAAGAGCGCGCCCCCGGCCGGCAGCACGTTGTCCGCCGCCAGCTGCGCCTTGCCGAAAGCGCTCCCGAACGAGTCCGAGATTCCCATCACTTCGCCCGTCGACCGCATCTCGGGGCCAAGGATCGGATCGAACTCGCGGAATTTNNGGGAACACCGCTTCCTTGACCGAGATGTAGGCTGGCGTGACCTCTTCCGTGAACCCGATCTCGTCGAGCGTCTCGCCGAGCATTACCCTCGCGGCAATAGAAGCCAGCGGAACACCAATCGCCTTCGAGACGAATGGCACGGTCCGACTCGCTCGCGGATTCACCTCGAGGACGTACACCTGCCCGTCCTTGATCGCGTACTGAACGTTGATCAAACCCACTACGTTCAGTGCCTTGGCAAGGGCGACGGTGTGCTGCCGCATCTCATCGATGTGCTCTTCGTCGATCAGGTACGGTGGCAGCACACACGCGGAATCGCCGGAGTGGATCCCGGCGTCCTCGATGTGCTGCATCACTCCGCCGATCACGACGCGTTCGCCGTCCGAGATCGCGTCGACGTCGGCCTCGAACGCATCCTCGAGAAAGCGGTCGATCAGCACCGGCTTGTCCTCTGATACGCGGGCAGCCCGCACGAAGTACTGCCGCAGAGACGGTTCGTCGTAGACGATTTCCATTGCCCGACCGCCCAACACATACGATGGACGCACTAGCACGGGGTATCCGATCCTGGTGGCCGCCGCGACCGCTTCGTCGAGGCTCGTGGCGATTCCGTTGTCCGGCTGACGGATTCCGAGACTGCGCGCGATTGCGTCGAAGCGCTTCCGATCCTCCGCGATGTCGATCGAATCTGGCTGGGTCCCGAGAATCGTAACACCCGCCTTCTCGAGCCCCTGCGTGAGCTTGAGGGGCGTCTGACCGCCGAGCTGCA
>PKVB01000048.1:0-9164 GCA_003131365.1 Gemmatimonadota bacterium | reverse complement strand
GCACGTGTCGACCATCTTGTAGGCCGGGACTATTCCGAAGCCCAGTCTCCGAGTGCGCGCCGCTGACTCGGATTCTCCGCGCAGATCGGCGAGCTGCCGGTCGGCGAATCCCATTCGCTTCATTCGCCACAGCACGTCCTTGTCGATGGTCTTGAGCGCGGCGAACGCTCTCTCCGCTTCCAGCAGCTCCTTCATCTGGGACAGGAACCACCGATCCATGCCCGTAAGCTCATACAGCTCGTCGACGGAGATTCCGGCACCGAGCGCGCGCTTCACCTGGAAGATGCGCTCCGGCGTCGGCTGCCTCAGCGCGCCGCGCAACGTTTCGACGGAATCATCCTCGAGACGGTCGTCGGCGAGCGTCGTCGCCGTAGTCCATCCCGGGCGCCCCGTCTCGAGAGCGCGCAGCGCTTTCTGAAACGCTTCCTTGAAAGTGCGCCCGNNTCGCCGACGGATTTCATCTGCGTGGTGAGCCGGGGATTCGCGGCCCGGAATTTTTCGAACGCGAAACGCGGGCACTTGACCACCACGTAGTCGAGCACCGGCTCGAATGAAGCCGGTGTCGTGCCGGTGATGTCGTTCGGAATCTCGTCGAGACGGTAGCCGACGGCCAGCTTCGTTCCAATCCGCGCGATCGGGAATCCGGTCGCCTTCGAGGCGAGCGNNCGCGGATTCATCTCGATCACGAGCATCTCGCCGTCGTCCGGGTTGATCGCGAACTGGATGTTGCAGCCACCAGCCTCAACGCCGATCTCCCGAATCACCGCCACGGCGGCATCTCGCATCAGCTGGTATTCGCGATCGGTCAGGGTCATCGCCGGCGCGACGGTGANNCGCGCATCACCTCGAGCTCGAACTCCTTCCAACCGATGACGCTGCGCTCGACCAGCACCTGGCTCACGGGCGATAGATCGAGTCCGCGACGAATTATCTCCTCGAACTCCTGGCGGTTGTAGGCGATTCCGCCACCCGTGCCGCCCAAGGTGAACGCGGGCCGGATGATCGCGGGGAAAGCCGTGGTCTCGAGTAAATCGAACGCTTCGTCGAGCGTTGTCGCGATGCCGCCCGGCGGCACGGCGAGCCCAATTCGCTTCATCGCTTCGCCGAACAGCTTCCGGTCCTCCGCCATCGCGATCGCGCGCGCGTCGGCTCCAATCAGCTCGACGCCGTATCTCTCGAGCACGCCCAGCTCCGCGAGCTTCATCGCCACGTTGAGGGCAGTCTGCCCGCCCATCGTCGGGAGCAGCGCGTCGGGCCGCTCCTTCGCGATGATGAGCTCCACGTACTCCGGCGTCACCGGCTCGATGTAGGTGCGGTCGGCGATCTCCGGATCGGTCATGATGGTCGCCGGATTGGAGTTGACGAGGATCACCTCGAACCCCTCCTCCTGCAGCGCCTTCGCCGCCTGCGTCCCCGAATAGTCGAACTCGGCTCCCTGTCCGATGATGATCGGGCCGGAGCCAATTAAGAGAATGCGGTGGAGATCAGTTCGCTTAGGCATGAAGTCGATTCACTGGAGCAAAGTTAGCAAACTGGCGACGGTCGGGTACAACCGGAAACTCTAACTGAACGGGATCCGATATCTGATTGAAAACTGAACTGAACGGGATCCGAGATCTGAGAGGCATAGATACCAGTTTCCCGTCACAGCCGCGCCGACCGAATCCCGTGAAGTGAGAGCCACTGCCCCCGCGCACCCATAGGAGGAGCGCTAATAAGGTCGTAGCGCAGTGACTAAACTCGCAACACTGTGCTTCTGAGATCTCGGATCCCGTTCAGTTGCACTTGACAGTTAAGAAAAAGGGAGCCCTCAGGGCTCCCTTTTTCGTTAGCGCGAAGCAATGCCTTACGCAGCGGACACCCCTCTCGGAGCGCGCACCACTTTCCCAGCATGAAGACAACGAGTGCACACCTTCACCTTCGTGATCTTCCCGTCGATGACAATGCGCGCGACCTGAAGATTGGGCTTCCAGGTGCGGCGCGTCTTGTTGTTCGCGTGCGAGACGTTGTTGCCGTACGCGACGCCTTTGTCGCAGACGTAGCAGCGGTTTCTCTTGATCTGTGCCATGGTCAGCTCTCCGTCGGCATCAGCTCGATGCGCGCCATCTCGGCTCCATCGCCCTTGCGATGACCGGTCTTGAGGATGCGGGTGTATCCGCCCTTGCGCGTCGCGAAGCGCGGTCCGATCTCCTGGAACAGCTTGTCGGCAGTAGCCCGATGCGGCACTTTCGCGCCGGCTACGCGACGATTGTGAAGGGTTCCAGTCTTAGCTTTGGTGATCAGTTTCTCAATGAACGGGCGCAGCTCTTTGGCTTTCGCCTCGGTAGTCTCGATGGCGCCACGCTCGATCAGCGCTTTTGCCAGGTTTTTCATCAGAGCCAGCTTTTGCTCGCTCGTGCGGCGAAGCTGCCTGCCTACTTTACGGTGACGCATCCTTAGCCTTCCTCTTCGTCGTCGGCGCCAACGGTGGCGACGTTGCGGTTGGGCGGCGTGCCCTGATCCGTAATGCGGACGCCGTCGGGTGTCTCCTCGTACTTCATGCCGAAGTTGAGGTTCTCCCGCTCGAGCAGGTCGGCGATCTCGTTCAGCGACTTCTTGCCGAAGTTCTTGACCTGGAGGATCTGGCTCTCGCTCTGGCGGACCAGATCACCCAGCGTGCGAATGGCGGAGTTCTTGAGCGAGTTCACGGAGCGAACCGAGAGCTCGAAGTCTTCTATCGGCGTGCGCAGCACCTCGGCCAGACGATGCGCGTCTCCGCCCGGCAGATCGGTCCCCGGAACGAGAGGCGCCGACGCGTGCGAGCCGAAGCCCGCGAAATACTGGAAGTGCGTCTGCGCCAGCGCGGCCGCGTAGCTCACTGCTTCTTCCGGCGTGACGGTGCCGTTGGTCTCGACCGTAAGCGTCAAGCGGTCGTAGTCCGTGCGCTGGCCGACGCGCGTCTCGGCGACGGCGAAGTTGGCGCGGCGAACCGGATTGTAGATCGAGTCGATGCGGACGACATCCACCGGCAGCGTCTTGTCCACGGCGTGCTGATCGGCTTCGACATAACCGCGGCCGCGGCCGACGTAAAGCTCGACGTTGATCTCGCGGTCGCCCTGCAGCGTGAAGAGGTGCTGGTTGCGATCGACGATGGTGACGCCCCCCTGACCCTCGATGTCAGCGGCCGTTACGGGACCCGCTGAATTCTTGGTAATGCGGAGAACGGTATTCTCGACACCCTCGTCGAGAGTGAGCGTGAGCGTTTTTAGATTGCCGATGATCTGGTGGACGTCTTCGACGACGCCCGGGATCGTCTGGTGCTCGTGCAGAACGCCGTCGATCCGGAATCCCCACACGGCCGAGCCGCGCAGCGACGATAGGAGAAGACGCCGCATGGCGTTCCCCAGGGTGTGTCCGAAACCGCGCTCGAGCGGCTGAAGACGAAATTCTGCGATGTTGGGATTGTCTTCGCGCTTCGTCGCTTCGACAAGCTGCGGACGGACAAGTCCCCGGAGATCAATTGCGGTTGCCATTTTTTTCGATTCCTTAAACGTGCCACCCCGCCCCTAACGCGCGGTGAGCCCGTAACGAGAGTTAGGGTCTCGTCCTGCTATGAGTATTCTACGAAAGCGAATAAAACTCTGAATCCTGCTACCAACCTGAGAATGCTGTGAAGGCGGACTGCCCTGTGAAGCGATCGAGTAGCGAAGCTGCTCGATCGCGGAACTACTTCGAGTAAAGCTCGACCACCAGCTGTTCCTGCGCGGCGATCGGAATGTTCGGCCTCGTCGGTCTCTCGAGCATCCGGCCGCTGAACGTATCGCGATCCACCGCGATCCACGAAAGCGGAGCGCCGCGACTCGACTGATCCATCGCCGCCATCACGCTCGCCTGCTCGCGCGACTTCATGCGGACGCGAATCTCCTGGCCCGGCTGCACGAGGAAGCTCGGAATGTCCACCGACTTCTGATTCACCTCGACGTGACGGTGCCGAACGAGCTGGCGCGCGGCCTTGCGGCTGCCCGCGAATCCCATGCGGTACACGACGTTGTCGAGGCGCGACTCCAGCGCGGCCAGCAGATTGTGTCCCGTGATGCCCGGGAGCGGTGCGACCCGCTCGAAGGTATTGCGGAACTGGCGCTCACTGACCCCGTAGATGCGCTTGATCTTCTGCTTCTCACGGAGCTGCTTCGAGTACTCCGACAACTTGCGACGGCGGGCCGTCGATGAGCCATGCTGCCCCGGCGGCGTCGGACGACGCTCGACCGGGCACTTCTCGGTGAAGCATTTGGTCGCCTTGAGAAACAGCTTCGTTCCCTCTCGGCGGCACTGGCGACAGCTCGCATCTGTATAGCGCATCGGCTAGACTCTCCGACGCTTGGGGGGACGGCAGCCGTTGTGCGGAATCGGCGTCACATCCTTGATCGACTTGACCTGGAGGCCGGCGGCGACGAGCGCCTGGATCGCGGACTCGCGTCCCGATCCCGGTCCCTGCACTCTCACGTGCACGCGCCGAACGCCGAGCGTCACGGCTTCGCGTCCGGCCTGCTCGCCGGCAACGGTGGCCGCGAACGGCGTCGACTTCTTCGATCCCTTGAAGCCGGCCTTACCCGACGAGCCCCACGAGATCGTGTTCCCGTGACTGTCGGTGATCGTGATCGTGGTGTTGTTGAACGTAGCGCTGACGTGGGCGATTCCTTCCGCCTCGATTATGCGCTTTACCTTCTTTCCGATAGCCATAGTTACTTCGTTACCTTCTTCTTGCCGGCGATTGCGCGGCGTGGGCCCTTCTTCGTGCGGGCGTTGGTGTGCGTGCGCTGACCACGAACGGGGAGGCCGCGGCGGTGACGGATGCCACGGTAGCTGCCAATGTCCATGAGGCGCTTGATGTTCATCGCGATCTCGGTGCGCAGCGCGCCCTCGACACGGATATCCTTCTCGATCGCCTGGCGAAGCCGGTTGGTATCGGTGTCGTTCAGGTCACGAATGCGCTGCTCGGCGTTGACGCCGGTCGACGCCAGAATCTTTCGAGCCGTCGCGCGCCCGATACCGAAGATGTACGTGAGGCCGATCTCGACCTTCTTTTCGCGCGGGAGATCCACGCCAGCAATACGTGCCATTATCAGCCCTGTTTCTGCTTGTGTTTTGTATTGCGCTTGCAGATGATGCGAGTCACGCCCTGTCGTTTGATGACCTTGCAGTGCTCACAGATCGGCTTGACGCTGCTGCGAACTTTCACGTCCAACTCCCCACTTGATGGGCAAAAAGGGCCGAAGCCCTCCAAAAATTTCCGAGGTTAGCCTTTGAAATTACACGGCCAGCGCGGGTAAAGCAACCCACCGACCGGGGTCAAAGTGTGACGGGAGAGCGGGTTAGGAGGGCTGCCAGGTTTGGGCAGTGCAGGCCTCGCTGGCACCCGGAAAACGCAGCCCCCGACTATATCGTTTTCATCACCGATCGGAGTTCTGAAGCAGGGTCCTTTGCCTCGGTGATCATCCGACCAAGCACGATGTAGTTCGCCCCGGCCTTTGCCGCCTCGGCTGCCGTAACGGTCCGCTTCTGGTCGTCGGTTCTTGCGCCAGCAGGCCGGATCCCGGGCACGAGGAGCTTCAATTTGTCGCCGTACTTCGCCCCGATTTTCTGCGCCTCGAGCCCGCTGCAGACCACCCCGTGTGCGCCTACAGCCGCGCACTCTCCGGCGAGACGGAGAACCTCGCCGTATACCTCGAGCGACTTCCGGCCCCAGGCACTCCGGAGCATCGCGGCGTCGAGCGAAGTGAGAATCGTCACGCCGAGGACGCCACAGGTCGGGCCTGCCCCCTCGACCGCCGCCTCGATCATGTCGCGACCCCCGGTCGTGTGAACCGTCAGAAGCTTGGCCCCGATCGAGGCGGCGCTCCGGGCCGCGCCTTTGACCGTGTTCGGGATGTCGTGAAGCTTGAGATCGAGAAAAACGTCCTTGCCCAGTGCGCGGAGCGTCTGAACGACCTGGGGGCCAGCGGCGGTGAAAAGCTCGCCCCCGACCTTGTAGAAATTGCACGCGTCACCCAGCCGCTCGACCATCGCCAGCGCGAGATCGGCGCGAGGAAAATCGAGCGCCACGATCGGAATCGGCCGCCGCGAGCTTGCCGGCGCGCTCCGCGTCGCGGGTTTGGGTCGCGTTGCCGCAGGTCGCTGATGAGGCGTCACGTCAGTTCTCCCACTGTAGAGATCCGCGAAGATCGCTCAACGAAGTTACACCCTTCTCTTTGCACCAGCGCTCGAGCTCGGCGACGA
Source organism: Gemmatimonadota bacterium (assembly GCA_003131365.1). Lineage (GTDB taxonomy): Bacteria > Gemmatimonadota > Gemmatimonadetes > Gemmatimonadales > Gemmatimonadaceae > UBA4720. Next base: position 2,909 of record PKVB01000048.1, on the reverse strand, counting down.
GCTTCTCGGGAAGTCTGGGCTGCTGCATTGCGGCGGTGCCGATCGCGACAAGGGACGCGCCGGCGATCACGTACTGAACGATATCTGTCGCCGCGGATATTCCTCCCACGCCGATCACCGGCAGACGCACGGCTTTCGCGACCTTATGCGTCGCCAGGACGCCGACGGGCAGCAGTCCGGGGCCGCTGACGCCGCCGGTGCCGAATCCGAGCGCTGGTTTCCGCGTGTCGACGTCGATCAGGAGGCCGGGCAATGTGTTCACCACCGAGATCCCGTCGGCGCCCGCATTTACCGCGGTTTGCGCGCTCCGCCCTATGTCCTGCAAAGTCGGCGACAGNNGCTTGACGAAGATCGGCCTTCGCGTTGCCTTGCGTGCTCTGCTCACGACGTCCGTGAGCGATTTCGGATCGGCCCCGAACTCCAGCCCGCCCGCTCTCACGTTGGGGCAGCTCACGTTCAGCTCGTAACCGGAGACTGCGGGCGAATCGTCGAGCATCGACACCACGGTGGCGAACTCCTCCACCTGATTCCCCACCACGTTCACCAGAACTCTTGCCCGTCGCAGGTTTGTCGCGAGCCAGGGGAGATGCTCGGCCTTCACCTCCTCGACGCCGGGATTGGCGAGCCCCACCGCGTTGATCATCCCGCCTTCGAACTCAGCGACGCGCGGCGCTCGTGCTCCGTGACGCCGCTCGACACTCACAGCCTTCGTGATGAGACCTCCCAGCGCGTCGAGATCGATCACCCGCGCGAGCTCGCGTCCGTAGGCGGCAGTGCCAGCGGCAAGCAACACCGGATTTTGAAATTCGATTCCCGCTGCGGTGACTGCGAGCGCGGAAGGAGTCACCGCTACCGAGCGCCTCCAATTCGGGAATCGTAATGCTGGAGGTACGCGATCACCGACTCCGCGATGTTTCTCGCCAACGCGCGCTGATTGGCCTGGTCGCTCAGATACGTCGCCTCCGATTGGTTGCTGCCGAACCCGATCTCGACCAGCACCGCCGGCATGTACGACCCGCGCAGCACCGCGAAGTTTGCCTGCTGTACCCCGCGGTTCGGGCCGGGATGCACGTCGATCAGGCCCTGCTGGATAGTCTGGGCCAGATCGCTCGATTCGCGCAGGTGCTCGTTCTGCGCCATGTCGGTGATGATGAAGTTGAGGGGATCGCCCTTCGGCGCGTTGGCCCCGGTCTCGAACTTCACCGATTCGTTTTCCATGTCCTGGACGCGCCGCTCGTCCTCCGTCTTCGCCTCGGCCAGAAAGTACGTCTCGAACCCGCGCTCTCGTGCGCCCGCCGCCGTGTTGCTTCCGGGCGCATTGCAATGGATCGAGATGAACACGTCGCCGTGGTTGCTGTTGGCGATGCGGCCGCGATCGGAAAGAGCAATCAGGGTATCTGTCGTCCGCGTCATCAGGACATCGTACCCGCGGGCGCGAAGCACCGTTTCCAGCTTCTTCGCCACCGATAACGTTACGTCCTTCTCGGTGAACCACTGCGGAGTGCCGATCGGGCCGATCATCCCGCGATCGGGTCCGCCGTGGCCCGCATCAATGACGACGACTTTCGGGGCGCTCCTGGACGCGGCCCGGGTTCGGACCGGTGGCGCCGCGGCGACCGTCGGCGGCGGCGTGGCGGTAACCCTCGGCGGCGGCGCGCGACCGACAGCGGTCAACGCGGAAGTACGTAGCTCGCCCTGCGCGACGTCATAGCTATAACCTCCGCCGTAGCGAGGTATCACTTCGCTCACGAACTGGAACGGCAAGTACAGCTGTCCCCCGCGCGCCTGCGGCGCGCGCGTGAGCGGCACCGTCAGCGTATCGAATTTGGCGAATGGAATCCCGTCGATCAGGTCCAGACGGGCGCGCGGCAGCGCCAGCGTGAAGTGGAGGTTGGTGCCGGTAATCAGCATCCCCTTCATCGCCCTCATCAGCAAGTCGGCGCGCACGCACGGCTCACCGTCGTAGATAGTGACGGGAACCTGTGTCGTCGTCTGCCCGTCGCGCACGATGATGAACGTCGGAGCGGGCGTGGCGGCGATCTGCGCCGCGAGAAGGAGGGCGATCATCGAGTGCGAACCGCGCGCTGCATGTCGCGCTCGTCGTCGCGGCGCTTCTCATCCGCGCGCTTGTCGTAGAGCTTCTTGCCCTTGCCGAGGGCGAGCGCGACTTTCGCTTTTCCGCGCTTGAAGTAGAGCTCCAGCGGAATCAGCGTCAGCCCCTGACGCTCGACGGCGCCGATCATCTTGCGGATCTCCTTTCGATGCAGCAGGAGCTTCCGCGTCCTCGTGGGCTCGTGATTGTAGTAGCTCGCCTGTTCGTAAGGCGATATGTGCAGATTGAGCAGGAAAACCTCTCCATCCTTAACGATCGCATAGGAATCAGAGATGTTGGCCTTTCCATTCCGAAGCGACTTGGCCTCGCTGCCGGTCAGAACCATGCCCGCTTCCCAGGTGTCGATGATGTGGTAGTCGTGTCTCGCGCGTTTGTTCCGCGCGATCGACTCTTTCGCATCCTTCTCGACTGTCTCTGCCATTTGACTTCGTGCTCAAGTTAGACGCAACAACGATGCTGGGAAAGCGCTCGCGTTGACTTCACTATCCTCAGTGAGACGAACTCCTCGGCGCAAGTAAGCCTTCGCGTTGACTTCACCTTGCTCGGTTTCTATCTTCGGAGCAGAACATGCCGGAGTGGTGGAACTGGTAGNNGTTCGAGTCCCCCCTTCGGCACATAAAAAAGAACGGCGCGTCTGCTCAGTCAGGCGCGCCGTTTCCGCATCCGGTCTGGAAATCTAGACGGTCTCTAGAATCGGGAGACCGGCTTTCTCCGGTCCACTTCGCGCGACGCTCGGCAAACCCACCCGCTCACGCACCGTCGGCTCGTCGTGCATGAGGTCGGCGAGGCTCACACC
>PKVB01000002.1:9357-10093 GCA_003131365.1 Gemmatimonadota bacterium | reverse complement strand
CGCCGAGGAGGGCGCCGATCACGCTGGAGGAGGAAGGACCCGACTAGCTCCTCTGGAGCGCCATTGGCGCCTTCTCCTCCTCGCGGTCGCAACGAGCGCGTGCACCACTTCCAGCAACGGCGGCGCGTGCACCGCGATCTTCGCCTACATCACGGCCGTTGCTGTTGACGCTGCCGGCCAGCCCGTGACGGGACTCGCCGTCGCCGACACCGTCGTACGCACCGGCCATGGGTTCGCGGTGCCGCAGGACGCGGTGTTCCTCGCCGGCACGGTAGACATCTTCAGCGACAATTTCCTGGGCGAGGTCCGCGAATCTGGCGACGCCGTCCGCGTGACTGGAACCGCGGCCGGGAAGGGATTCAGCGCAAGCTACACGTTCGGGAGCGACGGCTGTCATGTGCGGAAGGTCGCCGGACCGGATACCGTGGTGGTGCGCTAAGCCGCGCTGGTCGCGCGCAACCGGCGCCATCACCGCGGTTCCGCTCCTGGCCGGCTATAACACACCTCGACTGGCGATCGAGCCGACGTGGGGCGTCACTGCGCCGCTGCTCTGCCCGTAACAGGTCCTGGGTTCAGGTTCTGGCGCGCTAGATCGCAATAGTTATCGCCACGTTTGGCACCCGCCGGTCGGTGAGGATTTCGCCCAGTGGGCGGCCGCCTCAATATTTCACCGATTCCGACGGGATAGCAGATACCCAACGGACACCCAACGGACACCCGGAGGACACCTCGAAGG
>PKVB01000002.1:0-9299 GCA_003131365.1 Gemmatimonadota bacterium | reverse complement strand
CATCGAGCGCGAGCTCGGTGCCGGCGGCATGGCCACGGTCTATCTCGCCCGTGATCTCAAGCACGAACGCGAAGTGGCGATCAAGGTGTTGCGTCCCGAGCTCGCCCAGGCACTCGGGGCAGAACGCTTCCTCGCGGAAGTCAAAATCACCGCCAGGCTCGACCATCCCCACATCCTGACGCTGATCGACTCCGGGACCGTCGACGGCACGCTCTTCTATGTCATGCCCTTCGTGCGCGGAGAATCGCTTCGCGCCAGGCTCACACGGGAGAAGCAGCTCGGGATCGACGAGGCGCTCACTATCACGCGCCAGATCGCTGCGGCGCTCGACTACGCCCACCGCCACGGCGTGATCCACCGGGACATCAAGCCGGAGAACATTCTGCTCTCAGCCGGTCATCCGGTTCTGGCTGATTTCGGTATCGCGCGCGCGATTGATCTCGCCGGCGTTCGTCAACTTACACGCACCGGAAAGGGCAGCCCCGGGACTCCGGCGTACATGAGCCCCGAGCAGCTGATGGGCGACAAAGAGCTCGATGGGCGGAGCGACACCTATAGTCTCGGTTGCGTGCTGTTCGAGATGCTCACCGGGAAGCCTCCCTTCAGCGGAAAGGAAGGTTTCGTGAAGCGCTTCACCGAAGAGCCGCCGAGCCCGTCGTCGGTACGGAAAGATCTTCCGCCGTGGATAGACGTTATCGTCACGACGGCGCTCGCGAGAAGCCCGAATGATCGCTACCAGACAGCGCACGAGCTCGTGACGGCCCTGACCGCCGCCGACACAAACTCCGCCGAGTCGCATTCAGGCGAACGCATTCCCCTCGACCCGAGTCACCATCAGTCCGGCCCGCAAGACGCCCGTCCCAAGAAGTATGACTCGGAGGAAGTCCGCATCGCGCTGATGGTGGCGCGAGGAGAGGGCATCGGGAAGCATGTTTCTTTCAGTGGAGGCGGCACGAGCGCGCCATGGCTTGCGCGCATCCGAAACCACAGGACATCACTGGCAGTCGGCGCCGCGGTGCTGCTGATCGCCGCGATCGCGGTGGCAAGAAACAAAATCCCAACGCTGCGGAACTCACTCTTCGCGGGTGACGTCGATTCAACACGCGTGGCCTTGCTGCCATTCGCCGGGAACGGCTCGCAGCGAGAGCGCGATCGAATCACGAACGGACTGTACGCCTCGCTCAGCGAATGGCGGGGACTTCACCTGGTAAGCGATCAGGACGTGGCCGACGCCGCGAGAGCCGACGGTCCACCGACATCTACTCACGCCGCTGAGGCGCTTGCGAGGCGCTTAGGGGCCGGTCGATTCATCTGGGGCCAGGTCAGCACGGACGATCCGTCGCAAGCGCGCGCCCAGCTATACGACATTTCGTCGGACGCAGCCATCAAATCCATTCGGTTCCAGGAAACGGGCAACCGAGGTGGTTTTGCCACAGCCGCACGCGAACTGCTGGAGATCCCGAACCGCCCGGCCGCCGCGGATGGAGGTGATGCGAAAACCACATCCTATTCGGCGTGGATCGGATATGGGCGAGGGCACGTCGCGCTCTCGAACGGGGACTTTACGACAGCGGAAAACAATTTCCGGGACGCAGTGACAGCTGACCCCGGCTTCGGACCCGCGCGCGTGTGGCTCGCGCAGACTCTATCGTGGCGCGCACCGGAGTCGCGCCGTGATTGGCGCGAACAGATCGCCCAGGCGCTGGGGGCACCGAGCGGGCTCTCACAACGCGATCGCCTGATCGGTGTCGCACTTAGCAGGCTGGCTGACCGTCGTTATCCGGAAGCTTGCGCGACCTACTCCCAATTGACGAGGTCGGATTCACTGGATTTCATCGGTCTCTACGGTCTCGGACAATGCCTGGCCTTCGACTCTCTCGTCGTGCGCTCACGTTCCAGTCCTTCTGGTTGGCGGTTTGAGAGCCGGTATTCGGATGCCGCAAACGCGTACATGCGCGCGTTGAGCGTCAATCCGAGTGCGCAATCGATTCTTTCATTTGATCAACTCCAGGAGCTCCTGCCGATAGCATCCACGAAGACGCGCCGCGGCAGGAGCATTGACGCGGAAGAGTTCGCGGCGTACCCGGCATTGATCCACGACACTGTCGTCTTCGTCCCCTACCCGCTTCCGGAATTTGCCAACCTGCCTGCCAATCAGACTGCGGTCAGGAGGAATGCCGCTCTCCAGGCGAACCTGGACATTCTGCTCGATTTTGCGTCTGAGTGGACGCGCCGCTCGCCGGAAAGCTCGCAAGCGTTTCAGGCGCTCGCAGATGTTCTGGAAGCCCGCGGTGAAATTGCCCGCAGTCGCTCCGGAACAATGTCCGCGCTGGACGCGGTAGTGAAAGCACGGCAGGTGGCCTCCACCCCTCGCGAGAAACAGTTGGCTGCCAGCAAGGAAGCGTGGCTGAGATTCAAGCTGGGAGATTTTCCCCGGGCGAGATCGCTCGCCGACTCTCTGCTGGCGGCCTATCAGCCTCGTCGCGAGGAGGCTGAGGCGCTCATTGGTCTGGCGGCCCTCACAGGAAAGATCGGAAAAACCGCGGAGCTGGCGCGCCTCACCAACGACTACGCCGCCGCGGCTGCCAAAGTACCGGTGCCCGTCATGGATGCTGCGGCACCCTTTTTTGCATTCGCGGCTCTCGGAGTCTGCTCTGATACGACGCGCGCAGTGGAGCGCCGCCTGGACGAACAGCTCACCCACTTCGTCGCCGAGACGCAGGTGCAACAGCTGAAACGAGCGGTCAAGGCCCGGCCGCTTAGCATGCTCGCGCCGTGCACAGGCGCAAAGTCGAGCCTCGGCGTGGAGGCCGGAACCAACAGGCTGTTGAAGCTGCAGCAAGCTTTCGCGAGAAACGACACGCGCACGCTGAATGCTCTTTTGGAGGGAGTAGCCAACGACGCGAAAACGCAGCGTCCCGGCGACGTGTCGCTGGATTTCACCTATCAGGTCGCGTGGCTCAAGACCGCCATGGGCGACACCGCGGACGCCGTGCGTCAACTAGACCGCGCTTTGGGCGCCTTTCCCAGTCTCAGCGCGGAGTCGCTGCACGATGCGGCTTCGGCCGCCGCCGCGGGCCGCGCGATGGCATTGCGAGCAGAGTTGGCCAATGCTCGCGGAGAAGTGGAGTTGAGGAAAAAATGGGCTCGGGCGGTTGCAGAGCTCTGGGCGACGGCGGACCGTCCGCTACAGCCTGTGGTCGCCAGGATGCGGACGCTAGCCGTTCAGGGAAATCAGAAGTAGGATCGTTTTCCGTTCACACCAGTCACGGAGGTTCGATGATCAGATCGCCAGCCACACCTCTCGCTGTCGCAAAGTGGATCACGATTGCTTCCGCCGTAGTTACTCTCGGATGTGCAACCAAGGCGTTGATTTATCCTGAGCCTGAGTGGAACACTCTGCTGCCACCTGGGGTCAGCTCAAATCCAAAACAATTCCTCGCCGATATCGCGGCCGTCCCGAAGGCAGACAGCGTTCACGAGCGGGCGCGGTCCGGGAACTGCCTTTTCTGCACTGTAAATGTCAGGATCCAGACGCTCGGAGCNNACACGGGACCCGTCACGGGCCTACCAATAGCTCGAATCGACAATCTCGATCGAAGACACCAAGAAGCACGGTTCGGGTTCCGGCCAAGCACCGAAGCCGTCTACTTTTTTTGGGTTGATAGGAACCCACGTTCGATGCGGGCGCGGCTTACCGTGTTGCAGGTTCCCATAAGCGGCGGTGTTGTTACGGCGGGGCACCAAAAGGATCTTCACCTATGTCACCACCGGCCGGCGAATCAGAAGCCTACGTCTGACGTGGATTTCTATGAATACCGATATGACGGACCCTGCACGGAAGTGGCTACCACATTGTCGCCGGGAATGACTGAGGCTTCTCTGTTGCCGAGCACGACGGTTGCCGCGCTCTTCGCTCGAGTGGCGGCTATTATCGGGCGAGGTATGATGTTCGCCGAGGGTGGGTGGATCGACTGCAATTCGGGGTGCTGCACATAAGACTTGTGCATCAGTAGTCACGCTTCGATGGAAACGACGTGCCTGATCGTGAATCCCGCCGCCGGTCGCGGCGAGATTCACGCTGCTCTTCCCGACCTGCGCGCCGCGTTCAGCGCACGCGGTATTAGCACGATCCTCGAAACGGCCGCTCCCGGAGAAGAAGAAGAGCTCGCGGCGCAGGCGATCCGGGCCGGCACGCAGACGATCGTCGCAGTCGGCGGAGACGGGACCTGCGGCCGCATCGCGAACGCGATTCTTCGATCCGCCGTCCCGGTTAGACTCGCCGTCGTGCCAGCGGGAACGGGCAACGACTTCGCGAAAACGCTCGGCGTGAACCGATACGCCCCGGAGCAGGTAGTCGATCTCGTGGTGCGCGGAGTAGCTACGCGAATCGATGTCGGCGCGGCCGACGGTTACTACTTCCTGAACAGTTGCGGGTTTGGATTTGATGCTTCGGTGCTCGAGGCGAGCAAGGGCGTGCGTTTCCTCAAGGGCAACGCAGTTTACATCTACTCCGCCTTGACGAAGCTATTCAGCTACCGTGGAACCGAAGTCTCGGCGGACGGAGTCTCCAGTGTGAAGAACGCGCCAATGTTGATGGTCACTGTCTCGAACGGGCGCTTCCTCGGCGGCGCGTTCAAGATCGCCCCCCACGCTTCCGTTCTCGACGGCAAGCTCGACGTGTGCTTCTTCAGAGATAGCAATGTCGCGGCGCGCGTAGCCCTCTTCCTCGGAGCGATGCGCGGCACGCATATAGGAATGTCGTCCGTGTCAGCCGCGAGTGTTCAGCACCTCGCGCTCACGTTCCCGACTAGTCCACTGATGGAAATGGATGGCGAGCTGCGCGTCGCTCGATCCAGAACTGTTGAGTTGACCTGCGTTCCACGCGCGCTCTCGGTGGTGGCCGCGCCGGGCGCGATCGTGTAGCGCCAGGCGCCTGGCTTTAGACCGGCGGAATCGTCAGGGTGACGGTATCACCCGGCGCCACCGTTATCTCCTGACTCACTGATGCCCGCCTGCCCCCTATGGGGTCGGCGATAAAGCGAAGGGATGTGAGGCCAAAAATGAGACCCGGCGGTACAGGAAAGTTGGTCTTGCCGTTCCCGGGAGCGATACCGAGGCGCACGCGTTGGGTACTGCGCGCGGCGTACACGGTCATGTCCAGAAAACCCTGGTTATCCACCTGAACCACGGTCCCTTGGTTCTGATCGGAGTTATTCGAACCGCGTGAGAAAGTTTTGCAGGCGCCGGCGCCAAGAAGCAAAAGTGCAAAAGCGATCGTTCGGAATTTCATGGTAAGTTCTGCTGTGCGCAGCCGTTCGGGGTCTAATTCCAACAGGGATATAATGCATTCAATACACCGCCATCGTAGGTTTGGATCAGAATGCTGAAGCCTCTGATAATCGGAATCGCAGGCGGCTCGGGATCGGGCAAGTCCACAGTGGCCAGGAACGTCGCCGAGCTACTCACCGCAACGTCGGTGGCGTTCATCGACATGGACGCGTACTACAAAAACTTCCCCGACATTTCTCTCGACGAGCGAAAGAAGCTCAACTGGGATCATCCCGACGCCTTCGACTATGACTTGCTGTGCGCGCACCTCGACGCGCTGAGCAAACGGAAGCCCATCGAGAAGCCGGAGTACGATTTCGTCACGCATTTGCGCCGCGCCGATTCCACGCGCGTCGAGCCGGCGGACGTCGTGGTCATCGACGGGATTCTGCTCTTCGTCGATGAGAGGGTGCGCGAGCTATGCGACGTAAAGGTGTTCGTGGATGCGGACGCGGACATCCGGCTCATCCGCCGCATCGAGCGAGACACCCATGTTCGCGGCAGGCCACTCGACGAGATCATCGAGCAGTACCTCTCAACCGTTCAGCCGATGCACTGCGAATTCGTCGAGCCGAGCAAACGCTACGCGGATGTGATTGTTCCGCGCGGCGGACACAACGCGGTCGCGATCGAGATGATCGTTGCTAAGATTCAGCGGCGACTGCAACGCGCAACGGACGGCGTCGAGGCACGGAGAACACCATCAGCAGAGCGGCCATCGCCCCCAGCGCGAACATGACGAACCACACCCTTATCGGGCCGAGCACCGCGAGGAGCTGAGTTCCCATCCAGGGACCCACCGTGAGGGCGAGGCTGAGCGACATGCTGTAGGCGCCCATGTACGCTCCACGCCGATTCTCCGGCGCGATCTCGGCCATGTGCGCGGACATGGCGGGAAAAAGCATCATCTCGCCAAACGTCCAGATGACGACGGTAGCAATGACGCCGCTCGGTGATGCGATGACGCTCAGGGAGCCGAAGCCGATTGCGAACAGCATGCACCCAATTATGAGCGATCGAGCATTTGGCCAGTGCGCGGTTGCAGTAACGATCGGGACTTCGAGCGCCACTATCAGCAGTGTGTTGATGGTGAACAGCATTCCGTAGAACGCCGGCGAGAGGTGCATGTACTGAACGAGGTAGAGAGGGAGAGCCGATTCGTGCTGAAAGAACACGATGCCCACCAGGAACACGCCGCCCAGGAAAACCAGGAATAGTGTGTCGTGGAGAATGGTCGCCGGCCCGATGTGCTCGCCGTGTCGATTGGCAGCCTCGGAATTCACACCGCTGAAAGAACGCCACGGAGTGAGCGCGAGGACCGCGCCCGCGATCAGTGTCGTCACGGCATCGACGGCGAACATCGCGCGGAACGACACCGTTGCGAGGAATCCTCCGAGTGCCGGGCCAATGCTCATGCCGAGATTTATCGCGAGCCGGTTGAGCGCGAATGCCTGGCGCCGCTGCCCTGGAGCAACGACATGCGTGATCGCAGCGAGGCTGGCGGGTCGAAACATCTCGGCGCATCCCGCCCAAAGGACCGTCATTGCGGCGACGGCGGCGAAGCTCTTGGCCAGGGGAAAGACAAGCAGCACAGTCCCCGCGGATATCAACGACACGCGCATCACGGGAAGAGCGCCGATGCGATCGCTCAGGCGTCCCCCGATCGGGCCGAAGACAATTGCGGACGCTCCATAAATCGCGAGCATCGAGCCGGCGCGAGCAAGAGAGAATCCCAGCTCGCGAGTGAGGTATAGCACCAGGAACGGGAGCACCATCATCCCGGCCCTGTTGATCAGATTGGTCGCGAAGAGGAGCCACACTTCTCGCGGCAACCCACCAAGCCCGCGCCAGGGATTCAGTCGCGAATCGGCAAACGAAAACGGCCACCTGTTCGGTGGCCGTTTCGTTTCGCGGACTGTCGGCTCAGTTGTCAGGCCCATAGTGCGCCGTGCAGGAATCGAACCTGCAACCTAATGATTAAGAGTCATTTGCTCTGCCAATTGAGCTAACGGCGCTTGCGGTCGCTTGGCGCGCCAGGAGGGAATCGAACCCCCGACCCACAGCTTAGAAGGCTGTTGCTCTATCCAACTGAGCTACTGGCGCGTAACGACGCGAAAGGTAGCGGTTGCGTTGACTTGAATCAATCGCATTCGACGCTTGCATCTGCAAGGCGCTATCGCGTGCTCTCGACGACGCGATAAAAGCCTTTTTGTCGCGCGCCGCCGTTCTTGCTAGTCGCCGCCTGACGCTAGACTCTCGGCCAGAACTTTCTGCAGCCTCTTCGTCAGCTCGCCGGGCTTGCCCTTCCCTACCGGCTTGTCGTCGAGCCTCACCACCGGCATTACGTCCGTCGTGGTACCCGTTAGAAAGAGCTCGCTGAGCCGCGGGATCTCGTCGGAGAGAATCGGAGTCTCGTCGAGGTCGATGTTCAGCTGGCGCGCGAGATCGCGCAGTACTGATCGAGTGATGCCAGGCAGGATGTGGGTGTCGGACGGATGGGTACGTAGCGACCCGTCGACGACGCCGAAGAAATTCGTCTTCGTTCCTTCCGTTACTACGCCGTCGCGAATCAGCATCGCCTCGAATGCTCCCCGCTCCTTCGCGGTCTGGGACGCGAGCACGTTGGGAAGAAGATTCAGTGTCTTGAGATCGCAGCGTCCCCACCGCAAATCGGGATGCGTGATCACCGGCGCGCCGTTCTGGGCCAGATCGGAATAAGGCGTGAAGCGAGCGACGGAGATATAGATCGTCGGCGAAACATCGGGAGTCGGAAAGTTGTGCGCGCGGGTCGCGACACCGCGCGTGATCTGCATGTACATCGTCGCCTCTCCCTCGAGCAGGCCATTCTCGCGGAGAAGCTGCCTGGCGATTTCTGTCAGGCTCTCGGGGGAATGACCGGCCGGCAGCGATATGCGTACGCCCTCGAGGCTCCGTTTCAGGCGGTCGTTGTGGAACCGCGCAGCGAACGGCCTCCCATTGATGACGCGAAGCACCTCGTAGACACCGTCCCCGAAGACGAAACCGCGGTCTTCGACGGAGATGCGGGCCTCTGCGCGGGGCACAAAGTTGCCGTTCACGTAAACGATGTCTTTCGAATTCATTTCAGATGGCTGATTTGTTCCGCGAAAAGATGCGCTGAATCATCTCGGACCGCTCGGGCGCGTCTGGCGGATCAGGCTTTGGCGCCAGTTGTCGTATACTGGCATACTCCGGTGCCAAACATTGGAAATAATCCCGGGTCGGGATCGCTCAGCGTTCCCGCGAATGTACTCGTGGCGGAAGTCGTTCCTATCAACTCCATTCCGGTTCCGCTCCCACCCCCGCCACTCAGGTGCAAGTCAGTGTGACCATCGCCAAGCGTCACGGTGCCGCTGAGCGGAAACACGACGGCAGAGGGGCTCTGCCAGCTGCTCGTGGAGCTGTTGACCGTTCCGTCCGCCCCGACGTCGAGATGCGCGGTGAGCACGCTCCCGTCCGCGAGCGATCCCCCAGTGCAACCGACCGAATTGATTCTCGTCACGGTGAACGACCAATCACCGGTGGCCTGGGCTTGGGTGATGGTGCCTCCCGAGCCTCCGATGCCGAAGAGGAACGGATCCGTGCTGGTCTCGCAGCCGGCGGTAAGCACGAGCAGAGTCAGAGCAAGGGCGATCGGTCGCACGTGAAGCCTCCAAGGTGTACTGCTAGATTGCGCTTTGGATGGGAAAAGTGCAATTCGTTTGCCGTTAGGGCTACGCGCCGAAACCCTCGAATGCTGCTGCCGTAGGGCGGAGAGGCTCGGCACACCAATAAGGGACTCAAATGCCACCGGATCCAAACCTAATCGTCCACGAAGTGTTCTCCTGGGTCGTGCCCGGACTGGTAATGATAATTCTGGGTTTCCCGATCGTTCGCCTGATCACGAAGTGGCTGGAGCCGCGGCCCGTGCCGCCCCGTGAGCTCAGCGCAATAAACGGCAGGCTCGAGTC
>PKVB01000230.1 GCA_003131365.1 Gemmatimonadota bacterium | reverse complement strand
CCAGCGCGCGATTCTCGCCGGAGATTCGCGGACTGGCATTTCGATCATGCAAATGGATGCGGGGCTGGACACGGGGGCGATGCTCGCGCACCCTGCGATCTGCAGCAGACTTCCGGTCGAGCAACCGGCGGGCGGCCGGCGGTCGAGGTGGGCCGAAGAGGCGAGGCGAGGTCGCGATGGACGAACGAGAGATGCGGGCGCACCTCACGAACGCGCGGGTCGGGCGGTTGGCCACGGTCACACCCTCGGGCCATCCGCACGTGGTTCCGCTGTGCTTCACGGTCAACGGCGACGAGATCTTCTCCGTCGTCGATCGCGCGAAGGTGCGGCTGTGGGTGCTCGGCTTTTCACAGGGTGTATCGACTGTTGCGCGTTGGGCGGCCTATGGGAAGGTCGATCCGGACAGGGTCGTGCTGTACGCGGGTGTCTTGCCCCCTGAGCTCGATGCGGAGGGCGCCGCTCGTCTGACGCGACGCTCGCCGCTGACGATCGCGCTCGGCACAAGCGATGACTTCGCCAGCCCGGAGCTGATTGCGGCTCAGGAAGCGCGGCTCCGGCAGCTGGGCGTCCCACATACGACCATCAGATTCGATGGCGGCCACGAAGTTATCCCTGAAGTACTGATGCGCCTGACCGAAGCGGCGACGCGCTGACACGTGCGAATTTCCGCCGCGCGGTTACCTGAGCTCTCGTGGCGCACCGCTGTCATGGCGCTGCTGATCGCATCGCTCGCGGTGCCGCTGATCGTCGCGACGGATTTCTTCTTTCCGTACGTGGTGCCGCGGAACATCTTCTTCCGCGTCGTCGTCGAAGTCGGCGCCGCCGCACTCGTCCTGGCGCTCTGTTTAGGGCGAAACACGCTCGACCTGCGCGACGAGCCGATTTTGCTGTCCCTGGTGGCGTTCCTCGCTGCCGCATCTCTCTCCGCGCTATTCTCGCCGGCGCCCACGCACAGCTTCTTTGGGGATTTCGAGCGGATGGGCGGAGTTTGGGCCTGGCTCCATCTCGTTCTCTTCTTCCTGCTGCTGAGAACACTTCGCGACGGAGACTGGAGCCGGGTCCTCAACGCGGCGCTCGCGGTGAGTCTTTTCGTCAGCTTGAGCGCGATCGGGCAGCACTCGGCAATAGCGTCGCTGGCCCATCTCTCCGATGCCGTTGTTGCGGCCAGTTCTTCCACGCTGGGCAATTCAGGGCTTCTCGCGGCATATCTGTTGATGAACGTCGCGCTGGCGGGATATCTCGCCGCGACGAGCGCGCGATTCCGCCTGCTCTATCTCGCCGCCGGCGGATTGAATCTGCTCGCAATATTTTTTGCCGAGAACAGGAGCACGGTAATCGGCCTGGTCTTGGGAACGATAGTTGGCGGACTCATCTTCGCGGCGCTCGGAGCGACGTCGAGGAAGAAGTGGATCGCTCTCGCCGTGGCGGGGACATTCGCGGTCGTGGTCGCTGGAATCTCCGCCGGTGTCAGAGCTTTTCCAACCAGCCCGGCGGCGCGGTACGTTCCGACGGTGCTGAAGCGGCTGGCCCTGACCAATCCCGCGGGCGCGGACGAGTCGCGTACGATGCAATGGCGGGCCGCCATCGATGGATTCAAGGACCGTCCGCTTCTCGGCTACGGATTGGAGAACCACAATCTCGTCTGGAGCGCGCACTTCAATCCCGGGATCTACATGCTCGACACGGACATATATGATCGCACGCACAATCAGTTTCTGGAGACGCTCGCCACCACCGGGCTGATCGGCGCCGTTGCGTTTCTCGGCATTTGGTTCGCGATCGGGTTGACGCTCGTCAGGGCGTACCGGGCCGGCAGACTCTCCGCTTCCGCGATCGCGGTTCTGGCGGGACTCCAGGTCGCCTATGCGACCTACCTGTTCTTCTGGTTCGTCGATCTCAACTCGACGATGCTCTGGATTCTGATCGCCGCGTTGATCGCGTCGCGAGGCACCGTGGGGTCGATCGTACTGGAGGCAAGCGGTCTCGACACGGCGTGGGCGACGCCTCGGCCCGCGCTGGCCCTCGCTTCGATTGCCGTTCTCGTGGCGGCGCTCTATGGCGAAGTCTACACGCCCCTGCGCGCGAATCGGGCTCTCGCAAGAATTGATTCGCCGAGGGGGTCGTTGGTCCAGACACTCGCCGAGCTCGATTTTCTCTCGGGGTCCCATGCCCGGCAGACCGCGCATACGCCGCTCCTGATGGCCCAGTTCATCGGCTCGCTTCGCCCTCGCTTGCAGGAGATACGGGCCAACCCGGGCCAGCGGCGAATGCTTGACCGCGCGTTCGCGGAATCTTTCACCGCGTTCGCGCGCGAGATCCACCGCGACACCTTGAACGACCGACTTTACACGCACGAAGGCGGCTTGCTTGTCGAGGCCGCGCAGTTCTACGGGTCGGCTCCGTACGAGCAGCAGGCGATTGACGCGTTTCACAAGGCGATCGAGCTCAGTCCGCATCGCATCGAGCAGCGCCTCGCGCTCGCCAGCGTGTACACGGGTAATCGGGACTACGAGCGTGCGCTCGTGGTGTTAAGCGACGCGGTGAAAAGCGATCCGCTGCTTGGCGAGCCTCGCTATAGACTGGCGGAGGCTTATGTCGGGGCTGGGCATGCCGACTCCGCACTGGCGATGCTCCAGAGCTCACTCAGGCTTGGATACGTCGGCGCGCCTGAGACATATCTGTCGATGGGGAAACGTCTCGAGTTCTCGGGCAGAAACACTACCGCCGCGAAACTTTACTCCGATTACCTCGAGGCCAAGTACACCGAAGCCGTATGGAACCGCTCCGAGGCAATCGATGGGCCCGTACCAACCGCTGACATTGCGGTTGCCGCGCATCTCCCGCTGCTGTACATGCGCGCCAGTGAGAGTGAGCTCGCGATCAAGACGGCGGCTGCACTCTCAGCGTTCGATCCGTCGCGGGACGCCATCGTCGATCGATTCGTGTCAGACGTCGGTTCGCGGCATCGGGCAAACTGGGTAGCGAAAAGCTCGCTCCTCCCGTGCAGCACGGCACGCAACGCCCGGTCGAGGGACGCGATTGCATTCGGCGCGTGCGGGGTGTTTCGCCCGAAGCTCTAGACGGTCTGTGCGACCACAGGTTGTCTGATGCCGGCGCGGTGTATTCTTAGGGCGGCGATGCGGCGACCATCCATTGCCACAACTTCCATTTCCCCTCCCGGGATGGGGATCCGATCCCCCATGCGAGGCAGGCGTCCCAGCTTTGCGAAGGCGAAGCCCCCCAGCGTCGTCCAGTCTCCGTCGGGGATCTGGATTCGGTAGTCGGAACGCACATCGATCAGCGACAGAGATCCGGCAAGCTCCAGCACTCCGTCCGTGACGATTGATTCGCGCGAGGCGAAGTCGTATTCGTCGGCGATGTCACCCACGACCTCCTCGACCAGATCCTCCATCGTGACGATGCCGGCGGTGCCTCCATACTCGTCGAGCACGACGGCCATGTGCGCCCGTGTCTTTCTCAGGTCGTCGAGCACCCGCTCCGCCGGACGGCTGTCGGGGACGTACATCGGCTCACGCACAAAGTCCGCGAGATTAAACGGCGCGTCTCCCGAGTGCAGCCACAGGTCCTTGGCCAGGAACACGCCGGTCACATCATCCAGGGAGTCGCGGTAAACCGGATAACGGGAGTATCGCTCGCGCCGCAGAATTTCCCAGACTTCCTCCTCGGTCGCTTCGATGTCGAGTGCTACTACCTCCGTTCGCGGTCGCATGACGTCGCGCGCCTTCTTCTCATGGAAATCGAGAACTCCTGCCAGCATCGCGCGGTCGGACTCGTCCAACGTGCCACGGGCGTGCGCCTGCATCACCAGAAAACGGATCTCGTCGGGGCTGTGTCCCTCCGGATCATTTATGGGCTCCACCCCGAATATTCGAAGCAGGGAATTCGCCGCGCCGTTGAAGACCCAGATAAATGGAGACATCACGCGCGAGAAGACGAGGAGAGGGCGCACCACAGCGCGCGCAGTCTTTTCCGGACTCGTCAGCGCGATGGATTTGGGCGCCAGCTCTCCGAGCACGATATGGAAGAACGTCAGTATGAAGAACGCCACCGGGACGGCAGCGACGTGCACCGCCGTCGGTGATGGATTCAGTCCGATCGCCCGAAAGACCCGGTCGAACATCTGGGCGAGCACCGGCTCGCCAATCCATCCCAGAGCAAGGGAAGCGATGGTTATGCCGAGTTGGGTAGCCGCGATGTACCGGTCGAGATGCTGAAGTGCCGTTTGAACCGTTCGTGCGGCGCGATCGCCCTGGGCGATCATCTCATCGAGCTTGCTGCGCCGGGCAGCGACGAGGGAGAACTCCGCGGCCACGAAGAACGCGTTCAGCGCGACCAGTCCAAGTACGGCAATCATGCTGCTCACCGCCACTGCCATCGACGGAGGATTGGCGGCCTCCGCAGCAACAAGTCCAAGGACCATATGCCTGTAATGTATTCTATTCTATATAGTAGTAGAGACTTAGGTGCCTGCCTAAGCGTCTAATTGACGGCAGTGCCAAACCCCCGCATAAGGAACCCTTGCTCCCGGCCGTCCCAATAACACCTGCGGTTCCGCTGGCCGCTCTGGCACTCTCTCGCCCCCTTGGAGACGGGCGGGAGGGGGTCCTTCGAGTCCTTTATCTCGGCCGCTTGTCGCTGGCGACGGCGATCTTCGTCGCTGCCATCGCGGTCTGGCGACGTGCTGACAGTAGCGCGACACTGGTGGCGACACTCGCCTTCGTCGCGGCCCTTTTGTTCACCGCTGGTTCGATGTTCAACAGCGGCCGCAGGCAGGGTGTCCTCGCGGACACCTTTTTCTACGTCCAGGTAATCTTCGATCTATTCCTCGTGACCACAGTCGTGCATCTCACGCAGACGGGCACGCCATCTCAGCTCGCGCCGCTGTACATCCTGGTCATCGCCGTGAGCGCGCTGGTTCTGCCGCCCGCCGGAGTGCTCCTGGTCGCGGGGCTCGGGGATGTCCTTTACTTCGCCGTGACGATCTTCGATCAGGCCAGGGCGTTCGATCTGCCGGTGCTGATACAGCTCGGAATATTCGGAGCTGTCGCCCTCGGATGCGGCTACATTGGCGCGCGACTCCGCCAAGCGCACGCGGGACGGGAAGAAATGGCGGCCGAGCTTGCGGCTTTCCGGCTGCGCGAAGCGGACATCGAGAGACTCCACACGCGAGCGGAACGGCTCGAGGCAGTCGCAGAGCTGAGCGCGTCGCTGGCCCACGAGATAAAGAATCCACTGGCGTCGATCAGAAGCGCCACGGAGCTGCTCGCGAAAGTGCCGGGTGCCGACGACGACACGCGAACGCTGACCACGCTCGTTCAACGCGAGTCCGACAGATTGTCGCGATTGCTTTCGGAATTCCTCGATTTTGCGCGAACCGGCGTTACCAGTGTGCGCAGGGTCGACCTCGTTGACATCGCGCATCACGCCGCCGCGCTCGTCAGCGCGCACCCCGACAAGCCCGAAAACGTGACCATTCGCGAGCTGTTTCCTTCGACCCCGCTGGTCGTCGTTGGCGATGATGATTTGCTCCATCGCGCGATTTTCAATCTCCTCCTCAACGCAGTCCAGGCGTCTCCGCCCGGTGGCGAGGTACGGCTCGAAGCAGCGGAACTCTCGTACCACCAGCTCCCCGCGCAGGCTGAGCGCTTCACACGCGGGGCGATGATGGTGCAGGTAACCGACCAGGGAAAGGGAATAGCCGACTCGATCAAGGAGCGGCTCTTCGAGCCCTTCGTTACCACGAAAACGGGCGGCACGGGGCTCGGGCTCTCGATCGTACACCGTGCCGTAGAGGCGCACCATGGCTTCATTCTCGTCGGTCGAGATGGCAAGGGCGCGGGCACGAGGTTTACGGTAATTCTGCCGAGGCTCGGTAGCGAAGGAGCCCGCAAGAGCCCGCGCGCCTCGGCAAAGAGCGAGCAATGACGGCCGCAGCTACCTCGGCTCCGACCGTTCTCATCATCGATGACGAGATGGGTATCCTCGACACGATCCGCATTCTGCTCAAGAACGAGGGGTTCATACCATACACGGCCCTTGGCGGCAAGAAAGGGCTCGAGCAGATAGCTGCATTGAAGCCCGATCTCATACTCACCGACGTCAGAATGCCCGACGTGACAGGCCTCGACATTCTCGCCTCGGTTCGGGCGCACGACCCCGAAGCGGTCGTGATTCTGATGACTGCGCAGGCCAGCCTTCAGTCGGCCATTGGGGCGGTGAACAACGGCGCCTTCTATTACATCCAGAAGCCGTTCAAGAATGAAGAGCTGGTGACGATCGTGCGGCGTGCGGCAGAGCATCGCACGCTGAGGCGCGAGAACAAAACGCTCAAGGCGGAGATGAAGCGTCGCGACAAGTCGGCGCGCCCGATTGGCGCCAGCAAGCCCTGGCTGGATGCGCTGCACGTCGCGGAATCGGTCGCCGGCACGGACTCGACGGTTCTTCTGCAGGGCGAATCCGGAACCGGAAAGGAAGTCGTGGCGCGATATATCCACGACCTCTCGGCACGCGCGACCAAGCCATTCCTCTCCATCAACTGCGGCGCATTACCGGAGAGCCTTCTGGAGAGCGAGCTGTTCGGGCACGTCAAGGGATCGTTTACCGGAGCGACGCGCGACAAGGAAGGGTTGTTCTTCGCGGCCGGAGAAGGAACCTTCCTGCTCGACGAAATCGGAGAGACCACGCCCGCGACGCAGGTGAAGCTCCTGCGCGTGCTGCAGCAGCGAGAAGTGATTCCCGTCGGAGCGACCGAGGCGAAGCCGGTGACGGCGAGAGTGATCGCGGCAACGAATCGCGACCTCGAGGAGGAGATCAAGCGAGGAAATTTCCGAAGTGATCTGTATTACCGCCTGAACGTGATTTCCATCGTGCTACCGCCGCTGAGGACTCGCCCCGACGACATCCAGCTACTGTCGGACTCATTCCTCAAGCGTGCCGGAGAAGTCCGCGGCGAAGCGCCAAGGATCCTGGCGGCCGATGCCCTGGAGGCGATGCAGCGGTACTCGTGGCCGGGGAACGTGCGCGAGCTCGAGAACGCCCTCGAGCGAGCAGCGATTCTGGTCAAGGGGGACACGATTCCGCTTTCGGCGCTTCCCGAGCGCGTCGTCGCGCCCAAGTCGGACCCATTGGTCAGCGACGCTGTGCAGGCAAACCCCACTTTGGACACCATCGAGCGAGCCTACATCCTATGGGTTCTGGAGAACGAAGGCGGAAACAAGCCGCGCACCGCAGAGGTCCTCGGGATCGATCCGTCGACGTTGTATCGGAAGCTCTCCAGGTACGGCCTGCCTACATAAGTGTCGCGAATTGCGACAGCCTCGCAAATTGCGGCGGCATATGCGTCGGTACCGACGTTCTGTAATCTCGTAAACCCAGACAGCACCGCGAGTTACGCCCCAGTGCCTTTGCACGGTACCGTGAGTGACCTAGTGTGCCTTGCCTCTCTATAGCTGAGGCGTCTTTACCATAGGTGAATGCAAGTGCATTTCACCACAGTTGCATTCACCACAGTCATTCAACGTCTCAGGGAGACACAAATGAGCAACAAAAAGGGCTTTACCCTTATTGAGCTTTTGATCGTGGTCGNNTCATCGGCATTCTTGCCGCGATTGCGATTCCGAAGTTTGCAAATACGAAGGACAAGGCGTACGTCGCTCAAATGAAGTCCGACCTGCGCAACATGGCGACTTACGAAGAGCAGTATGCTGCTGACAACGGTGGCGCATACTTCGGTGGAACCGCGACAATGGCTGCGCCTCTCCAGGGGTTCACGCCGTCGCAGAACGTCACGGTCGTCATCGTGAACGTTGCCGGCCCGCCGCCTTCGTGGAGCGGGACCGCAACCCACTCGCAGTCTGCGAAGGTTTGCGACATGACCAACGGCGTGATCACCTGCGTCTAATTTGATCTGGTTGCAAGTGAAAGGGGGAGCGGCTTAGCCGCTCCCCCTTTTTCTTTTGTCGGAGTGGATTTGGTTCCACCCGTTGACGAGCAGTGACGCGAATGTCGCCAAATACTGCATTGTCACCACATGACCACAGCCAGAACTGCCGGATACACTCTGATCGAGATCGTAGTCGCCCTGCTCCTTTTCGCGATTGGCGGTCTGGCGCTGGTGACGACGAGCGCCGTGGTTGGGCGGGCGATGAACACGAATGCCGTTCGCGAGCGGGCATCGCGAATCGCCGCGAGCCGGCTCGAGATCATTGGCGCCGCCTGTCACCGTGCGGCGAGCGGGCGAGAGACATTGCAGCAAATCGAATCCGAGTGGTCGGTTACCGCTCTCGATTCAGCGCGCCTGAGTGTCGTCGAATCTGTGAGCTACCCCTCGCTGCAGGGCCGACGAACAGATCTGTTTCGGGCGGTGTTGCCGTGCCGGTGAGCAATCCAGACGGGATACGCCCGAGGGCGCACGGGCCATGCCGACGGGGATTCACACTCATCGAGCTCGCGGTGGTGCTTGTTATCCTCGGTGTGGTTGGCAGCGCGATCGGGCTCACGCTGTTGCGGCAGCAGCGCTTCTACCGTGGAGCAGCGGAGCTGCTTTACGCGCGCGAAGGAGTACGCGATGCGATCGAGCTGCTCTCGACAGACATCCGAGGAATGTCTACGGCCGATACCGCGGGACTGCTTGCCGACTCCGCAGTGGAGCTGTTTGCAAGCATCGGCAGCTCAGTCGTTTGCCAGGTTGCGGGCGCGGAGGTCGGATTGCCCAGTGCAGTTCCTCTCCCCGGAAATACGCTGACGGCCTTCGTCACGCAGCCCGACACAGGCGACATCGTGCTCTTCTACCGGGACTCGATCGAGGGTGGCAGTCAGTGGGAACGGCATAGAATCGCCGGCTTCACCGCCCGCTCCCTGGCCGCGGCATGCCCTGCGTCGACCGGGTTTACGACGCCGCAGGATGCCGATGCCGGGGCGAGTGGATTCCTGATTACGCTCTCCACTCCCTTGAGTGGCCATGTCAGCCGCGGCGCCCCGGTGCGGTTCATCAGACACGGACGGTACAGCCTGTACCATTCCCCCGACGGAGACTGGTATCTCGGGTATCGACGATGCAACGCGGTGGGGTCACGGGTGTGTGGCGCGATTCAGCCGTTGAGCGGGCCGTACCGTGCCTACAGCAGCAGCCCACGCTCAACTGGATTGCTCTTCGAGTTCTTCGATGAGCTTGGCGGGCGTCTCGNNAGGGTAGACATCACGGCTCGAGCGGAGAGCCGGCATCGACTAACAGTTGAAGGTCGCACGGTAATGCCGGCTGATTCAGCGACGGTTTCCATTTCGGTGCGGAATCGGCGACCATGAGTGGCGAGTTCCGTGGCCATTCGACTTCCTTTGACCGCAGCTCGGTGCCTGGGCGGCGCAACGGATTCGCGCTCGCCGCCGCGCTCCTCGCGCTGCTCCTGATTGCCGCCCTCGTAACCGGAGTGTTCTTCGCGGCAACGGAGGAGACGCACGTTGGCGCAGCGTCGGCTGAGCGTCAGCTCACGTTGTCGGCCGCGGAGTCGGCCATCGAGTTGACGATCGCAGGGTGGAGCAAGGAATCGATCGGTAGCATCGACATCGGTATGACGAGAACCGCGGCTGTCGGAGAGTTGGGGGCACCCGTCGTGGCCCACATCACCCGTCTCGATTCCACTCTATACTGGATCATTGCCGATGCAACTGCTCCATCCAACGGCTCGCGGGTGTCGCGCCGGATCGGAGTCGTCGTGAAGGTGGCGGCGAGGGCCGATCATTCGATAACTATCGACCGAATTTCAGAGCGATCGTGGTCGGAGCTTTTCTGAGACGCCCGGAGCCCACCGTTACTTTCCCGCCAATTGAATCGTGTCTTAGTTCGAACACTTTGGAGACGGACCAAAAGGCGGAACTGCCACGCGGTTGGTCTCCATGCAAGTGCAGGCAAACAGGGTCTTTGGGATCGCACGCTTCAAGAAGGTAAAGAAGTAGCGCGCAACCCTTGAAACACCCTCTCTTTTTTTTCATTTACCAAGGGCGCGATGGGGTTGTTTGGCCGCAAGAAGACTACCGTAGGGCTCGATATCGGCTCCGGCCTGGTTAAGGTCGCTGTCATCGATCACTCGAAGTCGACACCAGAACTGATCAAGGTTGCGATTACTCCGCTCCCCGATGATGCCATCGTGGAAGGCGAAGTGATGGATCCGCATCTCGTTTCGGATGTCATCCGCTCAACCATTGAGTCGGTAGATGCGAACACGAAGGCCGTGGTCGCCGCTGTCGGCGGGCGCGATGTCATCATCAAGCGGATCAAGACCGAAAGAGTGAAAGAGGCCCAGGCCCGCGAGCTCATGCGCTGGGAAGCGGAACAGCACGTTCCGGATGTCGACTCGGTCGAGCTCGATTTCCAGATTCTCGATGAGGACGGCGATGGCAGAGACGAAATGAGCGTTCTTCTCGTCGCAGCCAAGCGTGATCTAGTGGAAGCCAAGCTCCGCATCCTCGCTGAAGCCGGTATCACGCCGAGCTCGATGGACGTGGACGCGTTCGCGCTCCACAACGCCTTCGAGCTCAATTATCCGGACGCTATGAGTGGCGCCGTAGGACTCGTGAACATTGGGCACGAGGTCACCAACATCAACATTCTGGACGACGGGGTCCCGATCCTGACCCGCGATCTTCCCATCGGCACCCGTCGTATTCGCGAAGATCTTCAGCGCGAGCACGGACTTTCGGCGGCCGACGCGGAGGCGCTGATCAGAGGATATGACCGCTCTCCCCAGCTCGACTCGGTGATTCTGCAGCGCACCGAAGAAATCGCCACCGGACTCGAGCGCGCTATCGCGTTCCTGTCCACGTCGCTCAAGGGCGACGGACAGATGAAGGCCGTTTATACCTGCGGCGGTGGTTCACGCACGCCAGGACTGACCGAATCACTTGGGCAACGCCTGAAGAAGCCGGTCGAGCTCGCCAACCCACTGGCCATGATGTCGGTAAGGGATGGCGCATTGGAGTCTCTCGTGACCGATGAGGTCGCGCCACTCCTGATGCTCGCGATCGGTCTTGCCCTTCGTAAGAACTGACCCCGGACCACTGACACCATGATCGAGATCAATCTCCTACCCGGGGACGGGAAGAAAAAACGCCGCGCGAATTCGACCAAAGGGCTGAAGTTCGAAATCAGGCCTATGGATCTTTTCGCCGGACTCGCGGCCAAGATCACCGACAAATACATGCTCGGCGCGGTTGCCGCGGCGGGTGTATCCGCTGCGCTCATCGCCTTCATGTTCATCCATCAGGCGGCACAGGCAAGCGGACTGGAAGCGAGAGAGACCAAAGCCCTCAAGGATTCGACCCAGTTCAGCGCCGTTCTCATGGCGAAGGCCAAGGCGGAAGCCTCGCGCGACTCGTTGTATCAGCAGATCGCGATCATCAAGTCGATCGACGATTCCCGCTATCTCTGGTCGCACCTCATGTACGAGATCAGCAACGCACTGCCGCAGTACACATGGCTGACCGAGATCACTCAGACGAGCGCGCCGCGAAGCGCAGCCGCTGTCGACACGCTGAAGAAAGTGGTCGCCACCGATAGCACGCAGTCGCCGGAGAAGAGGGCGGCGGAAAGGAATCGCGCACTGAAGGCGCGATCCGACTCGCTGCTTGCTACGGCGAAGGACCTCAAGTTCAAGATCGTCGGTCATACGGTGGACATTCAGGCGCTCACGCGGTTCATGAAGTCGCTCGAAGCGTCGCCGTTCATCCAGAATGTGCAGCTAAGCCGATCCGATCTGGTTCAGGCCGAAGGAAAGGAAGTCACGGAGTTCACTCTCGAGGCGGAGACGCAATCTCCCCCCGCCTTCGCGATCAAGACGGTTCCACTCGTAGTATCGGCGGTGCACTAACATGGCAAATCTCGCCAACATGACTGTTCGCGAAAAGAAGCTCGGCGGCGTTGGTGTGGCCGCCGTGCTGGTGCTCGCTCTGTACTGGTATTTCCTGTACAAGCCGAAGGCGCAAGAGCTGAACGCTACCCAGATCCACGTCGACTCGCTGGACAGGAAGAATCAGCAGGCGAAAGCCGACATCGCTACCGGCAGCTTGCAGAAGCTCCGCGCGCAGTCCGCTGAATACGAGCAGAGCCTCAAAGTGATGCGCCAGCTCGTTCCAAGGAGCAATGAGGTGCCCGCCCTGCTCGAGGACATCTCGACGGCAGCGCGCCGCGTCGGACTCGATCTGGCTACCGTGGAGCCCATGCCGGTTCTGCCGGGCGAACAGTNNCTACCATCCGGTTGGCCAGTTCCTCAGCAACGTCGGCTCGCTCAACCGCATCATCGCGCCCGTCACAATGGCGATCAAGCTGCATCCCATCGCTGACAAGACGAAGGCGCGCACAAGGAAGGGCGAATCGCTCATAGACACCGAGTTCCAGGTGCAGACATACGTCGCTCGTACGACGCCATACGTACCCACGGTGAAACAATAATGAAGCGCTCAATCTCGTTCGCTCTGGTCTTTGTAGCGGCACTGGCGACAGGAGCTTCCGCACAGGCACGCGCCCAAGCCGCGCCGAGGCCGAATGCGAACACGGCCGCCAAAGCCGCCACGCCCAAAGCGCCGGCGCCACCTCCTCTCGATACCAGGAAGCCGGCTGTCGCGACAGCGCCGATTCCGGCCGTCGACACCGCGCCCCGGGTGTTGATCAACCGCGAGATCTTCGCGTATGACGGGGACGGCAGGCGCGACCCATTTGTGTCGCTTCTGACGACCTCCGATCTCAGACCTCTCCTGACCGACCTGAAACTGGTTGCCGTGGCTTTCGACCCTCGGGGCCAAAACTCTGTTGCGGTTTTGCGTGATGTCACGTCTAAAGACCAGTACAGAGTGCGAGTTGGCCAGACGATCGGCAGAATGCGGGTCGCCGCCATTCAGGAGAAAGCTGTGATTTTCACGATTGAAGAGTTCGGCTACAGTCGCCAGGAAATCCTGCCGATCATCGCCGATTCGACCAAAACGAGGCCCCGTCAATGAGCTTTCTCAAGGCGCTGCCAGCAGCGGCGCTCCTGTTCCTGCCCTCATCTGCAGCGACCGTTCACTCACTCAGTGTAGTCCCGTCCTCCGGGAAGACTGAAGTGGTGATCGGCGTCAATGCTGCCGTAGATGTGCAGGACTTCACGCTCGACGCGCCAGCCCGTGTGGTAGTCGATCTGAAAGGAGCCATTCTGGATATGTCACGCAGCACCTACGACAAGGTTGCGCGCGGCGGCATCACCAACATTCGCTATTCGCAGTTTCGTCCCAATGTGGTTCGCGTCGTCATCGAAATGGACGCGAAGCACCCATATGCCGTGAAGCGCAACGACGGCGAGGTTCGCATCGCAGTCACCGGCGGAAAGACCGCCGACTACACGTCGTGGTCCTCGAACAACAAGCCAGGGTACGTTGCCGCTCCTAAGGCGCCCTCGACGCGCGCCGTCAGCACACGCGCGGTCGCTCAGACATCCGAAGTGACCTCGACGCTGGCGTCGGTTCAGAACACGCCAAAGGTCGTCTCACAGGTCGAGTCGACCAGCTCGCAGGTTGAAACACCAGACTATACGACGCCCGTCGAGCCGGCCCCGGTTAGAACGGCCGCCTACGACAAGCCGGTCGCGCTCTTCTCGCAGGCACAGCAGTCGCAGCAGCCACCAATTACCGTAACGTTCCAGGACACCGACATTCGCGATGTAATCGCGTCGTTCGCGGCGTTCTCGGGGCGCACGATCGTCGTCGGCAAGGATGTGCTCGGCACCGTTACCGCGGAAATCCGTAATCAACCCTGGGATGTCGCGTTGCGCGCCATCCTTCAGGGTCAGGGCCTCGCGGCGTCGGAAGATGCTCTCTCCGGAATCATAACGGTTGACAGCTACGCCAACATCCTTAACCGCCAGGCTTCCGAGCCGCTGCAGACGCAGCTCGTTTCGATCAACTACGCGCGGGCGATGGCGCTGGTGCCAACGATCCAGTCGCTCCTGCAGAAGGACTGCCCACAGATTTCAAGCAGCGGGAACGTCGCCAACAACGCCAGGCCGTCGTGCATAGCGCGCGGACTGGTTGCGGCCGACAGCACCACCAACACGCTTATCATCACGGAGACGTCTACGCGCCTCGCCGAAGTCCTGCAGTACGTCCGCGACCTCGACGTTCGCACTCCGCAGGTCGGCATCAAGGCGAAGATCATCTTCGTCAATAGAACGAACATCGAAGATATCGGTCTTTCCTACGATCTTGGCACGGGCACGGATCAGTTCTTCAGCCAGCTGGTGAAGCGTCCGGATCCCGCGACGCTCAAGCCGATCGATACAAACGGCGACGGAGTTCCTGATGCATTGGGAGGCGGCACGCCTTTCAACGGCGACAGGATTCTGCTCGGCGGCAACGCGCTGTCGGCGATCGCGAACGCCAACTCCAGGGTCGTCAACCCGGCGCTCAGCGTCGTGTTCTCGACTGCCCTCGGCAAATTCCAGCTCACCAGCTTCCTCGACGCGCTCCAGGAAGTCAGGTTGGCCGATCTCCAGGCCGAGCCGAGCATCGTGACGCTCGACAACAGACAGGCATCGATCCAGGTCGGTCAGGAAATCCCGATCAGAGTGCTCGACGCAAATACGGCAAATCTCAGCGGCGCGACGACTCCGAATGCGCAGCCGAGGGCCACGGTTCAGATGAAGCAGGTCGGTATCATCCTGACCGTTACGCCGCACATCACCAATAATCGCCAGATCCTGCTGCTGCTGCATGCGGAGAACTCCGATGCCCAGCTGGCGGCGTCCGACGTCGGATTCATCTTCGGGAAGCAGTCGGGCGACACCCAGCTCCTCGTAGGAGATGGCGAGACCGCCGTCATCGGCGGACTCACCGTCACGCAGACCACGCAATCGAAGTCCGGAATTCCGCTGCTCGTCGATCTGCCGATCATTGGCAGGTTGTTCGGCGAAACGCGTACCGACGACGAAAAGCGTGATCTCCTCATTCTCGTAACACCACACATAATCGACGACGGCGCGCCGATACCAGGCGCATCGTCGAATCCAATCCCACCAGCCACCCGCTAAAGGTGACTCGAATGCGCATAGATCTTGTTAGCAGCCCACGCCGCGGCCTCGTGCTGGCGGCAGTGGCCGCGTCCATATCCCTCGGAGTCGCGGCGTGCAACGACTCGACCTCGATCGATCCACAAAGGGATCGTACTCCCCCGACGCTCTCGCTTACCGCTGTCGGCGGGCAGGCGGATACGGTGATTTCCTTCACGAGCGAGGCGAAGGACAATCTCGGCTTGAAGACGATACACGTGACGGCGATTGGTGCGGTTGGTTTCGTGTTTGACACCACGTTCACGAGCGCGGTTACTGATATCGTGATTCCATTCAAACTATTTGCGTCTCGCGCGGTGCCGCCCGGAACGCCGGTTACTGTTACGGCCGAAGCGATTGACGGTGCGGGCAACAGCTCTGGAATAGACACCCTCAGGCTCGCGACCGGAAACGTTCCCCCACCCGATGTCAAAGTCATCAGCCCGTTCTCCGGAAGCTCGGCGGTGCTGGGCAAGTCGATCCTTGTGACTGTCATGGGTAAGACTGCGATCAAGGTTCGCTCGCTCGGCTTGATGACGACGGGACCTGTGGTGCTCGCGGACTCAATCCTTTATTCGAGCCCTCTTCGTGATTCCCTCACGATGCAGGACACGATCGCCATACCCGCGAATGCGGCTCCTGGAACGCTTACCATAACTCCCTTCCTGAGAGATTCACTCGGCCAGCGCGCTGTTGGTCCGAGCATCACTATTACGGTTCAGACCGCGGCCCAGATCAACTCGGTCCCGGTGGTCAACCAGTATTGCGTCGGCAGCCAGGCATTCGACAACGCGTGCGGTCACGGCAGACGGGTCGAGGTCAGCGACAGTATGCACGTCGAAGCTGATGATCCGAGCGGCATCATCGGGCTTGGCTATGAGGTAAGAAGTACCGCTGGCGGCGCGATTGATGACTCGGCGACGTTCGTGTCGAACGGTCAGCTGACCTTCAACTCGCACACGTTCCAGATGCGCCTCCCGTACACAATTTTTCCGACGATCGCATTCGTTCAGGTCTTTGCGCGCAACTCCAATGGAGTCCGGGCCTACGCCAAGCTCGCGAGCGGGGCAGACCGCATCGATACAGTGACCGTGGTAGCCGGCGTCACCCGTAACCTTCCGTTCGGTGGAGAGGTCGCAGATGCGCTGTATCATCCGACCAAAGATCGACTCTATCTAACCAACATCCAGCTCAATCGCGTCGAGGTATTCAACCTCGCGGATTCTTCCTTCAAAGCCCNNTGGGGAATCACGGCTTGGCCGCGTGACCGCAACGGTACCATGGGCGATACGCTGCTCGTGGCGAACTCTGGCGGCACGGACATCAGCTATGTGGACCTGGACGCGGGCGCCAGCGGCAGCGGCCTCGAAGTCTTCCGGTACGCACTGCCGAACATCATTGCGTTCTCGGTGACGAGCGTGACATCGACGACCGCGCCCAATGGACCGCCCATTCAGCAGCGAACGAAGTACGATTTCAGCGACCGCCCGCAGTTCCTCGCCGCCACCTGCATCACCGTCGGGACTGGCTGCACGGAAGTCGTGATGGCGTATTCCACGACTCCCACTCAGGGGCAATCGGCTCCGTTTGCCAACAACAACGGTACCGTCCGGTGGGAAAACCTCACTCTCGGTACTTCACACTTCTTTTTCGAGCAGGCGATTGGGCAGTCAGCGGGCCGAGGGGATACGCTCGAGGTAATTCGCTACGACGCGAATACCGGTGTTGCCACGACGATCGTGCCGTACAGGCAGAAGTTCGGTGTCGCGCCCGATACAGGGTTCTACTCCATCGTCATAGCCATCGGCAGTCTCGCGTTCCGAGACACTACGTTCGTCAGGAACTCGGGCAACTTCCAGCGCGCAGTCATCGGGGAGGGCGGCAGCGTCCTTGGCAGCCGGGCCATGACCTTCGACGCGACCACCGGTTTCGAGACCATGGCGGTGACGCCGGCTGGCGCTCTCGCTCCGCTCCTGATCCCGGCGATCGACCTCGGCATATCGCAGCCGCAGGAGGTTACGGACTGGACCGCGAACAGCTTCGCCCAGGTGAAGGGTGCCGCGATCAACTTTGACGGCTCGCTCGCTGGAATCCGCGGCGACTCGACGTATATAATCAACCCGAATTTGAGACTGCAGGGTGTGCTCGGTACCACCGCGAGCAACGCGGGTCTCGACTTCCATCCGCTAAATACAGGTCCGAATTCATTCCCGCTCACCACACGCCTCGCCTTTGCGGCGTCGGCCGAGCCGCTGATCGAGATCTTCGACACGCATTGCTATCAGAGAGTTGGAACGATCCCGATCAGGGATCCGATCATCGGACCGCTTACAGCGGCGTTCCGCCAGAGCACCGGCCAGCTGGTGCTGGTGGGCGCCACGGCACGCGGTGTAGTGATCGCTCAGCTCCCGAATACGTTCACAACGACCTGTCCGTAAAACCGACAGAAGGCAGGCAAAGGAGCACGGCGAGCCCGGTGAACCTACCGGGCTCGCCTCTTTTGGTGGGTCTGTCTGAGGGCCAGGCGGCGGAAGCCGGCCAAGGTCAGCGCAGAGCCCGGTATCACATTTATTCGCACTTGGCAAATCAAATTTCGGGCCACTCGGGAAGCGTGTTCTAAACCTTCAGCACGACGGGGCTTGGAGCGCGCAACTCATTAAGTATCAGAGACTTAAGCTCAAGAGCAACTGGCCATGAACCTACGGGCAGTTACGCGGCCGTGCCTGAGCTAGTCCATCGAGTGTTATGTCCATACACATGAGCTTTTATCGGGGCGCCCAGATGCGCCGTATATCAGGCCACGCTGACTCCAAAGTCGGCGGTCCACGCGCTTTTACCGTTATCGAGCTGCTGATCGTGATGGCGATCATCAGCATTCTCGCGACGATCGCGCTGCCCAAGCTCAACCTGCACCAATTCCGCATCGACGCCGGCGTGCGCGTTGTACAAGGCGCGCTCATGCAAGCCGAGCGGTATGCCGTGCAGCGTCAACACGACATGATCGTCAGCTTTGATGTTCCTGGCAAGCGCGTCCTGCTCATCGACGACCAGAACAACAACGGCGCGACGGACCCGGGCGAGAAAGTTATGGTCCGGCCGCTCGAGGACTTTATTCGCTTCGCTGTACCCCCGGCCGCGATTGGCGGTGGCACCGTCGCCGCAGTCGCTGGCGCAAAGCTCCAGACGCTCGGCGGGTATCCGTCGATCATTTTCCATCGCGACGGCGCCACAAGCACGGACGCGCAGGTCTACATCACGTCATCGCGTCCCGACGCTACTGATTTCAAGGGTCTCAGCGTGACGCAATCCACGGGTCACGTCGACTATTACAGCTATAGTACCGGCACATGGAAGAGAGGTGGAGCATGAAGCTCGCAATGTCCAATCGTTCGCGAAATGCGCCGGCTGAGAGCCAGGCGATTATCGGTTCCAACCGTTCCGGCATGACACTCATCGAAGTGATCGTGGCAATGGTGCTGTTGACCGGGGCCATGCTGTCGATGGGTGCCTTCATTGCCAGGTACGCAAACACGTCCGGCGCAACGCAGCGCCGCACCGAGGCCAATGAGCTCGTCGCCGACCGGCTCGAAGAAGTGAAGGGTGCGATCAAGTATTCGGTCATCGACAGCGTTTTCGCGAAGACCGAGGCCACGATCACAGGACACCCAGGCCTGACCCGCCAGACGATCGTCACGCACACTGGCGGCGCCGCGCCTTCGCTCTACGACTACAAGACAATAACCGTCATCGTAAATGGACCCGGTCTCAAGACTCCGTCCAAGAAGACCACCATCATCAGCATATTCTAATGAAAAACCTCATGAAGTCGTCTACTCCGGCCAGCGATCGCAGTGGTTTCACACTGCTCGAAATGATCATCGCCATGACAGTGATGGCGATCGCACTCGGGCTCACGGTCCCGTTCTTCCGCACCGAAGTTCAGGCGTTCGGGAACATTGCCGGCCGCGACGACGCGCAACAGAACGCGCGCTACGGCGTCGGGATGATCGATCGCGAGCTTCGCGTTGCGGGAGTCGGAGTCGTAGATCCACAGCCGCTCATCGTGCAGGCCGCGCCTTACGCGATCACATTCAACGTCGATCTCGTCAGCCGCGACATCAACGACAGAGGCGCCGCGTACTACGATCCTGACATTGATCCGAACGCGGCCGCATCGCTGCCGCGGACTTCAAAGATCACGCTGCCGTTGTCGCTCGTACAGTATCCTGACTCCAATTACAACCAGGCTGCCGGAGCGCTCAGCGACGCTGAGACCATTTCGTACTGGGTTGCGCTCGATCCGGACCCGTCCGCCGGTGGCACCTATGCCCTTTTCCGTCGTGTGAATGCGCTTCCGGCCACGGTCGTTGCGAAGGCGCTGGTTCTGCCGACAGGCGAGCCAGCATTCAGATACTTCAAAGCCGACACGCTGGGCCAGCTAGTGGAAATCCCGCAAAACATGCTGCCGCTCTATCACTCTGCGGCGATTCACAACTCGAAAGCTGACACTGCCAAGTCTGCCCTTACGGACAGCATCAGAGTCGTACGCGTCCGCATCACCGGGCAGTTCATCGATCGCAAGGGTGTGAAGAACACGCGCCCGATCGAGACTGGCGTGCGCATCATGAACGCCGGACTCCTTCATTTCCACACGTGCGGTGATCCTCCAATCTTGAGCTCGGCGATTGTCGCGACCGCATCCAGCGTGCCGTCCCGACAAGTGGTCGTGACGTGGAACTCGTCTGTCGATCAATCCTCGGGCGAAAAGGCAGTGGAGCAGTACTCGATCTATCGGCGCGCCAGTGCCACCCCGCTATTCAGCGAGCCCCTCGCCAGCATACCCAGCGGTAGCCCCACCTACGCGTTCACCGACACGCAGGTGCAGGCCGGTGACCAGCTCGTTTACGGAATCGCCGCGGTCGACTGCGGCGGCCAATCTTCGGCTGTGCAAAGTGCTCCTCTGGTCATAGTGCCCTGAGGAATGAACGCATGTCTCCCACTCGCATCGGATCGGTTATGAACTCGAAACTCTTTATTGGCGGCGAGCGCCGCGGAANNCGGAATGGCGCTCCTTACCGTTATCATAATGACGCTCGGCATGGCTGCACTCGCGGCCTCTGCCGTTTACCTCGCCGGCAATGCCGGACTGCTTGCCACTTCCGCCGACCGCGAGCGCGAGTTCAAGTACGGCGCCGAGGCCGCGATGGCCATGGGCAAGAGCCGGCTCAATACGGATCCGCTCGCGCTTCCCGATACCGGTTACGTGACCCTGATGTCCAACCAGCAGGTAATGGGCGCCGACGGGCAGTACCTGCCCGGCGTGAACGTCAACCTGTATACCGGACCAACGGGGTCGACCAGCGGACAGTTCGGGCGCTTTGCCAGCGTCGTCGCGGAAGCACGCGACGCGACCGGCGCGCGCTTCGTTCGTCGTCTCGAACTCACGCAGGAAAGCTTCGCCAAGTTTGCCTATTGGTCTGACAAGGAAACGAACTCCAGCGGCGGAATCATTTACTTCGCCAACCAGGACAACATCTGGGGGCCCGTCTGGTCGAACGACGTCATCAACATCGCGTCGAGCGGAGCCAAGTTCCACGGAGACGTGGGTACGGCTAAAACGATCTCCGGCAAAAGCTACGGCACCTTCGACAAAGGCTACACGGAACATCAGCCAGCGGTTGTGTTGCCAAGCAACACCATGTTGAGCAAGCTCGCTGGTTACGCAGGGGCCGGGCTTACCGCCTTCGCGGCGCCATCGAATGGTGATGCATCAACCGTCCGGATGCGTCTGGAGTTCGTCGCAATCGACCTTGGCACGGGTACAGCTGACTCGACGGGTGTCGACGAAGGCTTCGTCAAGATCTACCAGGCGAACGCGGGCGAGGAAGCATGGCTTCGCGGCGACTGGAACGGTACCAAGACCACCACGAAGACCTGCGGTGCGTCGTACAGAGTAGTTCCTGGCGGGCCGCTGAAGTTCTTTCCGGCGTCCATGCATTTGGCGACTACTACGGCGGGTGTCACGTGGTTCAAAACGCTGCTCATTGCCGGCGGTATGACGAACCAACAGGCGACTGATACCAGCAACGCTTCGCTGAACACGATTATGTCCAAGGCGACCGCCCGTTGCTACCTGGGTGGCGACTCGCATCTCGTAGCGGAAGAGCGCAACAGTGTTGCGTTCACCAATGCTCAGAAGCAGGTCGGCGGTGATACCGCGACCGCGGCCACCTTCACCCCTACGGGTGTGCACGGCAAGTGGCTCGTGTACCCGGGCGCGGTCGATGCACGTCTGCAGGCGCGTCGTCCCGCCGATGCCGCATATTTGTTCCCGATCTATCGCGGGCTCAACCCGGGTACGAAGGGTGTAATTTCAGTCACCGGAACCGCCGGTATCAGCGGCGTGCTTCGCGGCAAGATAACGCTATACGTGACCGGCAACCTCGTCATACTCGATGACATGCGCTACGCAACGGACCCTTCATTGGGCACCTGCGCAGACATGCTGGGCATGATTTCCGCGAATAACATCACGGTTGCCGACAACGCACTGAACGACCCGCCAAGCGTGGGCGCGTACAGGAACGAGGATGACACGAAGGATGTGTTCGTCCACGGCGTGATGATGGCGATCAACACTTCGTTCGGTGTTGAGAACTACGACCAGGGTCCGAACAACGCCAACGACTGCGAAGGCACGAATAGCGGTCGCGGCTGTCTCTATCTGAATGGCGGTATCATTCAGTCGCGCAGAGGCGCGGTTGGCCTCACAAGCGGTGAAGGATTCATCAAGCGATACAGCTACGACCGCTGCGCAGTCTCCACCCCNNCCCGCCGGAAATTTCCGGCGGGCTTTCTTTTTTCTCTCTATCCCGTTCTTTTTGGGACCATGCTGCGTTTCACCACTGCCGGCGAGTCACACGGGCCCGCGCTCGTGTCCATCCTCGAGGGGATGGTTTCGGGGCTATCCCTCGTCGCCGCCGATATTGACGCGGAGCTCGCCCGGAGGCAGCAGGGCTACGGGCGCGGCCGACGCATGAAGATCGAGTCCGACCACGCTGAGTTTCTCTCCGGCGTCCGCGCCGGCGAGACGCTCGGCTCTCCGATCGCGATGCTGATTCAGAATCGCGACTGGAAAAATTGGCAGGAGATAATGGATCCCGCGCCCCGGGATGGAGATCCCGGCCGCAAGCGCGCTGTAACGCGTCCGCGGCCCGGGCACGTGGATCTCCCGGGAATGCTCAAGTACGATAGGGATGACGCTCGAGATGTTCTGGAGCGCGCCTCCGCCCGCGAGACGACCGCTCGCGTGGCCGCGGGAGCCGTCTGCCGGCGCTTTCTCCGCGAGTTCGGCATCACCCTCGGGAGTCATGTCGTTCACCTGGGAGGCGTCGACGCGCGCCGCCCCGACAAGATGCCGGCGGATTTGAACGCGGCAGCGGACGAATCTCAGCTCCGCACGCTGGATCGGGACGCGGAGCAAGAGATGATCGCGAGGATCGACGCGGCGAAGGCAGATGGCAACACCCTCGGCGGCATCGCAGAAGTAGTCTGCAATGGCGTTCCGGTCGGCCTCGGCTCACACGTCTCATGGGAGAGGAAGCTCGATGGCAGGCTGGCAGCGGCAATCATGTCCATTCCCGCCGTGAAGGCGGTCGAGATCGGGCTGGGCGTGGAATCCGCGCGCAGGAAGGGCTCCGATGTCCACGACGAGATAGATCCCGACGAGGCCAACGTAAAAGCGGGGCGCGTGCGCAGGAGAACCAACCGTGCGGGCGGGATGGAAGGCGGCATCAGCAACGGTGAGCAGATCGTGCTCCGCGCGTCGATGAAGCCGATCAGCACCCTCATGCGGCCGCTNNCCAGCGCAGGCAGTGGCGGAAAGAAGTGATGTCACCGCCGTTCCAGCGATGGGAGTCATCGCTGAAGCCATGACAGCATTCGTCGTCGCCCAGGCCTTCCTCGAGAAGTTCGGAGGGGATTCGCTAGTGGAGACGCGACGCAATTACGAGAATTACGTCGCTGGCTTGAGTGACAGACAGGGACGCTAAGACGCCGCTGCCGCATCTGATCCTCGTTGGGCTTCCGGGAGTAGGGAAGACAACGATCGGCAGAGAGGCTGCGCGGAAGCTGGGACGAGAGTTTCTCGATTTCGACAAGGAGATCGAGCGGCGATCGGGAATGGAAGTGCGCGAGATCTTTCGCCAGAAGGGCGAGGAGCACTTTCGGGAGATGGAATTCGCGCTGACGCAGGAGCTGAGCGCCACGGGCGGCATGGTGCTGTCACCAGGCGGTGGCTGGATCACCCAGCAGAGGTCAGTCGAACTTTTGCGTTCGGTTGGGCGTATCATATACCTTAGAGCGTCACCCGAGGCAGTCGCTCGCCGGTTGCGCAGGGTGGAGACCAGGCCGCTGCTGGCCGGGCGCGACCCGGTGGTGGCGCTACGGGAGCTGTACGAGAAAAGGCAGGCCCTGTACGAAACAGCCGATACTGTTCTCGATACGGAAAGGCTTGCACGGCAACAACTTATAGCGAAAGTCGTCGAGCTTGCCTCGACCATGAAATAACTACGAACGCCAATGGACGAACGAATTCCTGTACAGACCACATTTCGCGTGATGGGCCCGCACGAGCGGGGGCGCTTTGCCCCGGAAGCGTGGGGTCATCTGCTCTCACTCAACGGCTCGGGCGCAATCAACGGGCTGGAGCTGGAGCACATCATCGAGAGAGCCCTCATGCAGTTCGAGGGACGGATTGCTCTCGACGATTTGCGCGGACTGCTCGAGGGAACTGGCCTGGAAGATTCCTCCGGAAGCGGCGACAACACTACGGTGCACTAGATGGCGAAAGCCAAGACAACTAAAGCAAGAACAACTAAAGCGAAAACAACCACGAAGCGCGCGACCAAGGGCGTTGCCGCGAAGAGTGGCGCGATCAAGCCCACGCGCGTGAGAAAGAGCGCAACGGCGAAGATAGTCGACGAGGAGACCCACTCCGAACCCGGCTCGACATCGCTCGTGATCGTCGAGTCACCCGCGAAGGCCAAGACCATCGGGAAGTATCTCGGGCGCGCGTACAAAGTGCGCGCGACGGTCGGTCACGTGCGCGATCTACCTGAGAAGAAGATGGGAATCGACATCGAGAACGGCTTCGAGCCGGAATACGTGACGATCCCGGGAAAGGAGAAGACCGTCGCCGATCTCAAGAGCGCGGCCAGGGATTCGCGCGAGATCTTTCTCGCGACCGATCCGGACCGCGAGGGCGAGGCGATCGCGTGGCATGTTGCCCAGGCGATAAAAACCAAGAACGGAGCGCCGATGAGGCGCGTCCTGTTTCACGAGATCACGCGCGACGCCGTGGTGTTGGCGATCGCCAGCGCCGGAAAGATCGACGAGCGGAAAGTCGACGCGCAGCAGGCGCGCCGCGTGCTCGACCGACTCGTCGGATACAAGGCCAGTCCGGTTCTCTGGAAGACCGTGAAGAAGGGGATTTCAGCCGGCCGCGTGCAGACCGTCGCGCTGCGGCTGCTTGTGGAAAGGGAACGCGAGATCCGAGCGTTCAAGCCGGTCGAGTACTGGACCGTCGAGGCGCTCCTCGAGGAGGCCGGGCAGCAGTTCACGGCGAAGCTGCATCTGCTCGATGGCAAAAAGCCGGTAATCACCAACGAGACGGAAGCGAACGCGATTCTCGACGCGCTCAAATCAAGGAAGACGTTCCAGGTCACCGAGGTCAAACGCCGTGAGCGGAGGAAAAATCCGGCGGCGCCGTTCACGACCAGCACGCTCCAGCAGGACGCGGCGAAGAAGCTTGGCTTCGGATCGAAGCGGACGATGCGACTGGCGCAGGATCTCTACGAAGGAATAGAGATCGGCGAGGAAGGGGCCGTAGGACTAATCACCTACATGCGCACCGACTCGACGCGGGTGGCCTCTTCGGCCGCGGAACAGGCACGCGAGTATATCAAGATGATGTATGGCCAGCCGTACCTGCCCGATGCGCCGCGCCTCTACGCCGACAACAAATCGAAGAACGCGCAGGATGCGCACGAGTCCGTCCGTCCGACGGATCCGACGCGCCGCCCCGAGCACATCCGTAAGTACCTCAAGGAAGACCAGTATCGGCTCTATGAGCTGATCTGGCAGCGGTTCATGGCGTCGCAAATGACGCCCGCGATCTTCGACACGACCACGGTCGACTTCGACTTCGACCGGTTCCTGTTCAGGGCGACCGGCAGCGTGGTCAAGTTCGATGGCTACCAGCGGCTCTACAAGGAATCGCGCGAAGCCGAGGAAGGCAAAGCGCTGGAAGAGGAGCAGGGACTGCCCGTGGTTCAGAAGGGAGAGGATATCCCGGTCAAGGCAATCACTCCCTCGCAGCATTTCACGGAGCCGCCGCCGCGCTATTCGGAGGCGAGTCTCGTCAAGGAGCTGGAGCGCCTCGGCATCGGTCGTCCGTCGACGTACGCGTCGATCGTCTCGACGCTCGTCGATCGCCGCTACGCGATGCTAGAACAGCGGCGGTTTTTCCCCACGTTCCTCGGCGAACAGGTCGAGCGCGTGATGGTGAAGAGCTTTCCCGACGTGTTCAACGTCAGGTTCACGTCCCACATGGAAACCGATCTCGACAAGATCGAGGACGGCGACGTGAACTGGCGGAAGATGCTCAAGGATTTCTACGGACCGTTCGCGGAATCCGTGAAGAGCGCGGACATCGAGTCGCTCATCGGCGAGGCGCACGATCTGTCCATGCTCGAGACCGAGAGATGTCCGACGTGCGGTGGGAAACTGGTTCCCCGCGGCGGATTCTTCGGCCCGTTCCTGGCGTGCGAGAACCATCCGAAGGACTGCAAGTTCACGCGGCCGCTACGCGGCGATCGCAAGCCGGCGCAGCCCACGGATGAGATCTGCCACGAGTGCGGCTCGCCAATGGTCATCCGTCACGGACGCTCGGGGGAATTTCTCGGCTGCAGCACATTCCCGAAGTGCCGCGGCACGAGATCGATGCCAACCGGCGTCAAGTGCCCGAAAGACGGTGGCGACATTGCCGTGCGTCGCTCGAAGAAGCGCGGAAAAGCTTTCTACGGCTGCTCGAACTATCCGAAGTGCGACTTCGTGGTATGGGACAAGCCGGTTGCGGAGACCTGCCCCGAGTGCGGCTACGTTGGCGCCGAGTCGAAGTTCACGAAAGCGCGCGGCGACTACCGTCGCTGCATCAAGTGCGCGAACGAGTGGGATGTCGCGCCGACGCCTGAAGCCGTGGCGGTGTGACGCAGCGAGTCACGGTTGTCGGCGGCGGCCTCGCCGGCTCGGNNAGAGAAAGAGGACCGTTATGTTTGCCAACCTTGTCCGCCTGATCCGCGACTGGAAGCGCTACAACCAAAGCCTGATCGAGCTGTCCCGCCTAGGCGACCGCGAGCTTGCCGACATCGGCATCAGCCGCTCCGACATTCAGCGGGTAGCCTGGAACGCCACGCACCAGCACTAAACGCCGCGTCATTCATTCGAAAGCGCCCGCGCCCGTCGCGGGCGTTTTCGTTTTTAGCGGGCCGTTGCCGACAACCCGCACGACGCCTAGTTTGCTTGGATGACCTTTAAAGCTGTTCACGTCATTGGCGGCGGCCTCGCCGGCTCGGAGGCAGCGTGGCAGCTCGCCACTCGCGGGTTCGAGGTATCGCTGCACGAGATGCGTCCGGTCACGACGACGCCGGCGCACAAGACCGACAGGCTCGCCGAGCTCGTTTGCTCGAACACGTTCAAGAGCACTGAGCTCACCAACGCACACGGCCTGCTCAAGGCCGAGATGCGGCTCCTCGGCTCGCTGATCCTCGATGCAGCCGACGGCGCGCGAGTCGCCGCTGGCAGCGCGCTCGCAGTGGATCGCGATGTGTTCTCCGCTGCGGTTACAGAGCGCATCGCGTCAGATGACCGGATCAGCGTAGTGCGCGAAGAGGTCGCGAGCATCGCGGCTCCATGTGTGATTGCCACCGGCCCGCTCACCTCGGAGAAGCTGGCCGAGGCCATCCGCGCGCGTCTGGGAATCGGCGCCCTGGCTTTTTACGACGCGATCGCGCCGATCATCGCCAGAGACTCGATCGACGACTCGCTCGTCTTCCGAGGGTCGCGGTACGGCAAGGAGACGATGGAGGGCGCCGGTGACGACGGAGCGTATCTCAACTGCCCGATGTCGCGCGAGCAGTACGACGCGTTTCTCGAGGCGCTGATTTCCGCCGATCAGTATCACGGCCACGAATTCGATGAAGTCCCGTACTTCGAGGGGTGCATGCCCGTCGAGGTGATGGCGAAGCGCGGTCGCGACACGATGCGCTTTGGTCCGCTCAAGCCGGTGGGGCTGCGTGATCCGCGCACCGGCTACGAGGCGCACGCCGTGGTGCAGCTGCGCCAGGAGGATCGCGCCGGCCGCATGTGGAACATGGTCGGCTTTCAGACGCGGCTGCGGATTCCCGAGCAGCAGCGCGTCCTCAGGATGATTCCTGGCCTCGCCGACGCGGAGTTTCTACGTTACGGGTCGATTCATCGCAATTCCTACCTGAATTCTCCCGCAGCGCTGAGCGCCCACCTGGCAGTTCGCGACGAGCCCGCGCTTCTTTTTGCGGGTCAGATCACAGGCGTCGAGGGTTACACGGAGAGCTCCGCCACGGGATTGCTGGCGGGGATCAACCTGGCGCGAATTCTTTCGGGCGACGATCCCGTAATTCCTCCGCCGACGACGATGATCGGCGCGCTCTACCGCTATATGAACGAGGCGGACCCCAGGCACTTCCAGCCGATGAACGCGAATTTCGGTTTGCTCGACGAGCTTCCGGAACAGATCCGGGACAAAAAGCGGAAGCGCGAGGTTTTCTCGGAGCGGGCGCTGCGAGACATGCAGGTGTGGATCGAAGCCAACAGCATCCACGGCGCGCTCTCCGTCCGCGCATGAGCGAGCCGCAGGCGGTCGAAGAGTTCCTGACGCACCTCGAAAAAGAGCGCGACGTCTCGCCCAATACATTGATAGCCTACCGGCGGGATCTCGAGGAATTCGTTTCATTCCTCGGGCGCTACTTCGGGGCCGAGCAATGGTCGTGGCAGGGACTGGATCGACTCGCGATCCGCGGATTTCTCGCGCATCTGACGCGGAAGAAGCTCAATAAGAGATCGATCGCGCGGAACCTCTCGGCGGTCAGAAGCTTTTACAAGTACCTCCATCGGAACGAGCAGGTCGAAGCGAATCCGGCGCGCGGCGTCAACACGCCGAAACAGGACAAGTACCTGCCGGGCTATCTGGATCGCGCGCAGATCGAGCTGCTCTTCCAGTCGGCGGAGCTCAAGGCGCAGGAGGGACGCTTTGGCGACGTGCGCAACTCCTCGATCCTGGAGCTGTTCTACTCGACCGGAATGCGGCTGTCGGAGCTGCGCGGGATCAACCGGATGGACATCGACCTGATGTCACAACAGGTGAAGGTGCGCGGAAAGGGGAGGAAGGAGCGGATCATCCCGATCGGCGACCACGCGCAGCTGGCACTCAGAAACTATGAATCGAAGCGGGACGAGCTGTTGCGCGCGATCGGACCGACGGGAGACCGCACGGCGTTCTTCCTCAGCAATCGAGGGAAGCGCATCTCCGTGCGCGCGATCCAGAACGCGGTGAAGGGTTTCCTCGACAAGATCGATGAAAACTCGGGGCTTTCCACCCACTCGCTTCGCCACACCTTCGCTACGCATCTGCTCGATGCCGGCGCAGA
>PKVB01000203.1 GCA_003131365.1 Gemmatimonadota bacterium | reverse complement strand
TACGCGCTCGCGCCGGCGATGATCATTTTCGGCTTCTGCTCGCGCGCGATCTTCTGCATCTGCGTGTAATCGATGCGGCCGTCTTCGCCCACGCCGTAATGGATGGCGTGATACAGCAGGCCCGAAAAGTTGACCGGCGATCCATGCGTGAGATGTCCGCCCTGCGAGAGATCGAGACCGAGAACGACGTCGCCCGGCTTGAGGAACGCGAGGTAGACGGCGGCATTCGCCTGAGCGCCGGAATGCGGCTGCACGTTGGCGTGGTCGGCGGCGAACAGTTTTTTCACTCGGTCGATCGCGAGCTGCTCCACCATGTCCACGAACTCGCAGCCCCCGTAGTACCGTTTCCCGGGGAGTCCCTCCGCGTATTTGTTGGTCAGAGGGGTTCCCATCGCCTCGAGTACCGCCGGCGAAACGAAGTTCTCGCTCGCGATCAGCTCGAGTCCGTGACGCTGCCGATCGACCTCGAGGTCTATGAATCGGGCAATCTCGGGATCCGATTGCGCCAGCGTGCCCTCGGGCATCGCGATTTTCGGCACTTTCCGTGGTGGTGCTGTCGTCGTCGTCATCAACTGTCTCCGCGATCGATCTTCTTGACGCGCCGCTCGTGGCGCCCGCCTTCAAATTTAGTGTCCAGCCAGGCTTTCATGGTCTCGACCCCCTGATCGTCCGTCATGAAGCGAGCCGGAAGGACCAGCACGTTCGAGTCGTTGTGCTTGCGCGAGAGCTCTCCGATCGCGGGCTCCCACGCCAGCGCGGCCCGCACCCCCGGATAACGGTTCGCGACGATGTCCATGCCAACCCCACTGCCACAGAGAAGGATGCCCCGCTTGGCCTTGCCCTCGGAAACCTCCCTGGCGAGAGGATGCGCGTAATCGGGATAGTCATCGGGCTTGCTTGGGTCGTTCGCACCAATGTCGTCAGGGGTGTAGCCCAACTTCTTCAGCTCGGAGACGAGACGGTTCTTCATCTCGACCCCGGCATGATCAGACGCTATTGGAATCGTCTCGCTCATTTTGCCTCCGCCAGTCTCAGTTCCGCCAGCCGATCGGCCGCCTCGTACGTTGGAATCTTCTTGGCCTCGGCGATATCGAACACTTTCAGAATTGTATCATAAATATCGTCGGCTTTGTCGAGTGCGCGCTGGGCGTCCCAGCCGGCAACCTCGCCGTAGACGTTGATCACCCCGCCCGCGTTGGCGACATAATCCGGAGCGTACAGAATGCCGCGGCGCTGGAGCTCGTCCCCATGGCGCTCCTCGAGGAGTTGATTGTTCGCTCCGCCGGCGACGATCTCGACCTTGAGCTTCGGAATCGTCTTGTCGTTGATGATCCCGCCGAGCGCGCACGGCGAGAAGATGTCAGCGACAGCGGTGAAGATGGCATTCCCTTTTACTACCTTCGCTCCAGTCGCTTTGGAGACCTTCTCGGTCTTGGCAGCGTCGATATCTGACACGATGAGCTTCGCGCCGGCTTCGTGAAGCTCCTTGGCGAGGTAGCTCCCCACGCTGCCGCAGCCCTGAATCGCGACGGTCTTGCCTTCGAGACTATCGGAGCCCCACTTGCGGTTCGCCGACGCCTGCACGGCGCGAAAGACTCCGTGCGCCGTAACGGGCGACGGATCGCCAGACTTGCCCGCGAGGCCGGCGACGTGCTTCGTCTCCATTTGCACGTATGACATGTCCTTCGTGCTCGTGCCCAC
Source organism: Gemmatimonadota bacterium (assembly GCA_003131365.1). Taxonomy (GTDB): domain Bacteria; phylum Gemmatimonadota; class Gemmatimonadetes; order Gemmatimonadales; family Gemmatimonadaceae; genus UBA4720. The sequence goes on along the minus strand of PKVB01000203.1, from coordinate 1,734 downwards.
GTCCTCGGCCGTGATGTAGCGGCCACCAAGTGTCTCCACGAAACGACCGTGGGCCCGGAAAATCTTCTCACGGTTCTTGGTCTTGTTGTCGCCGATGATGATCGACTTGCCGCCGCCCAGATGAAGTCCCGCCACGGCGTTCTTGTAAGTCATGCCGCGCGAAAGTCGGAGCGCGTCGGTAATCGCTTCTTCGTCGGTCGCGTACTCCCAGAATCTGGTTCCACCGAGGGCGGGTCCGAGCTTCGTGCTGTGAACCGCGAGAATGCCCTTGTATCCAACAGAGGGATCGCTGCACATCACGATTTCCTCGTGTCCCATCTCAGCCAGCGTGTCGAACAGCTTCATTTAGTTCGTGTTCCTCAAAATCATGATTGTCCGTAGAGAGCGCGCGCGATCACGATCCTCTGGATCTCCGACGTGCCCTCATAAATCTCGGTGACTTTCGCATCGCGCATAAGGCGCTCCACTGGATAATCCTTTATGTAACCGTAGCCGCCGAAGATCTGCACGGCCTGCGTCGTCACCCACATTGCGGTCTCGCTTGCCATCAGCTTCGCCATCGAGCTGAACTGGCGGATGTTCTGCCCGCGATCCTTTGCGGCGGCAGCCGCGTGGAGCAGTGCCCTCGAGGCGGCCACCCTCATTGCCATGTCGGCGAGCTTGAACTGAATTGCCTCGAATTCCTTGATCGCTTTTCCGAACTGCTTGCGTTCGGCGGCATAGGCGACAGAATGCTCGAGAGCGGCGCGAGCGATTCCTATCGCCTGTGCCGCAATTCCCAGGCGACCGTTGTCGAGCGACTGCATGGCATAGATGAAGCCCTGCGCCTCGTCGCCGAGGAGATTCTCCGCCGGCACGCGCATGTTGTCGAAGGTGAGCTGCACGGTCGGCGACGCGCGGAGTCCGAGCTTGTCCTCCTTCTTGCCGACTGTGAATCCGGGAAGATCCGGCGTGATGATGAACGCGCCGATTCCGCGTGCTCCGCGTCGGACTCCGCTCGTATCCGTACGTGCCATGGTGAGAATCGCGCCGGCGGTGTTGCCGTTCGTCACCCAGCTCTTGGTGCCGTTCATGATCCACGACTTGCCGTCCTTCACCGCCTGCGTCGCGACCGCCGACGCATCGGATCCGGCCTCCGGCTCGGACAAAGCAAAGGCGCCCAGTATCTCACCGCGCGCCATCTTCTTGAGGAACCTGTCCTTCTGCGCATCCGTTCCGTAGCGAAGGATCATCTGCGTCGGAAGCGAGTTGTGAACGCTCATGAGCACAGCCACGGATGCGTCGGCGGCCGCGATCTCCTCGAGAGCGATCAAGTACGTTCCGGTGTCCGTGCCGAGCCCGTCGTATTCCTCAGGCAGCATCATCCCCAGGAATCCCAACTCGCCCAGCTTCTTCACCAGCGACGGCTCGAAGTAGGCCCGCTGATCCCAGTCCGCTGCGTGAGGCGTAATTTCTGCGCGGGCAAACTCGCGCGCGAGCTTCTGCACCTCGGATTGTTCTTCGGTGAGCGGGTGGAGAGCCCAGGACACGTCGCCTTACTTACTATAGGTATAGAAACCGCGGCCGCTCTTCCTGCCAAGCCAGCCCGCGGCGACGTACTTCTTGAGCAACGGAGAGGGACGATACTTGGGATCCCCCAGGCCGTCCTGCAGTACTTGTAGAATTGCGAGGCAAGTATCCAGTCCGATCAGATCGGCCAGAGCGAGCGGGCCCATCGGATGGTTCATGCCGAGC
>PKVB01000012.1 GCA_003131365.1 Gemmatimonadota bacterium | reverse complement strand
AAGAGATTCTAAACCTTCTTGGCAAGAGTGGAGCGGTTCTCATTTTCCCGGAAGGAAAGAGCCACAATGAAGTCGGTCTCGAGCCGCTGAAGACGGGCCTGGCAAGACTCGCTCTCCAAGCCAGGGATAAGCGTTCAATCAAGGGAGTCACGATCCTTCCGCTCGGACTCGTATTCGAGGACAAGGGCGTGCCGGGCACGATCGCCGGAGTGCATGTCGGAGAACCCATCGAGATGGACTCGTGGCCAAACACCGACCACGTTGCCCTGACGGAAGAGATCGCCAAGCGGCTTCGTGCCGTATCGGAAGAGGCGGGGCTGCCTCAACCCGAAGCGAGTGTCGTTAGGGAAAGTAAGACCTCGTTGAGAGAGAGGCTCATAGCCCTCGCAGCTTCGTGGGGCCGTCTCACTCACCAACTCCCAGTTAGAATAGCAAGGAGCATCGCGGTAAAGCGGAGTACCGATGCTGATCAACCTGCAATGCTTACGATAATGTTTGGAATCGGATTCGTGCTTCTCACGTACGCGATCCACCTCACGATCCTCGGCGTACTCGTCCATTCGTTCTGGATCAGTCTTCTCTATCTCGCGGGATTACTCAGCGGCGCATACTGGGCAGCGTTCGAGCAGCACCCTCGCCGCTACTAGCTCAGGACGGCTTGGTGTCGAGCCAGTTTTTTCCGACACCAAGATCGACTACGAGAGGGACAGATAGCTGGGCGGCATGTTCCATCTCGTATTTCACCAATTCCTGCACCTGATCCATTTCGCTCGGAAATACTTCGAAGACGAGCTCATCGTGAACCTGCAGCAGCATCTTGCTCCGCAGGTCTTTCGTCCTGAACCCGTCATCGATCCTGATCATTGCGATCTTGATCAGATCGGCCGCTGAGCCCTGTATCGGTGAATTGGCCGCGACTCTCTCTCCGAAAGCCCGGACGTTGAAGTTCCGCTCACGAAGCTCCGGGATGTAGCGCCGTCTTCCGAAGATCGTTTGCACGTATCCATTCTCGCGGGCAAACGCAACCATCGCATCCAGGTAATTCCGCACGCCCTGAAAGCGCTCGAAGTAGCGAGCAATGAACTCCTTTGCCTCGGCGTGTTCGATGCCAAGTTGCCTCGAGAGCGCGTGTGGACCCTGACCGTAGATCGTAGCGAAGTTGATCGTTTTTGCACGGCTTCGCATTGTGCCTGTGACGTCCGCCAACGGCACATCGAAGATGAGCGCCGCTGTCTGACGGTGGATGTCACCACCAGCCTGGAAGGCTTCCACAAATGCAGGGTCCCGCGAGAGGTGAGCGAGAAGGCGGAGCTCGATCTGTGAATAATCCGCCGCCATGAGTTGCCAGTTCTTACGTGGAATGAAGCCACGTCGGATGTCACGACCCAGCTCTCGCCGAATTGGAATATTCTGAAGATTCGGATCGCCCGACGAAAGCCGCCCAGTTGAGGCGACGGTTTGATTGAACGAGGTGTGTAGTCGCCCAGTTTTCGGGTTGACAAGGCGTGGCAAGGCATCGAGATAGGTGTTCTCGAGCTTTGACAGCTCCCGGTATTCCATCAGGAGTGTTGGCAGGACGTGGCCTTCTTCAGCCAGCTCCGTGAGAACGCTAGCATCGGTAGACGGACCGGTGCTCGTTCTTTTCAGGATTGGCAGATTCAACTTATCGAAAAGTATCTCGCGCAGCTGGGGGTTGGAGTTGATGTTGAATTCTGTTCCCGCAGTTTCATAGATCTGCTTCTCGACGGCTTCGCGCTCTGCCTGAAAGCGCTGCTTAAGAGACGAGAACCATGGCAAGTCAATCGCGATTCCCGTCCATTCCATTTCAGCCAGGACGTTAATGAGAGGAATCTCAATGCCATCCAGAAGGCGTGTCAGCTCGTGTGATTCGAGCTGGGGCTCGAATACCTGGCGAAGGCGCAGGGCCATGTCGGCTTCTTCGCACGAGTAATCACGAGCGGCCTCAACAGGGCATTCATCGAACGGAATCGCCGACCGACCCTTGCCACAGAGATCCGCATAGGATGTCATGGTGTGATCGAGAAACTCGAGCGCCAAAACATCAAGGCCATGCGATCGGCGGCCGGGGTCGAGCACATAGCTCGCTAGCATTGGGTCGAAATCCAGCCCGGTGAGCCGAACACCCGCGCAGCGAAGCGCCAGCTGGTCGAACTTTCCATTCTGAGCGGTCTTTCGCACCGACGGATCTTCGAGGAGGTCCTTGAGGGGTTTCATCTCCGGCGAGTCGAGCGCTGGAAGATTGCGGACCTGTGTCGCGCGGTTCTGCCGTAACGCTCTGGCGGCGATGCTTGTCGAATCGCCGTTCGTTTTCTTCTTTTTTGAGAGCACTTCCGGGAAGACCTCGTCCCCACCTCTAATGAGACCACGTTCTTCAGACGCATCTGTCGCGGACCGATCTCCGGCGGCATCGACGAGAAGCTCCCCCTGTCCGCTTCGTGACAGTCGATGGCGGAGTGGAAAGTAGTACGCTTCTCCCTCACCGACGGCGATCGATATTGAGATGATTGAGGAGCNNTGGATCGACTGCTTGCGGGCTGTCGGGGTCAATCACGACTTCGGTGTCCAGAGCAATCACCTTTGCCGTGCGCGCGCGATTGACGGCGTGCTGCAATCCTTCAACCGAATCGACGGTCACATAGTTGACCAGTTTCTTCGGCTTTTCCTCAGCTTGCGGCGCCAGTAAAGCGCTGTCCTTCGCCAGCGCGTGAAACTCCAACTCGATGAACAGTTCGCGAAGGCGGCGGTGATTTGGAGTTTTTATCCCGAGTGAGTCGAGGTCGAATGGAACCTCAAGATCGGTACGAATTGTTACTAATTCTTTCGATAGCCGAGCATTGTCAGCGTGCTCAAGAAGGGCTTCACGGGGACGCTTCTTGGTGATCTCCGACGCGTGCGCGAGAATCGACTCGAGGTGGCCATATTGTTTCACCAGCTCCGAGGCTGTCTTGTCACCTATTCCACGCACTCCGGGCACGTTGTCCGACGAATCGCCGACAAGCGCGAGATAATCGGTAACGAATTCTGGAGGCACGCCAAGGCGCTCATCCGCGTTTTCAACCCCTACCCAGTGCTCCTCGACATTCGCGGGCCCGCCGCGTCCGGGGTTTAGCAACCAGACTCCAGGCTTCACCAGCTGCTGAAAGTCCTTGTCGCCGGACACTACAACTACGTTCACCCCGGCTTCGACGCTCCTTGCAACGAGCGTCCCTATTACATCGTCGGCCTCGTACCCGGGCAGCGACAAGATCGGGATCCGGTAGGCATCCAGTATCTGGGAGATACGCTCCATACCACGATCGAAATCGGACTGAAGCTCCTCTGTCAGCTTTTCGCGAGTTGCCTTGTAGGCGGGGTAACGCTCGTGCCGAAACGAGAGACCAGAGTCATGCACCCAGCCCAGGTAATCCGGCTGGTGCTTCGTAATAAGGCGCTGCAGGAAATTCGCGATCCCCCAGCTGGCAGATGTATTTTCGCCTTTGCTTGTAGTCAGGGGCCGCGAAATGAGCGCGAAAAAGGCGCGGTATATGAGGGCGTAACCATCGACCAGAAACAGTCGCGGGCTGTCTGGACCTTTCATGGAGTCAATATAAACGCCCTCATTTTAGCAGGAGCACGAGAGCGTTCATTGGAGATGAGTTGTGCAGTGCTCGATGAAGCGTTTCTATCGCTGCCGCCGGGTGTTGAGTACAAGAAATTCGGTCTCGCTAGGCCTGGTCAGTCTCCATCTTCCGGTGTCTTCATAGAAGACCAGCTGCGAGTTGTAATTGCGATACTGCCAGATCTGAAGCCGCGTTGTGGCTCCCATTTGGGTAGTTGAGATCTGCTGATTCACGTTCCGCTCAAGGATTTGATCGGGTTCTCCCAATGCTACAAACACCATTCCGCGGTCGGAGAGCCAACCCGGATTCCGATCCATCCTGAACTGAGCGTTCGCGATCTGAATCCGGCCAAAATACGACTGCATATCTTCGTTTATTGACGTTTCAGGTATCGGATCAGTTGCACGAAGGAATTCTGCCCACGCAGTTGCTCGTCTCTCGGGCGGAGCATTTCGAAGCGTGCTGAGACGGCCAGCGCTCGCAAAGAATCGCAGGTAGCCAAGCATGTCCTCGAACGACATTAGAGGAATGTCTTCGCCAAAGCTCACAAACAGTGCAGCCTTCACACTGTCGGGGGCGTCTCGCCGGGTAAAGGAGACCTGAGCGATGCCGACACCCACGGTCGAGATAGGAACGCTCACGACGCCGCTAAACAGTGCTCCCCGTCGCGCCAGTGTAGCGGAGTCACGCAACAGCTGCACCCCCTTCTCATTGCGAACGACAAAATCGACTGGCAGGCGAGTTCCCTGCCCATAGGCTTCGACATAAATCGCCACCGTGCTGTCGCGACCAAAGACTGCACTCGAGCGGGGGCTTACGAGCAATCCTGGGGCAGAGTCGAGCCTGGATCTTCCGGTCGCTTCGTAGACCACGACTGGAGTAGAGAGGCGCCCCATTCCCAGCGCGGGAACCGTGATCGTATCCTGTTGAGTCTCACCTCGTGACCCGCCTACATCACGCACCATTGCCGAAATCACATAAACTCCTGGCGGCACATGGAAATAGTGCTGGAAGATGATGCTCTCGTCGGTGCGGTTTACCTCCCGGAATGATCCAACGCGAACTATCTCCATCGCGTTGACGCTTGCTGCCTCGACCTCACCACGGTTGAGGCTGAGCTTTACCTCGTAAGGCGCGCGATACCGATCGCCTTCTCTGGTGAACGTGAGCGCGCGGTTGGGGATCGAAATGCTCACCAGAACGAGCGTCGTGTCCGGAAATGCGCTTGCAAAGGAGGAGACCTTTCCGACGAACGCGACAGGACTGGGAGCAGCGAGCAGCCCGATGTCCCGATAGAGCTCGCTCACATCCGGCGTTGCGGTTCCCGCTGGAGGAAGTACCCTCGGATTGGGGGGGTTGGCACGCGAGGGAGCGGAGCTGCAGCCACTGACGGCCGTGGTCCCAACGAAGAGCAGCCCCAAACAGTATTTGGCAGAAATCAGCATGAGAAGTTATTACCCTATCCGGTCTTGCCGGTTTCTATTAGCTTCGCGGCGTGTCTCGAGAACAAATGGTCGGAGCTTCGGTTGCCGGCTATGCAATCAGGAAAGAGGTAGGTGAAGGCGGTACATCCGCCGTGTACCTTGCCGATCATCCCAATCATGGCACCGTGGCAGTCAAAGTGCTACGGGAAAAACTGCGCCAGGACAGGACGGCCGTAGCCCGTTTCGTCCGCGAGGCAGAGTACGGTGCCAGGGTAAAACATCCCAATGTCGTCGAGACGATCGAAATTGGAGAAGCGAACGGTCTCCATTTTCTCGCCATCGAGTGGGCCGAGGGTGAAATCCTGGACCGCTATGCCAAGCAGAATGCGCCCCTTCCAAGAGATGACGTCGCAAACATTGTCACACAGATAGCAGCCGGCGTGCAGGCGGCTCACGACGCCAACATCGTACATCGCGATCTGAAACCCGAAAACGTGATGTACGACCCGAAAACCAGGCGCGTGAAGCTGCTCGACTTCGGCATCGCCAAGCTGATGGGCGACTCGCCGATGGGCATGTCCAAGACCTCGACCGGCATGCCGATCGGCACACCCGCGTACATGGCGCCCGAGCAGGCGGCCGNNGCGTGAAGCTGCTCGACTTCGGAATTGCGACCGACACGCAGGCTTCGACTGACGAGCGTCTGACCCGGGCTGGATTCTTTGTCGGCACGCTCATGTACATCGCCCCCGAAGCCCTGTCGGGCGAGATAGTAACAGCCGCGGCTGACCAATACAGCCTCGCCACGATCGCGTACTTCCTGCTGACGCGGTGTTTACCCTATACCGCCAAGGCACCGCGTGAGATGTTCACTCAGCTGCTAACCATGCCACCCATCCCACTGAAGGACGCAGGAGAGGGAGGATTCGATTTCGCGCCAGAGCTCGACGCCGTAGTCATGCGTGCTCTCTCCCGGTCGCCGGCGGCGCGGTATCCGAGTGTAATGGCCTTTGCAAACGCTTTTGCTGAAGCAGCCAACATCACGCCAGAACTGCCAAAGATTCTGGATAAGTTCAAGGGATTACTTAGGCGCAACCGGTAAATCATCGGGGTCGACTGGCAGCCAAAG
>PKVB01000183.1 GCA_003131365.1 Gemmatimonadota bacterium | reverse complement strand
GTTCCTCACCTTCATGATCCAGCACCACCGCGGTGCCGTCTCGATGGTGAAGGATTTGTTTGGCTCTTACGGCGCCGGCCAGGACGAGACAGTGTTCAAGTTCGCATCCGACGTGAACGTCGATCAGACCACCGAGATCGCGCGGATGGAGAAATTGCTCGCCGCGATAACGCTCGGCATAACCACCCAGTGATCCACCAGCAGTCTTATTGATCAACCTGTAGTCGCCACTCCCTAGCTCCTTCTCCGCCACACTCGAGGAATCAACAATGGCACCCGTGCACCACCGCCCGACCGCGGTTCGATCCATCTTCGCGCCGCTCTTCTCACTGGCACTCGCACTCGGTCTGTTTTCCGCGGCGGCGTGCGCGCCAGCGATCTCCACCACCGCCGGCAGCAACAACGACATGTCGCCAGGTGAGCCGACCCCCGATCCGCGAGTTGGTCTCCGCGCGGGAAAGTTCGACGCGGCCTCGGCGTCGTGGAACATGCGGCTGTTGTCCTCGACGCAACCGACTGAGAAGTTCGCCGGGATCACCAACTCCGATCTGGCGTTCACCGGTCCTTACGCCATCCAGGGCAGCTACAACGGTTATCAGGTCTGGGACATCTCCAATCCGAGCGCCCCTACCCTGAAAACCGCGTACCTCTGCCCCGCGTCGCAGAGCGACGTCTCCGTATATAAGAATCTCCTCTTCGTCTCGGGCGAGGGGAACAGTGGACGCCTCGACTGCGGCGCCGAGGGTGTAAAGGACACGGTCAGCCACGACCGGCTGCGCGGTCTCCGCATCTTCGACATCACCGACATCGGCACTCCGAAATACATCGCCAACGTCCAAACCTGCCGCGGCTCGCACACGCACACGGTGCTGTTCGATCCCAAGGATCCGGACAACGTCTACGTCTACATCTCCGGCTCGGCCGGTGTGCGCTCGCCCAGCGAGCTTGCCGGTTGCGTCAAGCTGACGCCGGACAAGGATCCAAACTCGGCGCTCTTCCGCATCGAAGTCATCAAGGTGCCGCTCGCTCATCCCGAGCAGGCGGCGATCGTCAGCTCGCCGCGGATCTTCAATGATCTGACGGCGCCGGCGAGACACGGCGAGTCGCCCGAAGATGTCGCCCAGGCGAAGGCGGCCGCTGCCGCCGCGCGCGCCAGGGGCGGGTACACCGCCATGATTTTCGGCTCTGAAAGAGTCCTGCCGTCGCAGTTCACAACGCCGATGCTGGACAGCATCGTCAAGGCTCGCGGCGGAACCGGACCAGCCACGGGCGCGGACAGCGCGGCGTTGCGGACCGCACTTCCCGGAATCATCGCCAAGATGATCGGTGAGCAGCCGAGCGGAACCGGCCCGCGTCCCGGACCAACGCAGTGTCACGACATCACCGTCTATCCGGCGATCGGTCTGGCCGGTGGCGCGTGCGAAGGCTACGGATTCCTGCTCGACATCCGCGATCCCGCGCATCCCGTTCGTATCGCGGCGGCGTCCGATTCGAACTTCTCCTACTGGCATTCGGCGACGTTCAACAACGACGGCACCAAGGTCCTGTTCTCGGATGAATGGGGCGGCGGCGGACAGCCGAAGTGCCGCGCCAGCGACAGACGCGAGTGGGGTGCCGACGCGATCTTCACGCTCACGGATGCGAACGGCACGCCCGTAATGGTTCGCAACAGCGCGACGGATCCAGCGGGCGACAAGATGCAGTTCCAGAATTACTACAAGCTGCCCGCCGCGCAGACGAAGGAAGAGAACTGCGTTGCCCACAACGGCTCGCTGATTCCGATCCCGGGACGCGACGTGATGGTGCAGGCGTGGTACCAGGGTGGCATTTCGGTATTCGACTGGACCGACCCGAGAAACCCGCGGGAGATCGCGTTCTTCGATCGTGGCCCGGTTGATTCGACCAGAATGGCGATGGGTGGATCGTGGTCCGCCTACTGGTACAATGGCAACATCGTGAGCTCCGAGATCGCGCGTGGTCTCGACATCTTCGCGCTCGTTCCGAGCACGTATCTCTCGCAGAACGAAATCGACGCCGCCAAGACAGTGCACTTCGACTACTTCAACACGCAGGGCCAGCCGAAGCTGGTATGGCCGACGAGCTACGCCTTGGCGCGCGCCTACGCCGACCAGCTGGAGCGTTCGAAGGGCCTGAGCGCCGAGAGATTGTCGCAGGTCCGTCAGGCCCTCTCGGGCGCGGCGAGCGCACCGCAACCACTCTCGGTACAGCTGCGAACAGCTCTCGGATCAGTCGCGGCACAGCTCGACGCTGATGCGGGCGCATCGAGTGATGGAGCCAAGGTCCGGACTTTGGCTAGGACATTGAGAGACCTGGCTGCTGCATCATCCTGAACAGTTTCACAATTGGACTCTAGTGAGCCGCGGAAACGCGCCTCACTAGAGTCAGCTCCCCTCTCGTTCTTTTGCCTTTCTCTAACGTACAGAGGTCCCTATGCGCCGCATTTATGCCTCCCTCTTGCCGCTTGCCGCTCTCGTCTCGCTCGCCTGCACGAGCAAAGCCCAGAATGAATCTTCACGCCAGGTCGCCGGTGGCGGAATATCCGTCAAAGACTGGTCAGGACAGATAGACCCCGGCGAGGCGAAACGGGGACAGCTCCTCGCGAACGCGAAGCTCGCCCAGGAAGGCACCGCGCTGCACGTCACGACCGGCCCTGCAGTCGCCTACTGGAATCCGAAGAACGTGGCGAGCCACGACTACACAGTGAAGGCGACGTTCACGGAGCCCAAGTACATGAACCTGAACGATCACCCGCATCCGTACGGAATCTTCATCGGCGGGAACGACATGGGGACCGCCAATCAGAGTTATTTCTACTGCGCGGCGTACGGGAACGGCAGCTTCATCGCGCGCGGATTTGGCCCCGCGCCGTTTCAGTTGAATGGTGGCCACGGCGAAGCGAATGCGGCCGTTCACAAAGCCGCCGCGGCAGGATCTCCCGTGACGCAGAACATCGCCGTTTCGGTGAAGGGTGACAAGGTTTCATGCGCGATCAATGGAACCGTCGTCGGCACCTACGACAAATCCGCCGTCGTTGGACCCGGGAAGCTCAAGTCGACCGATGGGNNCTTCGCGCACAACACCGAGGGACTGGTCAGCGGTTTGACGGTGACGAAGCCGTAGCCTCTTCACCCACGCACAAAATTCACGCATGAGCTAAACGCTTCGGCCCCGGGTCGGAGCGTTTAGTTTCAGCACATGGCAGCCATAAAAATCCGAGCTCTGCCGGCACGACTGGTCAGACTGGTCGAAGACCTCCGTCGCAAGGAGGATCGCCTCGCCCTTCTGCTCAGCCTGGTGATTGGAGCTCTCGTGGGGCTGGTAGTAGTTGCCTTCATTCTTCTCACCGGGCGACTCACGGCGCTCATGTATCCGCCTGGCGGATCTGGTTGGCGGCGCATAGTCGTCCCCACAATCGGCTCGCTCGTCACCGGATATCTCCTCTTCAAGTACTTTCCGCTCGCGCGCGGCAGCGGCATTCCACAGACGCGGGCCGCGCTCTTCATTCACGACGGCCGCATCTCGCTGCGATCCGTGGTGGGCAAGTTCGTCTGCTGCTCGATTTCTCTGGCCACAGGAATCCCGCTCGGACGTGAAGGGCCGGCGGTTTATATGGGGTCCGGGCTCGCATCCGTGATCGCGCGACGACTCGGGTTGAGCAGAGCGCAGATCAGATCGCTGATTCCCGTGGGCGGAGCCGCCGCGCTCGCGGCCGCATTCAACACTCCGATCGCGGCGGTGCTTTTCTCCCTCGAGGAGATCGTCGGCGATCTGCACGCGCCCGTGCTCGGCTCGATCGTGCTGGCGTCCGCCGCCTCGTGGATGGTGCTCCACTTGGTCCTCGGCGACAATCCGCTCTTCCACGTTCCCGGCTATCATCTCGTCAGCCTCAAGGAGCTCGGCGTGTACGTCGTGCTCGGAATCGTCGGCGGATTGAGCTCCGTTGCGTTCGTGAAGATGCTGCTCTGGATGCGCGCGAAATTCGCGAAGATGCCACGGGCATCGCTTTGGATTCAACCAGTTGCGGGCGGGCTGACTGTCGGCATCCTCGGCTACTTCGTGCCGCAGGTGCTCGGTGTCGGCTACGATCAGGTAGAGCGAGTCCTCAACGGCGACGTGATTCTCAAAGTCGCAATCACTCTGGCGGTGCTCAAGATCGTCGCGACGTCCGTCGCCTACGCATCGGGCAACGCCGGCGGAATATTCGGCCCGAGCCTGTTCATCGGCTCGATGGTCGGCGCGACAGTGGGATCGGTGGCGCATCTGCTCTTCCCCGCGTCGACGGCCGGACCGGGAGCGTACGCGCTCGTGGGAATGGGAACGGCGTTCGCGGGTATCATCAGGACGCCGCTCACTTCGGTGATCATGATCTTCGAGGTGACTCGCGACTACACGATCATAGTTCCGCTGATGATCTCGAATCTCATCGCGTTCTACATCTCGCAGAAGCTCCAGAAAGAGCCGATCTACGAGGCGCTCGCGCGTCAGGATGGGCTGCATCTCCCGCGCAGCTCGTCGCGCACTCACGGGGCGGTGCCGCTCGTCAGCAGCGCCGCGCGCGAGGTGCCGCAGTCTCTCACTCCCGAGATGAAGATCAGCGACGCCGCCGAGCGCGTGAAGGACAGCGCTCTCGAGTCGTGGCCCGTGGCCGACGAGCTCGGCCTCATTGGAATGGTTCGCACGCGCCACATCGCGCACGCGCTGGACCAGGGCAAACTCGAGATGACAATCGAGCGCCTCATGCAGATAGCGCGCAGATCAGAAAGCGACAAGAGCGTGGACATGCCCCATGTTCACAACGATCAGCCACTCAGTCGTGCTCTGGCGCGAATGAGGGAAAGCGGCCACAAGGTATTACCCGTAGTGAGCCGCGCCAACGTGCGCATCATGCTTGGCATCGTAACGTTCGCGGACATACTGAAGGAGTTCGGCGTCGAGAGCGCCGACGAGCTCGACTACAGGGATCATCCCGACCTATGAAAACTCCTCTCGTCCAGCCGGCCGCTCCGACACCAACTGCCACCGTGTCCGAGTTCATCGCGACATTCGCTGTGATCCTGGCCGCGATCGTGGGGTTGTTACTGTTCGACACGGCTCTCGCCCGGGTGGACGTCGCCGAGCGCAAGGCGTACGCCGGGCGGGAGTTCGCGTCCGGCCAGGCATTGATCGCGCAGGGAAAGGTCGAGGCAGCAATAGAACATCTGCGGACCGCATCGACGCTCGATGGCGAGAACTCCACGTACGGTGTCGCGCTGGCGCAGGCGATTCTCGCCGACGGCCGTCCGACCGAGGCGGACCAGATGTTGTCGCCGCTGCTGGAACGGAACGAGACGGATGGGGCGACGAATCTCGCGATGGCCCGCGTCCTCGCTAAAGAAGGAAAGCTCGACAAGGCAAAGGCCTACTATCACCGCGCGATCTACGGACTGTGGCCGAGGGGCGCCGACAAGAGCCGCACCGCCGCGCGCTTCGAGCTGATCGACCTCCTCGCGCGCGCGAACGCGAAGCAGGAGCTTCTCTCGGAGCTGTTGCCGATCCAGGATGACACGACGAACGATCTGGCGCAGCGCAAGCGGATCGCCCACCTTTTCGTCGTGGCGGGATCGCCGGCGCGCGCGGTGGTGATCTTCCGTGAGATTCTGCGTCGCGACACTAAGGATGCCGACGCCTTCGTGGGACTGGCGGAGGCGGCGCTCTCGCTTGGGGATTTCGCGACCGCGCGCACCGATCTGCTCGCGGCCCAGAAGCTGATGCCCGAGGACAGCAGCAGCCTTCAGTCCCGAGTGGCACTCACCGACAGCGTGATCTCGCTGGATCCGACGCAGAGCGGCCTCGCGCTGCCCGAGCAGGTCAGGCGAAGCAGGAATCTCGTTCAGATGACGCTGGCATCGGTGCGCAAATGTCTTGGCGTGCAGGCGCCGCAGGTTGCGGTTGCTCTCGACTCGGCTACGCTGCTGCTCGTGTCCGGCCGCGCGGCGGGGCAAGCGCAGTCGGTCGAGCAGAATCTTTCATTGGCGGAGCAGTTGTGGGGGCTGCGGAGATCAAGGTGCGCGCCTGACGGACAGGATGGCGCGCTCGCGCTCATTCACGGGAGAATCGCGCAGTAGAAGATGTGACTACGCTTTGGCCCCACCGATATTGACCGCGATGTTGCGCCACCGCCCCTGATTGAATCGCAGCACGCTCAGCGCGCACCGCGTCGCATGCCCGATCAGAATCGCGATCCAGATGTGAATCGGATGCAGCGTGCCCGTCCGCTGGATCACGTAGCAGATGCCGAGGGGCAGCGCGACCTGCGAGACGAGCGAGATGTAGAGCGGGCTCTTCGTATCGCCGGTCCCCTGGAGTCCGCCGGAGTAGGTGAGCGCGACGGCGATGAACAAACCCGAAAGGCTGAGCACGTGCAGCAGCTGCACACCGATCCCGACGACTACTGGATCGTCCATTCCGAATATCGCCAGCAGCTGCCGCGGCAGGAACAGGAACAGCGCGCCGACGATCGCCGCGCTGCTGAGACCAATGCGAGCGGCCACGTGCACCGCCGCCGCCGCGCGATCCGGCTTGCCCGCCCCGAGGTTCTGGCCGGCGATCGCAGCCGACGCGCCCATGAGACCGACCGACGTCCACGTGATGAGCGAGAAGAGCTGCGTGTAGCTCACCGCAAACGCCGCCTGCGACGCCGCGCTCTGCGCCAGCGATCCGATGAACGCCAGCATGAACACGCCGCCGATGTTCGCCACGATTCCCTGAAATCCGCTCGGCAGTCCGAAGCGGAAAAGCTCGCGTATGATCGCCCAATCCGGACCGTAGCCCCGCCCGCGCGGAAACGACACGACCCATCCGCCGTTCCACAGCTTCACGAGCGAGTAGATGGCGAGCGATCCCGACGCGATGCACGTCCCCATCGCGGCGCCCTTGGTCCCGAACGCGGGGATGGGGCCGAGCCCCCGAATGAGGATGATGTTCAGAACGAGATTCAGCACCGTCAGGCTGATGCCCAGTATCATCGGCGTCCGCGCGTCGCCGGCGGAACGAAGCGCGCCACCGAGCATGAAGAAGACGAGCATCCCGCCGCTGAATACGAACATGATGCGCAGGAATGGCAGCGCCTCGCGCTGCACCTCCGGCGCGGCATTCACGAAATTAAGGAGCCACGGAGCCGAGAAGTATCCGATCGGCGCCATCACCAGGACCGCGAGACCGATCGCCGTCACGAACGCCTGATAGACCGTGCGGTCCACCTTCTCATGATCGCCGGCCCCAGCAAACCGCGCGACCAGCACGCTCATCCCCGTGAATAGCGACGAAATGAAGATCATGACGATGAGCCACATCTGCATGCTGACGCCGATCGCGGCGTTGGCTTTGTATCCGATCATGTTGCCGACCAGCGCCTGATCGACCATCCCCTGAAGTCCGCCGACGATGTTGGTGAGCATCGTCGGCCACGCCAGCTTCCACACCGCGGGAAGGAGCGGCCCCTCGACGATCGAGCGGTCGTACTGCGGGCGCTCCGGCCGCGCCGCCGATGCCGGCNNCGGCGACCTCGCGGCGGGTGTGGCGGCCGCGGTCGCGGCTGCGTCCGTCACCAGGCGAGCCTCACTTTGGACTTTTTTGCACGGGCATTGGCGCGTCGAGAAACTCCGGGATCATCGAGAGCAGCCAGGCGGTGCGGGTGATGAGCGTGACGTGCGTCGTCGCGGGCAGCACCGCGAGACGGGAACGTGGGAGCCCGACGAGATCGCCCGGCACTCCGCCGCCGAGCAGCTGGAACATCTTGACGACGTGCTCGGGACGCACGACATCGGCATCACCGACGATGAGCATCGTGGGAACCTTGATCGATCGAACCTGGTCCTCCGACAGGCCGCGCCAGTTCAGGTCGAGAAACTTTATTTTTTCGACGAGCTTGGGCCAGTCGCCTTTATTGGGGGCAATCCTCTGGTACGTCCTGAGCCAGGGCGTCCCGACAAAAGCATCGGGAGTCATCTTCTTCTCTCCCTCGAGCAGCGCGGGATAGAAGCCGTCAGGGTCGTAGCTCGCTCCCCCCGCGAACACCAGCTTGTGCACGAGCTCCGGATGGCGAACGGCGACGTACATCGCGATGCCGCCCCCCATGCTGTAGCCGACGAAGTCCGCATTCGTAATCCTGAGCTGCCTCAACAGCTCGGCGACATCGTCCGCCATCTGCTCATACGTGAGCGGACGATCGATGTCCGCGGTGCGGCCGTGACCCTGCTGCTCGATCGCGATGACTTGCCTGGTCTTCGCAATCGTCGGCAGGATCTTTCCGAAATCGGACTCGATATTCGAGAACGCGCCGTGGAGGAACACGATCGGCCTGCCGCGCTGGGGGCCGCGAACCTCGTAATACATCTTGAGGCCGTTCACAAAAGCGTAGCGTCCCCCGGAGCCCCTGCGTCCGATACGCTGTTGCGCCGACGCGATTGGCGCCACAACGAGCATCGCCGCGGCGATGCCAAGCACGACGAATCGTAGAAGCGTGCGAGGTTCCATCGTATCGACAGCACAGCCGAGCACAAGAGCGTTCGTGGTCGTTTTCATCAAGTCATCTCCGAATTATCAGCGTCGCAGAGGTATCACCAAGCATGCTTGTCTCCTTTGACTGTTTTGAGATAGGCCTCAGATGCCCTGCAACCACGCCCGGCTCGCATCGGCGATCTCATCGAGAACCTGGGCGTCTGTCTTTCCCGAAGACTTGAGGACGTGAAAGCTGTGATCCGCGCCCTCCACCCAATGCATCTCCCACTTCGTCGTCACGCGTTTGAGAACCACTTCCATCAGGCTCGGCGTACAAAACGGATCTCGTGTGCCGTTAAAGCAAATCACGGGGACTTTGATCGCGGGGAGGTGGGCGTCGCGCAGCTGGTCCGGCCTGCCGGGAGGATGCAGCGGATACGCGAGCAGCAGCAGCCCATTGCAGTCGAATCCGTCCGCGGCGAGCATCGACGCGGCTCGGCCGCCCATCGAGCGTCCGCCGATGATTAGTGTCCTGGGGTTCAACTCCTGGCGCGCACGCGTGACGACGGCGGCGTAGCATTCCTTGAGTCGCGGCATCGGGTCCGGGCGCCCGGATTTCTTTTCCTTGTAGAGGAAATTGAACCGCACAACGCCGAATCCGCGCTCACAGAGCGCATTCGCGGTCTGAACGAGTCCGCGATCGTTCATGTTTCCGCCGGCGCCATGGGCACAGACGAAGACTACGTCCTCTGCCCCGCCCGTCGCCGGCTCGAAAACCGCTGAGGTTTCCTCACCGCCGACCGGAACTCGCCACTCGCCGCCCGTCCGCTGCCGTTCGCGCTCAGCCATAATTTCAAACTTATCATCCGCTCGTGATGCGCGTGATTCTTGCGCTCACCTGAGCTTCATGCGAAGTATTTTTCCCCGGATTTATTTGCTTGGCGCGGCCTCGATTGCGGCCGCCTGCGGGTCACCGGCCCGCCTGCCTGTTTCCGCCGAGACCGGTGTCCATCCGGTGATCCCTCGGCCAAGAGAGTCGGTCATTCCGGTCATCAACGTCGTGACGGCGAAGAGCTGGCGGGACGACGCAACACCGGTCGCGGCCGAAGGACTCACGGTTCGCGCGTTCGCACGAGGGCTCGACCATCCCCGCTGGCTTTACGTGCTTCCGAACGGCGACGTGCTCGTTGCGGAGACGAATGGGCCGAAGCGACCCGATGACGGCAAGGGAATCAAGGGATTCTTCTTCAGATTCTTTCAGGCAAAATCAGGCAGCGGCGTGCCGAGCCCGAATCGCATCATGCTGCTGCGGGACACCGACGGAGACGGGATCGTGGACACGCGCTCCGTATTTCTGTCGGGACTGTACTCGCCCTTCGGAATGACGCTGGTTGGCGATGCGCTCTACGTCGCGAACAGCGACGGGATCGTGCGCTTCCCGTACACACCCGGAGTGACGAACATCGTTGCGCCCGGAGTGAAGCTGGTCGATCTGCCCGCGGGTCGCATCAATCATCACTGGACGAAGAACGTCATCGCCAGTCCGGATGGGACGAAGCTATACGCCTCCGTAGGATCCAACAGCAACGTGATGGAAAACGGATATCTCCACGAGCAGACGCGCGCGGCAATCTGGGAGATCGATCGCGCAACCGGCAATCATCGCGTCTTCGCGACCGGTCTGCGCAACCCCGTGGGCCTCGCGTGGGAGCCGGATAGCCACGCCCTCTGGGTGGCGGTAAATGAGCGCGACG
>PKVB01000028.1 GCA_003131365.1 Gemmatimonadota bacterium | reverse complement strand
GCGATCATGATGATCGATTTCGCGCTGGAAGCCGAACGTAAGGAAGGGATGTCGCCCGAGGAATCGATTTACCAGGCGTGCCTGCTGCGCTTTCGTCCGATCATGATGACAACGTTCGCCGCGCTGATGGCGACGCTTCCGATCGCGCTGGGCCGAGGCGCCGGAGCGGAGGCGCGCCGTCCGCTCGGCGTCGCGGTGGTGGGAGGCCTGGCGTTCTCGCAGCTCGTGACTCTGTACGTGACTCCGGTATTCTACACCTATTTCGACGAGCTGCCCGGTAGAGTGCGGGGCTTCACGAAGAAGGCCTTTGCGAGAATTCGCGGCCGCCGCGAACCGTCGCTCGCGCCGAGCAAGCCCTAGTTCAGCAACGAGCGGAGAAAATTCTCTACGTTGATCGACAAACCACCGTCGCCAACGTGCGGATTGGTTTCTATCTCGATCGGATAGCCGAGGTTCGAGTCGTACCGGACCAGAAGCTGATCGTTGCCTGCCGCAATTTGGTTCGCGATTTCCGAGAAGACGCCGCCCACGGTCGGCCAGCCCGCGGACGGCAAGACGGCGCCGGTACTCCGCGCTGCAACGCTGAGAACGGTGTCCGCGCGAACCTCAATTCTAACGGGCGTCTTGCCTGGGTAGCCGCCATACACCGTGTAATCGAAGGAGTAGCTGTGAATGTTCTGCTTTTTCCACTCAGAACGGCTCACCGCGAACTGCTCAACAGTAGAAAGGGTCGGACCAGTCGCAGTACACGACACCAGTAGCATCGCCAAAACCCCAATCCCACAGACCACGCGCATAAATCCTCCTGTCTTTGATGCCGGTCGCTCGAACGTAGGCCAGAAATACCCGGGACGAGACTCGAACTCGTAAGGCCATAGGCCGCGGGATTTTGAGTCCCGTGCGTCTGCCAGTTCCGCCATCCCGGCTCGGGGTGGGAATCCGCTCTCAAAGTATCGCACAGGCGTTGCCTCGCGCGCCACAGTCCCGCGCTGCAAAAGAGTTGTCCGCTAGAGCGGCTGAGATGCGCCGCGGTATTATCCCGCAATTGTTGCAAACTCGCACTGGGAATGCGGCATCTGGGACTGGTCCCTGCTTTCCACACAGAAGACAGCTCCGCAAGGCGCGCCGCGTGCGACAATGGAGGCAATCGTGATGAACTCCGCCTCTTCTCAAGATCTGCCCGCGCCGGTTTCGGTAACCCCGGAGCTGCTGGCCCAGCACAGCATCACCGCGGATGAATACAGCCGCATTCAGGCTGCTCTGGGCCGCGTGCCCTCGCTCACCGAACTGGGCATTTACAGCGTGATGTGGAGCGAGCACTGCTCGTACAAATCGTCGCGCGTCCATCTCCGCAAGTTTCCGACGACGGGGCCGCGCGTCGTGCAGGGTCCCGGTGAGAACGCCGGCGTAATCGATATCGGCGACGGCTGGGTGGCGGCGTTCAAGATGGAGTCGCACAACCATCCGTCGTTCATCGAGCCGTACCAGGGAGCGGCTACCGGAGTCGGCGGCATCCTGCGCGATATTTTCACGATGGGCGCGCGCCCCATCGCCTGCCTCGACTCGCTCCGCTTCGGCAACCTCGACGCCCCGCGCATGAAGTACCTCGTCGACGGCGTCGTGCGCGGCATCAGCGGCTACGGCAACTGCATTGGCATCCCCACCATCGGCGGGGAGACGTCCTTTCACCGCTCCTACAACGGCAACATCCTCGTCAACGTCTTCGCCCTCGGCGTGACGACGCGCGACCGCATCTTCACCGGCACCGCCAGCGGCGTCGGCAATCCGGTCATCTACGTCGGCTCGAAGACGGGACGCGACGGGATCCACGGCGCCACCATGGCCTCCGCGGAATTCGATGAGGCATCGGAGGAGAAACGGCCCACCGTGCAGGTCGGCGATCCGTTCACGGAGAAGCTGCTCCTCGAAGCATGTCTCGAGATCATGGATTCTGATGCCGTGGTCGGCATTCAGGACATGGGGGCCGCCGGTCTGACGTCGTCATCATTCGAAATGGCCGGCCGGGCCGGTACCGGCGTGCGGATGGATCTCGACCGTGTGCCGGTGCGCGAGAGCGGCATGACGCCGTACGAGATCATGCTGAGCGAGTCGCAGGAACGGATGTTGATCGTGGCCAAGCGCGGCCGCGAGGACGAGGTCGTCCGCACGTTCGAGAAGTGGGATCTCAATGCCGCCGTCGTTGGCGAGGTCACGGACGACGGATTCGTGCGTCTGATCTGGCACGGCGAGGAGGTGGCGGCGATTCCGGTCGACCCCATCTCGACCGAGGCGCCGGTGTATGAGCGTCCGATGTCGGCTCCGCAGCGTATCGTCCCTCCATCGCTCGATCGACAACGTCCAGGCGATGGCGACCTGACCGATGAGCTGTTCCATCTCATCGCCTCGCCGAACCTTTGCTCGAAGCATTGGATCTGGGAGCAGTACGACACGACCGTGCGCACGAATACGATCGCGCGTCCGGAGCGGCGCGATGCGGCCATCGTTCGCGTCAAGGGCACCGGCCGCGCGCTGGCGATGACGAGCGATGTGAATCCGGTCTATTGCTCTCTCGATCCGTACGAAGGCGGCAAACAGGCTGTCGCCGAGGCCGCGCGCAACATCGCCGTCAGCGGCGGACGGCCGGTGGCGATCACCGATTGCCTGAACTTCGGCTCACCGGAACGGCCGGAGATCATGTGGCAGTTCGCGGAGTGCATTCGAGGGATCAGCGACGCCTGCGTTGCTCTCGGCACGCCGGTCGTTTCCGGCAACGTATCGTTCTACAACGAGACGGAGGGTCGCGCCGTTCTGCCGACGCCGACCGTCGGCATGGTCGGCATCCTCGAGCACGACACCGACGGCCGCGAGATCGCCTTCCCCGAGGCGGGGTTGGACATCGTCCTCATCGGGGAAACCCGCGATGAGCTGGGCGGATCGGAATGGCAACAACGCACGATGCCCGACGCGGTAGCCGCACCGCCGCGCGTCGATCTCGATCGCGAGAAATCGCTGGTCGCGTTTTTCCTGACGGCGTACGAACACCGCCTG
>PKVB01000130.1 GCA_003131365.1 Gemmatimonadota bacterium | reverse complement strand
CGTGGTGAGCTTCCCGAAACGTATCCCTCGACGCTTTGACGAGCATCGAGAGGAGGTTCAGGTGACGAACGAAAAGGAGAGGCGAGTAGAAGAGCGTCCGGCTCGCATACCATTTGAGGGGACAACTCTGGAAGCGGATCTTTCTGTCCCTGTCGATGCCAAAGGTGTGGTGCTTTTCGCGCATGGCAGCGGCAGCAGCAGATTCAGCCAGAGAAACAGGCTGGTAGCTCGGAAACTCCAGGATGCGGGTTTTGCGACGCTGCTTCTGGATCTGCTCACGCGGGAGGAGGAGCGGGCAGAAGCCCTCACTCGGCATTTGCGATTCGACATCGAGATGCTTTCAGTGCGTCTTGCCACGGTAACCAATTGGGCAGTCGCACAGCGCGGCCTAGACGGGCTGCCCGTCGGCTACTTTGGCGCCAGCACGGGAGCCGCGGCCGCAATTGTCGCTGCCGCCGCCCTTCCAGAGCTGGTGGGCGCGGTCGTTTCGCGAGGCGGAAGGCCCGACCTTGCCGGGAGTGCGCTGGAGGATTTGCGTGCGCCGACGCTACTCATTGTCGGAGGTGCCGATACAATCGTAATCGGCCTCAACCACGAAGCGCTCCGCAGGCTCCGCTGCATAGCCCGCCTCGAGATTGTGCCACGTGCGGGGCATCTCTTCGAGGAGACCGGAGCGCTCGAGAAGGTATCCGATCTAGCACAGAAGTGGTTCACGGAGTATCTGGTCGACACGCATGCACAAATGCGCACGTACTCCAGCGCGGGCTAGCGTCAAATTTGGGGGTCTGCTACTACTAGCTCTGACCGTAGTTACAAATGCTTCGTCCTCGTCACCTTCCATCGGCCACCATTAGAAATGTGCGACCGCTCGGCACTGAAGGTGTTGAAGGTCCCCTCGATCGTGCGAGAGTCAACCAATGCGCCCTGGAATGTCGTCGTCACCTTGCACACGCAATCCGGATCGATGTAGGGGTCGAGCAGTCCGATGACCGTGTTGCCTTCCTTTCTGACGAAGTGAATGGTCAGAAGCTGCTTCACGGGAACACCCAGACTGCCATTCACCATCGGCCGATAAGCGGCAATAGACGCATTCTCCGATTCGCGCGCGATCATTTCGATGCGCCCAGACGCCGCAACCTCGCCGGCGCGCAGGACAAATGACACATCTCCGGTCCTGCCACTCTCCTGGCTGGTGTATTCGCCAGTCCACTTACCCGCGAGCGGGGCCAGGTCAAAGTCGTCGGCGCTCACCTCTGTTTTCGGCGTCCGCAGGACACACCCAAGAGCCAACACAGAAGCACTGGCTGCGGCGATTGCAAAAGTTGTCCCTCTCATTTGCTCCTCCCGAGTCTACAGACTCTCAGCTACCCGAAGACGTACGTACGACTTCTGAACCTGTGTTCAGCGACAGCCTTCGCTACGTCGGACGTGGTTACGATTCCGAGCAAGGCATCTCCCAGCATCACCAGCACCCGATGGATTTGCTTTTTCCCCATTAAGGCGGCCGCTTCGTCGACAGAACAATCAGGTGGAAGCGACTGAACTTTCCGAGTCATCACTTCGTCGACGGTTACATCCTCGAGGGGTGCCGTGCGTCCCCTTCGACGCCTGAAGGTGAGCGAGGGAGTCGTATCGTTGAGATCCGCGAGAAGCGCAAGGATGTCGGTTGCGGAGAAGATTCCGACAATCTTTCCACCGTCGACGACCGGCGCGCCGCTCACGTGCCGCTCCGACAACAGCGCCATAGCATCGCGAATCGTCATGTCGGGCGTGGCGCTAATCACGTCCCGCGTCATGATGTCTCTTAGCCTTAGCATCGGTCCTCCCTTGAGCGGCGCGATGAATCGTTCAGGTGCCCACTCGCCGACGGCCGCCTGCTGGTGGTGGCAGCTTTCATCCAATAGTCTGAATAGATTCGACCCCCTGAACGAGAAAGGATTGCCTGAACTTGCGTGAGGATTCCCCTGTATTTGTCGGCGCAAGCCGAGGGACTGCCAACGGAGTGAGCGGCGCGCGGCTGCCGCTGCTGTCCATTCACGTGAGCAGGGAAAACCTCCAAGAAAATTCAGGGATTTGCCTACGCCCGCCATGGCGTGGCCGTGCTATTTTGCATTTGCGTTCACAAGACGGAATTGTGTGAACGGGTTCTCCCCCGGGACGCCGGCGGAGGGCAGCGCGATGGAAGTTCGAAGCCGTCGCACAGATTGTGAGGTTGCTGGACACAATCAAAGCTCCGGGATCACCGGGGCACCTGAGTCGCCCGTCCGACGAGGGCAAGGTTGTCGAGCCGACTGTGCGTGAAAGCACGGAAACGAACCGGATCGGCGACCGCCAGCAGAAGCGGAGCCTCCGCAAAGTGGGAAACCACTGAGCGGGGGCTCTAGTTTTCTTCGGGCTCGGCAGGAGACGAAATGAACAGAATGCGCGGCAAGTCAGTGGTCATAACCGGTGGTGCGCTCGGAATCGGACGTGCATGCGCCCTCAAATTCGCCGAAGAAGGGGCGGCCGTCGCAGTGACCGATGTCGATGTCAACAAAGGGTCAATTGTCGCCGAGGAGATCCGGGGCCGTGGGAGCGATGCGGTCTTCGTCGAGCACGACGTCGCCGATGAAGCAGGGTGGGATCACGTCATGAAGGTCGTAATCGAACGGTTCAAGAAACTCGACGTTCTCGTAAACAATGCCGGCGTCGCACTGGCCAAAGACGTCGAGCACACCACGCTCGAGGAGTGGCGGTGGCTCATGAGCATCAATCTCGAAGGCGTCTTTCTCGGGACGAAGCACGCAATCCAGACCATGAAGGCAAATGGAAGCGGCTCGATAGTGAATCTGTCCTCGATCGAAGGCCTGGTGGGCGATCCGAACCTGGCCGCGTACAACGCGAGCAAAGGCGGCGTGCGCCTACTGACGAAATCAGCGGCGCTCTACTGCGCCAAAGCGGGCTACAATATTCGGGTCAACTCGGTGCACCCTGGCTATATCTGGACGCCCATGGTGGAGAACTTTCTAAAATCTCAGGGCGATGTGGCGCAAGGTCGCAAGCTGCTGGACAGTCTGCATCCAATCGGTCACGTCGGTGAACCCGACGATATTGCGTATGGCGTGCTGTACCTCGCGTCGGACGAGTCAAAGTTCGTCACCGGAACGGAGCTGGTGATCGACGGCGGCTACACCGCTCAGTAGCCGCTGCGATGGTGTCGCCGCTTCAGCCAGTATGGCGCGCGCTCCCCGTCAGCCAGCGTGGCCGCAACAAACTGGCACCGAGCAGCGCACAGGGAATGACGAACAACACCGCGACCGTATCATACCATGCGGCCCCCGAGCTCCAGAACTCGGCCACCATGCCCGCCCCAAAAAACAGCTCGAGGACGATGTAGGCGCTCACAGCACCACGAGTGTTGTGCAGGCGTGCCACCACATAGCCTCCAAGCACGACCGATGCTGCTGTCCAGAGGAACGCGATCAGCACGACCATGGTGGCGTAGGCGGACTGTTCACTGAGGAATGACTCCCCACCGAGCCTGATAGTGAGCCAGTTGCCGGAGATCGCGAACAGGCTGGACACGAACAGCCCGAACAATGCGGCGAGCAGAGTTTTCATCGGCTCGCGTCGAGCCCTCACCGACTCCGCAATGACATGCAATCCTTTCCACATATCCCCCCTCCCGCGTTTGAACAAAGTGTGCCCAGGTTGCTGTTGTCATTCTGTGCGGATCCAGCTTCGGAAACGAGGGAGGATTTCCTGAATTCCTGTGAGGATTTCTCGCAGAGCCTAAGGCGCGTGCCCGGTTTCGACTGTCCAGACCCAATCGCGAATCTCAGGAGGATCCTGCAGCTGGTCGCGCGAGTAGCGCACCGCGTCCGCGATCATCGTCTCCAGGCTCTTGATAGAATCCTCGCGTGCTGACTTGAGTGGCGACCGACGGATTGCCTCAGCCGCCAAATGAAACCGGCTCATGGCGTTCAGGATCACCATATCGAAGGGAGTAGTGGTTGTTCCCTGCTCATTAAAGCCACGCACGTGGAAACGGCCCGGATTTGAGCGATGATGAAGCATCTGATGAATCAGATGCTGATATCCGTGGAACGCAAAGATGACAGGCTTGTCGGCCGTAAATAGCCGATTGAAAGCATCGTCGTTCATACCGTGGGGGTGATCCCCCGGTGAAAAGAGCGTCATGAGATCGATCACGTTAACAACCCGCACGCAAAGTTCCGGGGCGAGCCGCCTGAGCCACCACGCGGCCGCAACCGTCTCTAGGGTGGGTGTGTCGCCGGCGCACGCCAGCACCACGTCGGGATCGCGGCCCGCGGTCAGCTTCGGCTCCACGATGCTCTTTTCGTTTCCCGCCCAGCTCCACACCGATGCGCCGCGTGCGGCATGCTCGATGGCCTCTTCAATCGAGAGCCACTGGAGCTGCGGCTGCTTGTCTATCACCATCAGGTTGACGTAGTTGCGGCTGCGGAGGCAGTGGTCAGCGACGGCGAGGAGCGAGTTGGCGTCGGGCGGGAGGTAGATGCGCGCGACGCTGCCGCGCTTCGACATCACTACGTCAATCAGTCCGGGTCCCTGGTGGCTGAAACCGTTGTGATCGTTGCGCCAGCACGTGGACGTGAGCAGGATGTTGAGCGACGCAATTGGGCGGCGCCACTCGAGGTTCGTGGCTTCCTGCATCCACTTGGCGTGCTGGACCGTCTGCGACGCCGAGACCATGGCAAACGATTCGTAAGTCGCATACAGGCCGTGACGGCCGGTGAGGAGGTAGCCCTCGAGCCAACCCT
>PKVB01000081.1 GCA_003131365.1 Gemmatimonadota bacterium | reverse complement strand
TTGCGAGACGGCGGCCGCTCGGACGAGCTTCGAGGTTAGTGCTGATTTGCGCGACCTATAGAGGTTCAGGCCGCCTAACTGCCGGCAGCTTTGAACTCGGAATTTCCTCAAGCACGCGACCCTTTGCAAGGCCGATCCCCCCTTGCAAGGCTGATCCCAGTAGGTAAAAAACAGACGTTATTGGGGCATATCGCTTGCGTTATGAGAGGCACAACAGAAAGCACCTGATTCTACCCAGGAGGGTTAAATGAAGGATCTAAACAAAAAGGGTCTCGAGAACCAAGTCAAAGGAACCGCGAAGGAAATGAAAGGAAGGGTTCGCGGCAATCTGGGCGATGCCACCGACAACTCCAGCGAGCACATCAAGGGGCGTACTGAAGAGCTCAAGGGCAAGGTCCAGAAGAACTTCGGGAAGGCCGAGAGAAAAGCCGACCCGGATAACGTCTAACACCTAAGGCATAAAGAAAAAAAGCGCCGGTGCAGAGATCTGCACCGGCGCTTTTCTTGTTTTCGGGCGTTGCAATCCCTAGTAAGGCGCATCTCCCGGTGGCGGAACTGGAGGGCGCGCAGTCGAGTCTCCGCCTCTCCGCTCAGCGAGATCACGGCGCGCGGCAGCGCGCATCCTGTCGAGCTTCACCTGCTGGTCCGGATTCAGCAGCCGCTTGATCTGCGCGTGAGTACTGTCGCTGACTACCCGCGCCAGGACTGCAATCGAATCGAGCTGCGGCTTTACCGGCTTGTAGAGCGTGACGATCTGCCTGTGCTTCTGCTCGATCAGCGAATCAACGGATGCCTGCTGCCCGGGAGTGAGCTTGAGCTCTTCGGCCATTCTCTGTCTGTACGCGCGCGGACCCCGCATATCGCGGCCATGCTTGGCGTCCATCATCCGGTTGGCGGTGAAACCCAGCGCGCCGCCCGCGACGAAAGCGCCGAGCAAAACCATCATGGCGTAACCCTTTTGGCTTTCCATCGCGATCCTCAGTGTGACAAGACGTAGTGGAACGTCGCTTCGCGTTGCGAAGAGCCATCGCGCGGAGCTGTTACAACCTGAACAGCTCCAGGCAGAACGTCCGAAGCGAGTGGCTCCGTGACGGCCTCGTAGGTCGTGCGCAGATCTTCGTCTTTCTGCCGCGACCACATCAAGCCGGCCGCGACGAACAGGAGAGCCGCGGCAGCGAGTCCGGGCCCTGCCCAGCTCGCGAGATCCGACCACCAGTTGACCGGGATGCTGACGACCGCTCCCTCGTGTTCCTTGATGTACGCCATGATGCGCGTCTCGAGGGCGTCCCAATATGCGCCTCCGGCGGGCGATGCGTACACATCACGGAGCATCTCCGTGATCTTCGCATCGCCTTCATCGTCGAGTCGCAAGTCGGTACGATCTTCCATCTCTAATCCCTCAGGTTTCCGAGGACCACGCGCAGTTTCTGCCGCGCGTGGTGCAAATCCGAGCGAGCCGTTCCGCCCGGGATACTCAGCATCTCGCCAATCTCTGCGTGCGTAAAGCCCTCGATGTCATGCATGACGATTACCGCCCGTGCACGATCCGGAAGCTGCGCCAGCGCCGCCTCGAGCCGCTCCCGCAGCTCGCCGGATACTGCCGGATCGCGGAACGTGGCCGGAATCGATTCGGAGATCTCCTCCGCATTTCTTACCTTCCGGCGACGAGCCAGATCGAGCGCCGCGTTCGCGACGATTCGATTGAGCCACGCGCCAAAAGCCTGCGCCGGATCGAACCGGTCGAGCGCCTGATACGCGCGCAGGAAACCCTCCTGCACCGCATCTTCCGCATCCTCGTGCGTCATGACGATCGAGCGTGCCACGATGTACGCGCGCCGCTGATGAAGACGTACGAGCCCTGCAAAACCCCGTTCGTCCCCATTCCTGGCCAGACTTACGAGCGCTCGTTCCTCATCAGAAATACGTATGGCTGGGTGCGACTGTTGAGGGGCTGTCAATACCGGTGGGTCGAGGTTCTGGCCGTAAGATACGGCCGGAACCGGCTTACCGGCGTCGGGAGCATTCCTGTTCGACAATTGGCGCTATCCCGAGCTAGTGAACCGGTCCCATGGAGCCGCGCGCGCGACCGGTCCGGAACAGTAGCAGGAGCGGCAGCCCGAATATCAATACCAGCCCACTGTACAAATAGATCCTGGAGAAGGCGAGCATGCTCGATTGCACGGTGACCTGGCGGTCGAGGATGGCGAGCGCCTGCTGCTGCGCGATCATCGGATTGATTCCGCGGGCTACGAGACCGCGTGCCAGCATCGAGAGACGGCTCAATGTCTCGGGATCGTTCGCGCCGACGTGCTCGACCAGCACCGCCTTCTCGGCTGCCATGAAGCGCGCGAGAAGGGTCGCCATCACCGCGATTCCGAGCGAGCCTCCGAGCTGGCGCATGAGATTGAACATGCCGGTCCCCTGCGCCAGATCCTTCACCTTGAGGTCCGCCATCGTCGCGTTCGTCAGGGGAACGAAGATGAGCCCCAGCCCCATGCCGCGAAGTATCAGGGGCCAGAAGAGATCCCCGGAGCCGCTCGCAGAGGTGAGGTGTGAGAGCTTGAGCATCGACAGAAAGAAGAGAAACGCCCCTGCTACTACCGTGTATCTGGCATCTAGTCGCATGGCGTTTCTCCCGACCACTGCCATTGTCACAGCCGATGCGATCGCTCCCGGCAGGATGATCTTTCCGGTCTGCCACGCCGTCATCTGCAGCAGCTGCTGCAGAAAGACCGGGAGTATGAAGACGGATCCGTACAACGCGAACCCGAGCAACAGGCCTATGCTCACGCCGGCCGTCACCTGCCTACTCTTCAGAATGCGGAAGTTGATCACCGGCTCGTCGGTCGTCAGCTCGTGCCAGATGAGGGCGATTCCCGCGAAGAGCGCGGTAAAGCCCAGCATCGTGACGAAGCGCGATTCCCACCAGTCGTAGCGCTCACCGCGCTCCAGCATCCATTGCAGCGATCCGACACAGAGCGTCAGCAGGATTATTCCGAGATAGTCGATCTTGTCGGCCCGCTCCTGGTGGATGGCGTCATGTATGTACGTGACCGTAAGAATTGCCGCGATGATGCCGAGCGGAACGTTGATGTAGAAGATCCACGGCCAGTTGTAGTTGTCCGTGATCCAGCCGCCGAGCGTGGGGCCGAGGGTCGGGCCGACCATGACGCCGACGCCGAAGATTGCCATGCCGGTTCCCGCTTCTTCGGGCGGGAACGACTCGTACAGCGTCGCCTGCGCCGTCGAGAGGAGCGCCCCGCCGCCAATTCCCTGAATCACGCGCCAGAAAATGAGTCCGAGCAGCGAGTGCGATGAGCCGCAGAAGAAGGACGCGAGGGTGAAGAGAAGGATTGAGCCCGTGAAGTAGCGCTTTCTGCCGAAGAACGCAGACAGCCATCCCGACATCGGGATGACGATGACGTTGGCGATGATGTACGAGGTCGAAACCCAGGCGATCTCGTCGAGCGTCGCGCCCAGATTCCCCATCATGTGCGGGATGGCAACGTTGACGATCGAAGTGTCGATCAGCTCGAGCATCGCCGCCATCGTGACCGTGGCGGCGATTATGTACTTGTGCGAGTAGCGGTCTTCGGAGGATGAAGTCATCCCCGAAGACCGCAGCACGGCCGTGCTCACCGGTTTGAGGTGTCTATGTGGACGTTCGCCGAGAGACCTGGCCGCAGGGGATAGTTACCCGGACACGGCTTGGTGACAGCGATGCGCACGGGAATACGCTGAACGACCTTGGTGAAATTTCCGGTGGCGTTGTCGGGCGGAAGGAGCGCGAACTTCGCTCCGGTCGCGCCGCTGATGCTCGCGACCTTTCCTTCGCCGCGGCAGTTGCCGTAAGCGTCGATCTCGAACTCCACTGGCTGGCCCGGACGAATCGTTGCGAGCTGGGTCTCCTTGAAGTTTCCCGTGACCCAGACGCCTGTGTCAGCGACAATGCTGAGCAGGGGCTGTCCCGGCGCGACGAGCTGTCCTACCTCGACCTGCTTTCTCGAAACCTCGCCGGAGGCCGGTGCGGTGATGTGCGTGTAGTCGAGCTGCAGCTGAGCGTTCTCGGCCGCCGCGCGAGAAGCGAGCGAGCGCGCGTTGGCGACACGGACGCCGGCTTCCATGGTGCTCACCGTTCCACCGGCCGCAGAGGCCTGACGCTGGGCGGCGAGGAGGTTCGCGTGCGCAACGTCCGCGGTCGCCTGTGCGGCGTCAAGCTGCTGCTTGGAGATGATCTGCTTGGCGACGAGCTCCCTGGCGCGGGCAAGATCGGCGTCAGCCTTGTTCGCGTTGGCCTGAGCGGCGCCAATCTGCGCGTCGAGCGCGGCACGCTGGCCGGTGGCGCTCTGAACCTGCGCCTCCGCCTGCCCGGAGAAACCACCGCCCCCGGCCGTCGCTTCGGCAGCCGCGAGATCAGCCTGTGCCTGCTGGAGACGGACGCGATAGTCGGCGTCGTCGAGCTGCACGAGCAGCTGTCCCGCGTTCACATGGTCGTTCTCGTTGACGTTGACCGTCTTCACGTAGCCGCCGACCTTCGCCAGCACCGGCACGATGTGACCGTCGACCTGCGCGTTGTCAGTCGACTGGTGCGTGCGGCCGTAACTCCATTTCTGGAACCCCCAGACGAGGAGGATCAGCGCGACGACACCAGCGATGGGAAGAAGGAACTTCTTCTTATTCGACGGTGTGTCTGGTTCGGACGCGCCGGTTCTACCGTTGCGTGAAGCAGGAGTCGCGGGTGCTTCGGTATTGATTGCGGTTGCCATAACCTTTCCTGTATTCCTGATAGTCTAATTGGAGTTTTGCAAAATCCTGACGATTATTTCAGTGTCGTAACGCTTCCCGTCGCTCGCGCGAGCGAAACGCGCGCGAGCTGGTACAGCGTCTCGGCGTCGTTCACGAGCGTCCGCGAGGACGTGAGAGCGAGCGACGCGTTCACTACGTCCGCGTTTCCGGCGACCCCGGCGTTGAAGCGGTCGCGCGCCTGCACCACTTCCTGCTCGGCTAGGCTAAGCCTCTCGGTCGCTGCGCCGAGCTGCTCGCGGGCGCCAGAGAGGTCGATCAATGCGCCGCGCACGTCGACCTGAGCCTGCTGCTCGAGATCGCGCCGGCGAATTTCCGCCGCCTTGACCACCGACTGCTGCTCCTGAACCCGCGCTTCCCGCCTGAATCCGTCGAAAATCGGGAGCGTGACCTGCAGTCCCCACGTGTACGTGTTGAGCATCTTCGCGCCGTTTTTTCCGATCACGCCATCGTCGGCGACGAGCCCCAGCGAGGGAAGGCGCTCGGCCTTGATGGCCGAGAGACCCTGTTCTGCCGCGCGGATGCGCTCGTCTTCGGCGAGGAGGTCCGGTCGATTGCGCATCGCCTGCGCCACGAGCGCTGTTTCGTCCGGAAGCGTCCCATTGTCGGTGGCGGTGGAGAGAGAATCCGCCAACACGATGTCGGTTCCGACGGGAAGGGCGAGGGCGCGGAGGAGATCGAGATGCGCGTGGTCACGCGCGTTGCGGGACGCGATGAGGGCGGCGCGTGTGTTCGCGAGCTGCGACTTGGCGCGCGTGACGTCGAGCCCGACACCGGTTCCGGCCTGCAGCTGTGACTGCGCGATGCTGAGCAACTCGGTGGCGAGGACGGTGTCGGCTTGACGCGCGCGTAGATCGGCGTCCGCGCGCATCGCTCTCACGTAAGCGTTGGTTGCGATGTTCGCGGCCTGCTCGGCGGTGGCGTCGGCGTCCGCGCTCGAGGAACGTGCCTCGGCCTGAGCCGAGCGAACTCGTCCGAGGGCGCCGAAATCGAAAAGGCTCTGCCTCACCTGCCCGCGAAAGTCCAACGTGTTGACGGGGCCTTCGATCTGGCCCTGCGGATCGAACAGAGCTGGCTGGCCAGGCGTGGCAGGGAAATCGATGCCGAGCGTGGAGGTGTTGAAGGTACGCCCGGCTTCCTGGACGTAGCTGCTAATGGTTGGGAGCAGATCCGACTTGCGTTGGCGCACGCGAGCTACGGCTTCGTCGGCGCGAAGGCGAGCCCCCCGGGAAATCGCGCTTTGCCGCGCGGCAAGTCGCGCGGCGTCGCCCAGGGTGAGGGGAATCACCGCTGGCGGGAACAGGACAGGCGTTGGCGCGGTCACCGGCGTCTGCGCGAGCGCGAAAGACGATGCAGTTGCAATCGTTGCAACGGCCGCGAACAGGCGCCTGGTCATACTGGGAAGAATCTTAGTCATTGTTGGAGGGAATGAACAAAGTTGTGTCCGACGGAGCGCCATCGGCTTGCGCGGAGCAGCCCGCAAAGGGCGTGATCGAGTGGAGATAGAACTGGGCCACCTCCTGGAAGACCTGCTCGTCTTTCTTGTCGCAGAGGAGTGGTACTCCGGTGTACTCATCGCGCCAGATACCGTTCATGACAGTGAGCGCAACGAGCATACGCGCGGCGATCATTGGATCGATCTCGCGGAATTCGCCCGCGTCGACTCCCTTGCGAATGATTCCGCTCAGCAGCTTGAGCCCGCGGGACACCACCTCATCGGCGTAGAACTTGGCAAGATCGGGGAATTGGTGGAGCTCGCCAAGGACGAGGCGGTAAATGGTGCTGAAGACGGGCGAGCGGACGAAATTCCAGTAGCCCCGCATGGCGACGTAGAGCTGCTCGGTGGGTGTCCCGCTGCCGACAGTTCTTTCGGCGTACTCGATCGCGGCGACGGCGGTTTGCCGGACCATCGCGCGGAAGAGCTCTTCCTTGTTGGGGAAGTAGAGGTAGATGGTGCCCTTGGAGACCCCGGCGCGCTCGGCGATGTCCTGAAGCCGGGCGTTGGCGAGCCCGCACTCGCCGAAAACCTCGAGAGCGGCCTCGATGATCTGCTGGGGCCGGTGCTCGGGCTGTCTACGCCACTTCGGCTGGGCTGACTTTACTGACTTGGTTGGTTTGGTTCCAGGCATTGCTAAACAGGTAGTTACTGACCAGTCAGTAATATACGACGGACGCGCCTTTAGTCAATTTCTTCGAACCGCAGTCTTACTGGTGGGTCGCCTCCACCGCCTCCTTGCCCCGAAAGTGCGCGTTCGTCAGCAGGACTATCGATGTCAGCAGCAGGAACAGGGTCACGGAGCCCAGAATGAGCCCCGTAAGCGCGGCACTCAGGTCGGTCTTCTTCTTGGTCGCCATCAGGTTGCTCTCCGGTCGGTCTTCTTTTTCGTCGCCATCACTTCACCTCCGGCCCGCTCGAAACTCTGGCCTTCGTTACGGTGTCGTTCTGGTTGATCTTGGGGATCACGTCGGCCCCCTGGATAACCTTGCCAAAAACCGTGTGGACTCCATTCAAGTGCTTGGTGTTCTGCTCGCTNNGCGCCATCGACAGCGCGCCGACTTCGTGCTTGCGCGGGTTTCCACTCGTCTCGCAATCGATCTTGTAACCCGGACCTCCGGTTCCGACCGGACCCTTCGCGTGCTCCCCGCCCTTCGAGTACGGGTCACCGCCCTGGACCATGAAATCCTTGATGACGCGGTGAAACTTGGTGCCGTCGTAAAAGCCGGAGTTGGCGAGCTTCTCGAAATTGGCGACCGTCTTTGGCGCCTCCTTCTCGTACAGCTCGGCCTTCATGGTGCCCCGGTTGGTTTCTATCGTGGCGAATTTTGTCATGGTCGCGTTAAGGGAAATTAGCGCTGTATGATAACATTAAACCGTGCTTGACGGGCAGATGTCATTGAGTACGCAGATTTCGCACTTGGGCCTTCTCGCCTCGCAGACTCTACGCCCATGAAAGATGAGCAGGTGCGCGAGCAGCGCCCAATCCTCCCGCGGGAATAGCGGCATCAGATCCTGCTCGATCTTGACCGGATCCGTCCCCTTGGTGAGGCCGAGGCGGTGGCTCAGCCGCGCAACGTGTGTGTCGACGACTATCCCCACGTTCTTCCCGAACGCGTTCCCGAGCACGACGTTGGCGGTCTTGCGT
>PKVB01000069.1 GCA_003131365.1 Gemmatimonadota bacterium | reverse complement strand
AGGCAACCCGGTTATCGCCGAGCCGAGGTCGACCTCCTGTTCGAGCGGAAGCTGATGGATCTGGATCTTCGAGCCTGGCTGCGCGAGGATGGTCACGTGCTCGACAAAATTCTGAAGCTCGCGCACGTTGCCGCGCCACGGTCGGGACACGAGGAAGTCGAGCGTATCCTCGCTGAACTCCGGTATGGCGTCCTTCGCTGAACGGTGACGGGCCCAAAAGACGCGGAGAAAGTGGTTGGCGAGCAATGGAATGTCTTCGGCGCGCTCGCGCAGCGGCGGAATTATCACCTGAACCACGTTCAGGCGGTAGTAAAGGTCTTCGCGCAACTGCTTGTTCCTGATGGATTCGCGTGGATCTCTGTTGGTCGCCGAGACGAAGCGCACGTCCACGACGGCGTCTTCGTGTTCGCTGCCGACGCGACGAACAATTCCATCCTGAAGGACGCGAAGCATCTTGGCCTGGAGGGGCATCGACATCTCGCTCAGCTCGTCGAGAAAGAGCGTCCCACCGTCCGCGAGCTCTAAGAGTCCCATCTTTTCGCGATCGGCGCCGGTGAAGGCTCCTTTGCGATGGCCGAACATCTCAGACTCGAGAAGCTGCTCGGGGATGGCGGCGCAATTGATCGGAACCAGACGTCGCCGGGCGCGCCGACTGTGCTGGTGAATGTACTGAGCGAGAACTTCTTTTCCCGTTCCGGTTTCGCCGACGATCATGACGGCGGCGTTCGTTGGCGCGGCCCTCTTGGCAAGGTCTGTCGCGCGTCGAAAGGCTGCGGAGGTGCCAACGAGGAGGCTACCGGCGCCGCCCCCCGGGGTATCGAGCGCTGGCGTTTCGGATTGACGGCGCGTCGAAACGGTGTGGGCCGCGCGGCCAAGAATCAGCTGCAGCTGCGTTCCCGAGTACGGCTTCGAGAGATACTCCCAGGCACCGATCTGCATGGCTTCGATGCTCGAGTCGACGCTTGGATTGCCGGTCATCAGAACGACCAGCGTGTTCGGGGCTGTCGCCATCACGGCTTTCAGCACATCGATTCCCGAGACGGGCGTCATGTAGACGTCGACGAACATAATGTCGTATCTGGAGCGGCGAACCATTTCAATGGCCTCGTCGCCGCGCGCGGTAACGTCTACGACGAATCCCTCGCTTCGTAGCACGCTGGCGCATCCTTCCCTGAGCGTCCGATCGTCATCGACGATCAGGGCTCGCATTTTTTCGGTGACGGGGTTGTACTGGGTCGAGTCTGAGGCTGCGCGAAAGTCTTTTCGGGCCAGGGCGCTGGTCATTTCGTTCCCGTCGTTTGGTGCATTGTGGACAAAGTTGACGCGCGAAAGTTCGTGATTACGCGGACACAAGGTTAATAAACCTGCTGAGTTCGGCAATAGACGTTTCCCACCCATTCGCAACTGCGGTGGCAAGGCAACAACACCGTTAACCTGCGCTAATGAGGTGTAACATCTGTCGCGAGTGAGCAGCGTCTTCGTAAAGCGCTCCGGCAGCCACAAAAGTGTTGCGAGAATGCAACAGTCGGGCAGCGTAACATGTACGATCTCAGCCGCGCCCTTGCGGTGCGACGTCAGGCTGGAGACAAGACGTTAGGCTGGAGACAAGAAGAGTCGCTGAAGGTGGCGACAAAAAGAACCGTTGGACGGCTCCGAGACAACGAATTCTGGCGATGTCTGGCCATAATGGTCCTCGTTGGACTAGCTTGTCTGTCCACCCCTTTTTGGCCTAAGCGTTAACGCCATGACCGCGCCCGAACCCGAACTAAAAGAAACCATCCTTCTCGTCGACGACGAGCAATCGGTTCGCGCGATCGTTCTGAAGATTCTGCGCCGGGCACACTACAACGTGCTCGAGGCGGAGAACGGGGAGGCGGCGTTGCGAATCGCGGAGGCTCACCCGGGCAAGATCGACCTGGTGATAACCGACATGTTCATGCCGGGGCTTCGCGGCCGGGAAGTCGTTGAGCGTCTTGCGCCTTTGCGGCCCGGATTGCGGGCTCTTTTCATTTCTGGCTACGCGGACCAGGATGCGCGGACCGGAGTACCGAGCGGCGCGAATTTCCTGAACAAGCCTTTTTCGGGACAGGAGCTGGCGAGCGCCGTGGAGAAGGTGCTGAAGGGTCCGGCGATCTCGTAAAGGGAAGCGTGGCGCGAGCGCCGAGACCGGCGACCGCATCCAGTTCCGATCGCGCGGCTCAGACCGCGACGCCGGCCTTTGCCATCAGCTGCTTCAAGCCTTCGAGGGGGAGCGCCCCCGATTGCCGCGCGACCTCCTTTCCGCCCTTGAAGACGATGGTGGTCGGAATGCCGCGGATGTTGAATCCCGAGGCTGTCCTCGGTGAGTGATCGGTGTTGAGCTTGCCGACGAGCGCCTTTCCCTGAAGGTGCGCGGCGAGTGCATCGACCGCCGGCGCCATCATTCTACAGGGGCCGCACCAGTCGGCGTAGAAGTCGACGGCGACCGGGACGTCGCTTTCGTTAATCGTGCGAGCGAACGTCTCATCGTCGAGCGCGATTGGGCGTTCCAGCAGGATCGGCTTGCCGCATTTTCCGCATTTGGGCCCGGCGGTGACCTTGCCGGCGTCGATGCGGTTCCACGTATTACA
Source organism: Gemmatimonadota bacterium (assembly GCA_003131365.1). GTDB lineage: Bacteria > Gemmatimonadota > Gemmatimonadetes > Gemmatimonadales > Gemmatimonadaceae > UBA4720. The sequence goes on along the minus strand of PKVB01000069.1, from coordinate 1,613 downwards.
GAACTGGCAGCGCACCGTGAGTTTCTGGCTCGCTGCCTTTGTATCAGGCTCCATCCGGTCCCCGGGAGTTGTTAGTTTTCTGCGATGACGAGTACGCAGCTGCAAAATTCGCCGCAGGTCGGTGATCTCGCTCCCGACTTTACCGCGGCCTCCACGTCAGGAAGGGATGTATCACTTTCATCCTTTCGTGGAAAGCGAAATGTGCTTCTTGCCTTCTTCCCGTTGGCGTTCACGGGCACCTGCACAAAGGAGCTGATCTGCTTCACCGAGGACTTCGATCAGTTCGCGGGGAAGGGAGTCGAGATACTCCCCATTTCAGTGGACGCGACGCCGTCGCTCAAGGAATTTAAGAACAAGCTGCAAATGAAGACCGAGCTCCTGAGCGACTTCAGGCGAGACGTTTCGAGGGTCTACGGGGTCCTCAATGAGGACCGGTTCTACTCCAACCGCGCCTATTTCCTGATTGACAAGGAAGGGATGGTCCGTTGGTCGCACGTCGAGTCCAACAATGGCCAAAGGCGAGAGAATTCCGAGATTCTCGCCGCAATCGCTGGGCTGGGTTAACCCCCTTTCAGTTAAGCCCTGCAGGATGGCTTAACCGGCCACGACAGCCGTTTTAATGGTGACTCAGCAGTAGCAGAATCGTCTTCTTCCTGATACCTCCGGCGGACTGGTTACTATGAGTAACAACTGGGTGAACTACTAGTGCAGGCCCACGGCAGCCCGGCACACCGGGCCCGTCGCGGTTTCGTGATTGGCGAGCTGCTGGTCGCGCTGTTACTGCTTGCGGTTGCAGTTTCTTCTCTAGCTGCTCTCATGTACTCGGTCTCCCGCCGCCCAACGGCGAGCGCGGAGACCGAATGCTCGGCCAGTGCGGCTGCGACCGGCAAGTGCGTGCCGTCCGCGCCGACAGCCGGCGGTCCGTCCAAGCTCCTTCGCTCCGGATGCGCGACACGCTCAGTTTTTGACCAGCGAGACTGCAAAGACACAGTCGTAACCGTGGATTCCTCCGCCGGGACAGTTGTGAAGCCGCGCACCGATTCGGTAGCGATGGCGATGCTCGCGAAGAAGCAGAAGGCGCAGCGCGCGACCGAGAGACCTGACAGAGGATTCATTCGCTGAGTCAGCATGGCCTCCGTCGTTGAACGGCGGATGGCACAGATGTAAGTTAGGCGGAAAGGCGGAAACGCATTTCCGCCTTTTTCTTTCAACGCCAGAAGTCCATCCCGCCTGATGAGAATCCTCGTAATCGAAGACGACCCCACCGTCGGCCAGTTCGTTAAACGGGGCTTTGAGGAGCAGCGTTGGGGGGTGGATCTGGTCGCCAACGGGGACGAAGGGGAAGCGCGAGCCATATCGGAGGAGTACGACGTCGTCGTCCTCGACATGCGGCTACCCGGCAAGTCTGGCGCGCAGGTGCTGCACGATCTTCGGGCGCGAGGCTTCGAGNNCCAAGCCGTTCGCGTTCGAGGAGCTGCTTGCCCGCGTGGAAGCGCTGTCACGCCGGCCGCGCGGGCGCATTACACCAGTGCTGAAGGCGGCTGACCTCACGCTCAACCTGGATACGAGAGAGGTGGCGCGCGGTGGACATGCGATCGAGCTGACGCCCAAGG
>PKVB01000051.1 GCA_003131365.1 Gemmatimonadota bacterium | reverse complement strand
CGGGATCCGAGATCTGAGAAGCAGAGATCTCAGGCGATGGTAAGAACGCTCTGACCCAATCGAGCACCGATCCGGCCACAGTCCAGCGCGGGTGTACGCCAAAGAGAAAGGTCAGCGCGCAGTGACTGATAACCGGTATCTCCGCCCTCTGAGATCTCGGATCCCGTTCAGTGCTTTTTTCAAATCGGTATCTCCGCCCTCTGAGATCTCGGATCCCGTTCTGTTCTAGTTGCGCCGATCTGCCGGCCTACTGCGTACCGGGCCTCAACCCCTTCTCCGCCCGGAGAATCGCATCGGTCGCGGGCCGAAGTCGCCCGCCCGCCGCCCGCAGCCCACGAACCGAGTTGTAATCCCCGCCCTCGTACACGACGAGCCCCTTGATCGGCAGCTGGGCGGTCGCCCACGCCAGCACTCCCCATATCGTACGCAGCTGATTCTCCTCACCGTGCACGAGCGGATATCCGCCGGCGGCAAAGACCCAATGTTCCTTTGGCTTGGGGAACTGCTGCATCCAGCGCTGCGCGACCCGAAGATGCGTGTCGAGAGACGTGGCGCCGTCGAATCCCGCGAGCAGCGAGAACCCTACCGCGTCGATCGGCGAGCCCGGTCGCGCCGCCCACGCGTACAGCGTGCTGTCGCGGGTCCCGTAGCTGCTAATCGGGACGCTGACCTTGATGCGAGGATATATGTAGTGAGCGATGCGCGACGCTCGCGTGAAGTAATCGATCCAGTACTTTGGAGACTCTTCGCCGAGAATACGCGTGCCCTCCTCCAGTGGATCGACGGCGGGAATCAGATAGTCCGGCTTGAGCCGTCTCGCGATTCGATCGACGTCCTTGAGGCGCGCGACCGTGTAGGCCTCGCGCGACTGCTTGAATTCCTCCTCTCCCTTCTTCGGATAGCCGAGCGCGACGATGAGGAGCGTACTGTCGGACCGTGCCTGCTCGATTGAGCGCGCCAGGGAATCGAGCGCGACGCCGCGCGCTGCTTCCGGATCTACGACGACGCTGATCGCATCGACGCCCAGCGTGTCGGCGAGGGCGAGATCGTATTTGATCGCAAGCGGCGGTGGCCCGCTCCTCAAGTCGGGAAAGATCTTGAGACCGATCCTGAAATCTCCGTCGGGATGCTCCTGCAGCTGGTCGTTCGCGTGTGACGCGTAGCTTCTGATGGCTGCATACGCGCCAGGCAGCTCCACGACCACGAGTGCCGTCATCGCGATCGCCGCTCCCGCCAGCGCGACGCGGGCGAGACGCGTGAAGCCCCACCGCGCGGGAAGCGAGGGCGCGAATATCGGAACCTGGATGTAGATCGGATTCCACAGCGCGGGCGTCCCGAAGAACGTTCCGAGCATGCTCGCCTGCGCCGCGTTGAGAGCGAGACCGAATTCCGTGGGCGAATGACCACGCATGATGGCGAACTTCGTCACCGCCACAGTGGCGATGATGATGTTGTAAACGAGAAGGGGGAATCCGAGCAGCGGAGTCACCAGCCGCCGGCCCAGCGCGTATACCGCCTGCACCACGAACAGCAGCGCGGTGAACGGCCACAGCCATGACACGAGTATGATCGCGCGGCCGTACAGAAGCGATTCCGACGTGTATGCGACGACGAGCGCGGGAACGATCAGCAGGCCGGCAATGCCCGTAATCGTCTGAAAGCCGCGCGGGATGCGCCGCAGCTTCGCGATTCTGCCCGCCATCAGGATGTCCCACGCGATCATCGCGACCGAGAGGGCGAGGTAGATCGCCCCGAGCAGCCTGTGCGAGGTCATCGAGCGAAGCTAGACACGCTTGCGCGCGCTGGCAAGCAGTCGGACGCGGTCGTACTTTTCGCTCGCATGGGTCGTCGCGCTCTGTTCAATCTTCCCAATACGATGTCGCTGTCGCGGGTGGTCCTGGCGCTCGCATTCGTGCTAGTGTCGGGACCGTGGGATCGCATCGCCCTCATCGCGGTCGCGGGATTGACGGATTTCATGGACGGCTGGCTCGCCCGCCACAAAAAATCGGAGAGCAACGCCGGGGCGCTCCTCGATCCAATCGCCGACCGGATCTTCGTTTTCGTCGCGATATCGACCTACCTCGTTGAAGGCCAGCTTTCCACCGCGCAGTATTTCGTCTTCCTCACGCGCGACTTGGCCACGGCCCTTGGGTTCCTGGTCGCCAAAGTTATTCCAGCGCTGCGGCCCGGCGTGTTCAGGGCGAGAATGCTAGGCAAGATTGTCACCGTCCTCCAGATGATCACGCTGGTGGCGATCATCCTGGTGCCGGAGCTGACCGGGATCCTGATCCTGGCGATCGGAGTCGTATCCGCCGCATCAATCGTCGACTACACGATCGCGCTCTGGCGGGGACGCACCCGCTCGAGCGCCGCCTGACGCCGATCGATGCGAACCCCGCGATCGCTCCTCTATATGATGCTCGGCCTGACGCTCCTGGTGTCTGCGGCCGCACGCTCGCAGACCCCACAGCAGCCGGTCCAGATCGAAGGAAGGCTCGACGCCATTATCGCCCGCACCACCGGCTTTGAGGGTGGACTCGGAGTGAGCGTTCCCTCCGGGATCTACGTACGGTCCGGCCTCGTCGCTGGAATCGGCGTGGGCCGCCACGGGGTCGAAGGCCGGACAGATCTGATCACGAGATTCAGCCTCGACCCGTTCCGTCAGAGTCGGTGGGCTCCGTACGGCGAAGCCGGGGTATCGGGACGGTACCGCTCAAAGCTCGACGGAGGCTCGCGGGCCTACCTGCTGGTAGTCCTCGGTGTCGAGGGGCCGCTGCCCTTTGGCCGGACATCTGGGATCGAGCCGGCGTTCGAGGTTGGGCTCGGGGGAGGGGTGAGGTTAGCGGTCATACTTCGACGCGGGATCAACGCGCGAAGGTGAGCTGANNTTTGAGCCTGCCGCAAAAAAGAAAGGGCGCCCAGCGGGCGCCCTTCGATCAAACGGCCTGTCTAACCTTCGGAGGCTGAGCGAATCGCTCTCCCAGTACCCGAAGTTCCCCTACTTCCGCTGGCGTCAGCTCATGGTACCGCTCCGCCAGGTAATCCATCGTGTTGTCGAACCAATCCTTCTGATCCTCGGGCGCCGAGCCGACTACGCCACAGCGCATGATCTGCTGAAACAGCTCGTCCCGGGCCTCCGCAAACGGAGTTGCCGCTCGGACGGGCTCCTTCCGGAATCTGTTTTTCTGAGTGTTCATCAATTCGGTTGGAGTAAAAACGTCAATGAAATCGTAATCTTCAATCTACTTGTGTTAGACACCATTTCATAGAAGAAAGGTTCAAGCTGCAGCCCTTTTCTTGATGAAATCGAGCAACAATTCCGAGAGATGGTCGGGGTTTTCCTCGGGAACGAGCCGCGCGACTCCCGCGAGCCTCACCAGCCTGGCTTCCGGGATGGCGTTGACCAGCCTGTCCGCCAGCTTGGGCTCGACCCACTTGTCCTCGTCGCCCCAGATGATGAGCGTCGGCGCCTTGATCTCTCCGTACTCATCCTCGTCCAGATCAGCCTTGTTCACCGCGCTCGCCAAGGTCAGCAGGTGCTTTGCGCCATCCTTTCCGACGAAGGGAGCGAGATATCGGGCGATGAGCTTCATCGGCATGTGCTCCTGATCGGCCACACTGCCCTTGAGCACCCCCTCGAGGAGCGGGGCGGCGCCCATCACACCGCGAGTAAGACTGAACGCGAAGCGCGCCGTGCGCCGCTGCATCTGGGTGATCTCCTTCGCGGGCAGCTCCTCGAAAGCGGGCGTGTTGATCAGGACCAGCTTTTCGACGCGGTCGGGACGGTTCGCGGCCAGCTTCATCGCCACGTCACCGCCCAGGTCGACGCCGACGATAACCGCGCGCGAGACGCGCAGCACCGTCATCGCGGCGTCGAGATACTCCGCCTGTGCCGCTATCCCGAAGTCGGCGTCCAGGGGCCGGTCGGACTGTCCGTGCCCGAGAAGATCCACCGAGTACGCGGTGTGCCCCGCAGCGGTGATGGCGGGAGCGATGGCGCGCCACAGAAAGTTGCACGTCCCGAATCCGTGCAGGAGAATGACGGCGGTGCCGCCATGCCCGTACCGCTCGACGTGCATCGCTCCTGGGCCTACTGGAGCTCTCAGGACATCAGCTTGCATCTATATACCCCTCTCTTAGCTTTCGCGTCACAACGCACTCAACGCACGAAATCGACCACGGAAAATGCCTCCAAACAACGAATCACCCAAAGACAGGAACGTACCCCCGAAAAAGATCGTCAGGGAGAGCCGTGCATCAAGTCGGCCAAAACCCTTCCTCTGGGTGCTCGGCCTCATCGCTCTCGTCGGCATCGCAGCGCTCGGATACGTTGCGAGCAAGCCCAAGTCCAGCTCGGCCGCAAAGGATGTAGCCGACACGACCAACGCCGGACCCGCTCAAGGTTACCTGATAGGCAAGGTCGATGCCCCGGTAAAGATTGTCGAATTCGCCGATTTCGAGTGCCCACAGTGTGGCGGCTTCGCGACGATTACGGAGCCTGACGTGCGCACGCGAATCATCGAACCGGGCCTCGCCAACCTCACCTACTATGATTTCCCGCTGACCCAGCATCGTAACACACTCGCCGCGTCGAACGCCGCGGCGTGCGCCGATGAGCAGGGCAAGTTCTGGCCGATGCATGATCGCATCTTTCAGGGGCAGGATGAGTGGAATGGCGAGGCGACCGATGCTCCGAAGCCATTTCTCAAGCGCTACGCCGGTGAGGTCGGCCTGGACGTAGCGAAATGGGAAAGCTGCTTCGACGCGCGCAAATACCAGAAGCGCATCAGCGCCAATCTCGCCGAGGGTCTGAGGCGGGGAGTGAATTCGACTCCCACATTCTTCATCGGGAACAGGATGTACCCCGGTTTGCGCCCGTACGATGAGCTGAAAAAGATCGTCGATTCGGCCGCGAAAACCACGACCACTCCGGTCGCGACGGGCGGCCTCGCGGCACCAGCGACGAAGAAGTGACCAAGCGGATGATCGTGGCCGCGCTCGCGCTGGCCG
>PKVB01000147.1 GCA_003131365.1 Gemmatimonadota bacterium | reverse complement strand
GCTCGAGATAGTCCGCCATGTACAGCGCGCGTCCCGTACGATCCCAGCTCGCGTGTCCAACGGTGTGGTATCGAATGGCATCGAGCAGAGTCTGTCTCCGCTCTCCCTCGGCTTCGAGCTTTATCGCGACCGCGGGACCGTGCAGCAATCCGTCGGGGGATTTCCGATCACCCGTGATGTCGCGTAGCTCGCTGATCGGCGCATCGCGCAGCGCGTCGTGCCACGTGCCGGCATCGATCCACGCATTCGCTTCGTCTGCCGTCAGGCGCATCGCAGCGCCCCACGCGCGCAGAAGCGACGTCACGCGCGCGATGTGGGCCAGTCGCCGCTCGCTCACCTGCGCCCACGTCGGCAAACCAGAGCTCTGGAGATGGACCATTCAGAAGATGATGTTGTCGATCAATCTGGTTTCGCCCACCCGCACGGCGCCGACGGCCGCATCGCCGTGGCGTACGTTGTTCACACGCTGAAAGGTGTCGGCATTCACGGCGGCGAGATAACGGGGCGTGAGTCCCGCCACTCGTTCGAGCATCCGCCAGCCGGTCGCCTCGAGTGCGCTCGCCCGCCGCTCTCCCCTGCCGAAGGCGTCGCGCATCGCAAAGAGGGCCTTCGACAGAATGAGCCCGAGCTCGCGGTCCTTCGGAGAGAGGTATCGGTTCCGGCTCGACATGGCCAGGCCATCATCCTCTCTCACGGTGGGCGCGACAAGAATTCCCACCGGAAAGTTGAGATCGCGAACCATGGCTTTGACGGCCGCCGCCTGCTGTAGATCCTTCTGGCCGAAAACAGCCACGTCTGGCATGATGATGTGGAAGAGCTTGGCCACTACAGTGAGCACGCCCTCGAAGTGACGCGGTCGCACCGCGCCTTCCCACTCCTTACCTACGCTGCCGGGATGGACGATCACGACGGGAGCGTGATCCGGGTACATGTCTTCCCGCGTGGGAGTGAACAGGAAATCCACGCCCCTCTTTGAGGCCAGTTTCGCATCGTCGTCGAGCGTGCGCGGGTACCGGTCAAAGTCCTCACTGGGCCCGAACTGTAGGGGATTGACGAAGATACTCATCACCACCGAATCGGCCACCCGCTTCGCTTCGTCGATCAGCGTGAGGTGACCCTCGTGGAGCGCGCCCATCGTCGGCACGAAGGAGATGCTCTTCCCTTTTGCTCGCACCCCCGCAATCACGTGGCGCATCTCGTCAATGGTCCCGACCGACTTCATGCTCAGAAGCTATGCTCGGCATCCGGATATGCGCCGCTACGAACATCGCGCGCCCAGCTTCTAATGGCCGAGCGGACCTCCGGGGCCATCTCGGCGTAGCGCTTGAGAAACTTGGGCTTGAACGTGTCGTTCAGGCCGAGCACGTCGGGGAGAACGAGCACCTGCCCGTCACACTGAAGACCCGCTCCGATGCCAATCGTCGGAATGCCGACCGAGGCAGTGATGCGCGCTGACACGGGCGCCGGTACGAGCTCGAGCACGATCCCGAACGCGCCCGCTTCCTCCAGCCCTTTTGCCTCGCCGATCAATCTCTCCGCGCCTTCCTCTTCGCGTCCCTGAACACGCGCGCCCCCGATCGTGTTGACCGATTGCGGCGTGAAGCCAATGTGAGCCATCACTGGAATCCCCGTGCGCACCAGGGCATGAACCGTATCGAGCATCTCGGGGCTTCCGCCTTCGACTTTGACGGCGGTCACGCCCGTCTCCTGGATGGCGCGCCCGCAATTGAGCACGGCACTCTCAATGCTTGCCTGATACGAGAGAAACGGCATGTCGATGATGATCAGCGCGCGCTTAACGCCGCGTCGCACGGCGGACGCGTGATAGATCATGTGATCGAGCGTAACCGGCAGTGTCGATGTGTATCCCATCACTGCGGTTCCGACCGAGTCGCCGACCAGGATGGCGTCCACACCCGACTCATCCACGAGCCGTCCAAAGAGCGCATCGTACGCCGTCATCACAACCAGCTTCTCGCCTTTGCGCTTGCGCTCGGCGAAATCCCGGACGGTGATAGGGCGATCCTCAGGCTTGGGCTTATCCGCCACGCGAGCTCCTCAGTGCGGCAAGCTCTCTCAGCCAGAAATCGCGATTCGTCAGCTCTGGATGTGGTACCGTGAGGCCGGGCTCGCGCACGCTCTGCTTCTCGAACAGCACGATGTCGAGGTCAAGTGTTCGCGGTCCCCAGCGCGCGCTGCGGACGCGTCCAGCGTCGGTTTCGATTCGCTTGAGCGCGGCGAGCAGATCGTGCGGCGAAAGCTCGGTTTCGATGGCGATCATCTGATTGAGAAAGGGGCCTTGCGCGACCGGTCCGATCGGAGCGGTCTCTTCGGCGTCGGTGTGACCCAACACCCGCGTCGTGGCGAGGGCCGAGATCGCACGTCGCGCCTCCGCCAAAAATACCTCACGCTGGCCGAGATTGGAGCCGAGCGCTATGTAAGCGACATCTCTCACGCACGCTCTCGCTCGAGAGCGACTTCCGCGTATGCAAGCGGTCCCGGCAGCGCGACGTTGGGTTTCCGCACGGCTATGCGCACGCGCTCGACCAGCGGGAGCTCGAGCGCGCGCTCCGCGATTCGCTCTCCGACTTCCTCGAGAAAGTTGGTATGGCCGTGCGTCACCACTTCCGCTACGAGGTCGTAGACGCGCCGATAGTCGACGATGTCCCTGGCAGTGGGCCGCTCACCACTGCGGCGAACCCAAAGCGATGCGTCGACCTCGATCGACTGCGCGATCTCGGCCTCGTGCGGCAGCACGCCGATGCGCGCATGAAACCGCATCCCCTTGAGGGTGACGACATCGCTGGTCGTCACGCGCCTATTCTCGGTCGAGCGTCCCGCGCCACCTTTCGCTTCGACGCCGGGTCGCTAGTCATCAAGAGCCTCTCGCAGACTACGTGTCAGCTTCAGTACATCCTCTGGGCCATGCTCAGCCGCGCTCACGAGCGCGCTGCCGACCACGACTCCGTCGGCCAGCTTGCCGACGCTGCGCGCCTGCTCCGGGGTGGCGATTCCAAATCCAACGCAAATCGGAAGCGTGGTCGTGGATCGAAGGCGCTGGATCGTCTCGGGCAATGATGCCGCGGTCGTTTGCTGGACACCGGTGACGCCGAGCCGGCTGATAAGATAAACGAATCCGCTGCCGTGCCGCGCGATCTCGGCCATTCTGGCGCGCGGAGTCGTCGGAGCGACGAGCCTGATGAATGCAAGAGGACTGGCGCCAAGCCACTCCTCGCGCGCGGGATCCGCCCCGACCGGGATGTCGGTGACGAGGATCCCGCTGGCGCCTGCATCTGCGGCTCTCGTGAGAGCATCAGGGCCCGCGGCGAGAATCGGATTGAGGTAGCTGAAGAGGACGACCGGGACGCGGGGCTTTGCGCGCTCGAGGAGGGCGAGCACGCCGTCGTACGTCATTCCTTTTTCCAGCGCCTGCTGCGAGCTGGCCTGGATCACCGGACCGTCCGCGATCGGGTCTGAGAAGGGCACGCCAAGCTCGATGATGTCGGCGCCGCCGTCCTCGAGCGCGCGCAGCGTCTCCAGAGAACCGCCGATGTCGGGATGGCCTGCTGTTACATAGCAGACCAGGGCGCGGCGGGATTCTTTTTTGAGCGCGTCGAAGCGACGCGTTATGGAGTTAGATGAGGTAGTCGCCGGGGGTGATGCCATAGCGATCGGGATCCGCCGTCTTGATGATGGTCCGGGCATATTGCCCTTCCGCCTCCGGAACGGCCAGGTCCACCTGAAGGGCCGGACTGATTGTATGCCCCTGCGCGTCGCTGATGATCTTGACGATCGGTCTCGAGAGCGCCTCGGGATTCGGATTGGCCGCCGAGACGACGGCGAGCTCGAACGTGTCGAGCACTACAAGCGTTCCAACAGGGTAGATGCCCAGCAGGTTGATGAATGCTTTCACGAGCACCTGATCCAATCCGCGACGCGGATTGTCGCGCATCTCCTGGAGAACAGCCGAGGGAGCGATTACTTCCGTCCTGTAAACACGCCTCGATGTGGCCGCATCGTAGCCGTCGGCGATCGAGACGATCTTGCTGAGAAGACTGACCTGACGCGGGCGAATGGATTTCGGGTAGCCCGTCAAATCCACTTTCATGTGGTGCTCCTGGCACACAGTCATGGCGCGGTACGAAAGCTCTTCCTGCTGGCGCCGGAACTGGAAAAGCACGAGCACGCCAAGCCATGGNNTCTTCGTCGGTTAGCTCGCCGGTCTTCTGCAGCAGGTCGATCGGAACGCGCGATTTGCCGATATCGTGCATGAGCGCGGCGAGGCCCAGCTCATACAGCTGGAGCTTGGTCATGCCGAGACGGCGGCCAAGCGCGATCGAGAAGATGCACACGTTCACCGAGTGCGTGAACGTGTATTCGTCATAATCGCGGATCGCGGTCAGTCCGATGAGCGAGGTCTCTTCGTTCAGAACCTGATCGACGATCCCCTGCACCACCCGCTTGATCTTTCTGATGTTCGGCGTCTTCCCAATGCGGACCGAATTGATGACGTCCTTGGTGACGGCAACCGAGTGGGAGTAAGTGCGATTGGCCGCCGCCTTTGCTTCCTCGTTGAACTCCCGGTCGGTCGCGGTTTCGGTGGGAGCGTCGAGCTGGAACGTCTCGATCTTGGCGTCGCTGAGCCTGGACTGAATCTCCGTGAATCTTTCGGCGGGCGCGTTCTTGGTTTCACCGCCCATCAGCGACAAGAGCAGCGTCCAGTCCCGAGCTGTTCCGTCCGTGCCGACGTTAATCGCGCCGATGCCGGCGAGTTTGCAGAGCGTCAGGATGTGTCCGAATGTTGCGTAGTTGCTGAGATCGAGCCTTAGCCGCGTCGAGTTGATGAAAATGAACTCTCCCGAAACTCTGAACTCGAGTTCACCCTCTTCGGTGCGCAGCTCTTCAGCGACATGCGACAGCTCGATCAGCGTTTTTTGCACGGCGCTGTGCTCGAGCGGATAGAGCTTGATCGCCCGCAGCGCGGCGTAGAACGCGACCATGAAATTTCTTCCACCGCGGCGGACGTTGGCGCCGGATACCCTGTTTCCGTCGCCGGAGACGGTCTTCGTGGCCTGAGCTGTCACCCGGTGCCTCCGCGAATCGCGCGACTGACGGCGTTTCTGACGATCACATCCTTCTCGCCCGACGCGCGGTTGAGAGACTCCATCGCTTTTGCGCTGTTGACCTTGCCGAGCGCCATGGCGGCACAGGCGCGCATCTCGGCGTCGTCCTTCTTGCCCATGAATCCCTTGGCGTTGAGCAGACCATCGAGGAGTGTGACCCCTGCATCGCCGCAGAGGAGACCATACGCCTCAAAGAAGGCCATCTTCTCCGTCAGGTTGCCCTCCCGCAGCTCCTTGCCCTTGATCGCTGCCTCAATTCTCGGCGCCGCAGCCCTGGCGTTGCGAGCGCCGAGCGCGCGCACGGCGACAATGCGGACTTCGCGGTCCTCGTCGATCAGCGCCCGCTCGAGCATCTGCATTGCGCCGGCCGAGCCGATTTCCGTGAGCGCCGTCACGGCGGCGACGCGCATGTCGGCCTCTCCAACTGTGAGCATCTTTCCAAGCGCCGGTACCGCGGCGGGCGACTTGAGGGCCGCCGCACGGCGGATCGCCTCGATTACTACTGCTTCGTCGTCCGACCCGATGAGACGAATGAGCTCAGCGCTGTTGGCGCTGGCAAGACGACCGGCCGCGACCTCTAGCAGCATCTTGAGCGGAGGATTGTTGCTGCGTCCGATCCAGCTGAGAATTGTCTCCAGCGCGCGCGGCTGGAGGATTCCGAACAGCTCGTCCAGCTCGTGCTGGGGGGCGCGAAGTGGGGAATCTTCGAGCGCCTGAAGGAGCTGTCCCAGCGGCTTGGGATCGCTCATCAGCTCGCCGAGCTGCGTGAGACGATTCTTCTGCGTCTCCAACACCTCGGGCGCGCGATTCGCGGTCACGCTCGCCTCGCGCAGGAGGTAAGCGGCGTTTCGATACTGCGCGGTGGAGAGGAGGATAAGGAGGAAATAGTCGAGCAGTCCGCAGATCTCCTCGCGCACGGTCGGGTCCTTCTGGTTCTCGAATGTGTCGAGGAGCGAGGCGATTACAGCCGGTCGCAAATCGGTGGAAAATTCCCGCTTGATCTCGCCCTGCAAGTATTCGACTTCGCGGTCGTCGAGGAAATAGAGCGTCGCGTCGAACTCGTCCATCTTGGCGATGGATGACTGGGTCGATTCGAGACCGGCCTCGGTCTGAGCCGGCGAAAGAATCTTTTCCTTTTGCTCAGCCCGCTCCATTGACTCGACGCCGGGGCCGCCTTCCTGGGTGAGATCGACATATCGGTACTGCAGCGTCACGAATTCACGCTCCCACATCAGCGTGAGCAGGTCGTCGTCGTCATCTGTCGCCTTTCTCACGCGCTGCAGGAGGTTGAAGAACACGCCAAGCTCTTCCTCCTCGAACCCCTTGAGCATCTTCAGCTCGCGAACGCCGTCCTTGTAGAGGAGCCAGGCGATGTTGTCGCTGGTGCGCTCCTCCTCATCGAGAACGACCCGCCCCTCCCACTCGAGGCGTGTTTCGACCACCTGGAGATCGATTTCGTCGGTGTGGGTCCAGAGTGTGGCGAACGATTCCCTGACAGCTTCGAGGGAGCGCGCGTGCATCGGATTGTTCGGAAGGTAGAGCTGATGCGCGCGAACGGCCTTCACAAAGGCCTTGAGCAGGTCGGTGACGTAGACAGTCGGGAACGATGGCTCATCGAGCTCACGATCCTCGGTCTTTGGTGGAACCGACGTTGTCATGCGGGAAGTAGTCCCATTTCAGATATCTGCGCGAGATCCTTGTCACCTCGACCGCTGATGCAGATAAGCACCGCGTCGCCCTTGTTCCACCGCTCTTTCTCTTTGACGACCCAGGCGACCGCGTGTGACGTTTCCAGGGCGGGGATGATCCCCTCCAGCCGGCTGAGTATTCCCAGCCCCTCGACTGCCTCGTCGTCGGTGACCGAGACGTAGAGCGCTCGGCCTGTCTCCTTGAGGTAGGAGTGCTCGGGCCCGACTCCGGGGTAGTCGAGCCCTGCTGAGATCGAGTGCGCGGGATGGACCTGGCCGCTTTCATCCTGGAGCAGGTAGCTGAGCGAGCCGTGGAGAACGCCCGGAACGCCGCGCTGGAGGGAGGCGGAATGCTCACCCGAGTCGAGACCCCTCCCCGCAGCTTCGACTCCCACCAGCTCCACCGCGAGGTCCGGCACGAATGCGTGGAATATTCCCATCGCGTTGGATCCGCCGCCGACACACGCCACGACGCTGGAGGGCGCCCGACCGGCCGTCTCGAGCATCTGGGCCTTTGCCTCGCGTCCGATGACTGACTGGAAATCGCGGACCATTCGAGGATACGGCGCCGGACCGACGACTGAGCCGATGATGTAGTAGCTGTCGTTGACATTCGTGACCCAGTCGCGAATCGCCTCACTGGTCGCGTCCTTGAGCGTGCGCGTTCCCGAAAGCACGGGGACTACTTTGGCTCCCATGAGCCGCATGCGATAAACGTTGAGCTCCTGCCGTCGCATGTCCTCTTCGCCCATGTAGACCGTGCAATCGAGGCCGAAGCGCGCGCACACGGTAGCGGATGCCACGCCATGCTGTCCGGCGCCCGTTTCGGCGATGATGCGCTTCTTGCCCATGCGCTTGGCCAGCAGGCCCTGGCCCAGCGCGTTGTTGATCTTGTGCGCGCCGGTGTGATTCAGATCCTCGCGCTTGAGATACACGTCGCATCCCACAGCCTGGGACAGTCGCGGCGCAGTGCTGAGCGGAGATGGACGCCCGACATATTCCTTGAGCAGGCGGTCCAGCTCGCGTTGGAACTCCGGGTCCCGGATCGCCTGATCGAACGCGGCATCCAGCTCGTCGAGCGCGGGGATCAGCGTCTCGGGCACGTACTGCCCGCCGAACGCGCCGAAACGGTGAAGGGTTTCCGACGCCACGGCTAGCGGTGGATTCCGGTGGCTGCGGCGTAGAATTCCCGCATTAGCCACGGATCCTTGATGCCGGGCGCGCTCTCGACTCCCGAGGAGACATCGACGATATCGGGGGCGAGCGTCCTGATCGCGCTGACGACATTGTATGGGCTCAGGCCTCCAGCGAGAACGACCGCGCAGCTTCCTCTATCGAGCGCGAGATCCCGCGCCAGATCGTTCCACGGGAGAGCGTGGCCGGTGCCGCCAAGGCGGGGACCGGTCCTGGCATCCAGAACAACCGCGTCCGCCTTGTCGAAGAGCAACTCGGCGTTTGTCGGAATGTGCGTTCCCGCGATTCGGATCGCCGCCCAGACCTCTCCCCGAAACTTGTCCCTGATCGCCGCGACATCCGCGGTCGTCGGATCCGCGTGCAGTTGCACGACATCCAGGTGCGCCTCCTCGACCGAGCGTTCGATTTCTTCGGGCTCATTGGTGCCGAACACGCCGACGCGCTTGACCCTGGTGCCCGCGGCGTCGAGGATCTTGCGGCCCTGGGCCGGCGAGACCCGACGGGGGCCGTCCGCGAACACGACTCCGATGTAACTCGCGCCAATCTCGGCGGCGAGCGCGGCATCTTCGGGGCGCGTCATGCCGCAGAACTTAACCTTTGCGAGCACCACCAGTCCGCACAACGCCGGTGAGAGAGCGCGCCACCGCTTCAGGATCGCGCGCGCCCGACAGCTCCGAGCCGACGAGCACCGCATCGGCGCCCGCGTCCGCGAAGCGCTTCACATCCGCGGCCGATTTCACTCCACTCTCCGCGATCGCCACCACGCCGCGCGGTATGAGGGGCAGGATTCTGAGCGATGTCCCGGCGTCGAGCTCCAGCGTCTCCAGATTTCGGTTGTTGACTCCGATCAGGCTGGCGTTCAGGGAGAGCGCGAGATCGAGCTCTCGCTCGTCGCGGACTTCCACCAGAATCTCGAGCGCCACATCGGCCCCCGCGGCGATGAGATCCTTGAGACGCCCGGGCGCGACGGCGCGGGCGATCACGAGTGCGGCAGAGGCGCCAAGCGCCCGCGCCTCGAAGATCTGCGACACGTCAACGTGAAAATCCTTCTTGAGCAGAGGGAGCGCGACGGACTTTCGCGTGAGGACGAGATCGTCGACCGAGCCGCCGAATCTGGTCGGTTCGGTGAGTACGGATATCGCGGCCGCGCCGCCCGCTTCGTAGGCCCTTACCTGCGTGGCGAGATCGAGTCCGGGATTGATGACCCCCCTGGATGGCGAAGAGCGCTTTACTTCAGCGATCACGCCAACCTGCCGGCCCTGAAGCGCGCCGCGGAAGGACGGGACGCTTCCCGCGCTTCGCGCCATGCGCTCGAGCTCAGCCGCACGAGGACCCAGAGTTGCGGCCCGAGCGCGTGCTTCGTCCGTCAACTCACCGAGGGTACCGGTCGGTGGCGTCCAGTCAGAAAAAGCTTGCGCTTCGGTCGATCTTCGGCTAACGTAGGAATTCGGCAAATGTTCGGTGGGATCGGCGGACCGGTCCTTTCTCAAAACCAGCCGCGGAAAAGGATATGTCGCTCACAAAACGTCAACGGGAGATTCTGACCTACCTCGCCACCTACTCGGATGAGCACGGCTACGCGCCAAGCTTCGAGGAGATCGCGACGCAGTTTAACTATAACTCCCTCGCTACGGTGCACGAACATCTCACGAATCTCGAGCGCAAGGGCTACATAAAGCGCGCCTACAACGAGAGCCGCGGCATCGAGCTGATTCCGTCAGAGGTATTTCCCCGGACCGCTACCCTGCAGCTGCTTGGGACGGTTGCGGCAGGCATGCCGATAGAAGCCATCCAGATGCCCGAGACCATTGGCGTCCCCGAGGACCTGGTCCGCCGCAGCGGCAACCACTACGTGCTCCGGGTTCGGGGTAACTCGATGATCGACGAGCAGATCCGGGACGGCGACTTCGTCATCGTGAACGAGAAGCACAGTGCCGACAATGGGGAGATGGTGATCGCCCTGATCGACGGTACGTCCGCCACCGTAAAGAAGTTCTATCGCGAGCGGGACGGGAGAATCCGACTTCAGCCGGCGAACGAAACGATGAACCCCATCTACGTTCACGAGAACGACATTTCGATCCAGGGGATCGTCGTTGGGGTGTTGAGAAGGTTCTAGAGGGAAAGCGTCTAAGTCGCTTTCTTTGCGGGAGTTGTGTAGACGCGCCTCAAGCGCTCAAGAACTGATTTCGCCTCCCCCGAGTCGATCGCCTTCGCCGCCGCGCCGACTCCTTCTCCGTACGACTTGACCCGGCCGCTCACGTAAATCGCGGCGCCCGCGTTGAGTACGATTGCCGCGCGCGCGCCCTTTGGTCCCCCGCCGTCCAGGACCTTCCCGATGATCCGCGCGTTCTCGCTGGGCTCGCTCCCGGCGAGATCCGCTGGCGGGATCTTTTTGAAGCCGTGCTCCCCGGGATTGATCGTCCAGCGAGTCGTTGAGCCATTCCTCACCTCGATCACATGGGTTGGGCCCAGGGGCGAGACCTCATCGAGGCCCGGCTCGCCGTGTACGACCAGAGCATGGATCGTCCCGAGAGCGGACAACGCGGCCGCCAGAACTGGCGCCCTCTCGAGATCGGAGACTCCGACAACCTGCCGCCCCGCCCGCGCCGGGTTTGCCAGCGGACCGACGATGTTCATGACCGTGGGAATCGCCAGCTCGCGCCTGACCGCGCCGACGTGGCGCATGGCGGGGTGCATGAGTGGCGCGAACATGAACACGATTCCGGCCTCCCTGAGCGCGCGCTCCATCACGGGAACGGTTACCTCGATGGGAACTCCCAGCGCTTCGAGCACATCTGCGCTGCCGGAGCGCGAAGTGAACGACCGATTGCCGTGTTTGGCGATCCGGACACCGGCGCCAGCAGCCACGATCGCTGCCGCCGTCGAAATATTGAACGTCGAGACGGCGCCACCGCCGGTGCCACACGTATCGACGAGCGCATCGGGATCATCGGCGGCGATAGAGATCATGGCCGATCTCAGCGCTCTCACCACTCCCGCCACGACCTCCGGACTTTCTCCCGTGGACCGGAGCGAGGACAGGAGCGCGGCGACCTGCACCGCGGTCGCCTGGCCCTGCATGACGATGTTGAACGCCGCTTCCGCGTCCTCGGCGGTCAGGGGCTCATGGAATGCGAGCTTATGAATAGCGCCCTGGAGCGCGTTCGGGGCCGGGGCGTTCATTGTGTCGGACTTAAAGCGACGAGGCTTGTTCTCTCGATGCGACGATCTGGAGCACTTCCTCGATCACCTTGCGCGAGTCCTGACCCGCCATCGCCTCCTTGAGCGTCTGCTCTACCCGGTAGATGATGTTGCTCTGGGTCTGCAGCGCTTCTCCCTGTGCGTGGAGCTGCACGTGGGCCTTCTCCAGCTTGGTCACCGCGACGCGAACCTGCTCCTCGACCGCCGACAATCGCTGCGCGGTCGCTCTCGCTTCGACCGAGGCCACCTCGATCGCGCGCTTAAGCTGCGTAACGCGAATCGTGTCCCCGGTTCCCTTCCCGTTGAGGGCGGCGTGCGCCTCGGAGAGCTTGCGTTGGAGCTCTCCCACCGCGCGCGCGTGCTCCTCGTTGAGCGAGCGAGTGAGATCTTCCAGTGCGCGAACGGCTTCCTCGCGGGCGCGCCGTTCCGCCAGGCGCGCGAACGCGAGGGCGAAAAGGTCCACCGCTGGAGCGACCTTTTCCGACAGCCTGTGCCCGAAGCGCGTCTTCGGCTCCGAGAGGGCGAGCACTCCCGTTAGCTCGCCGTCGACCAACAGCCCGCGCAAGAGCAGCACGCCCGCCTCCGGATTTGCTCCGACGCCGAGCAGCTTCTGATAGTCGCCGGACTCACTGGCGAGATCGGCAAACTGCTTTCCTGCCGCGAGCGCGCGGCGTATGGCGGTGGGAAGATGATCGAGGGCTACCTCTATCTGCGCGGTCCGCAATCCCTCATGGGCCGGCACCAGGCGCTCCGACAGGATCTCGCGCTTGGCGTCATAGATGAACAGCGCGACGTGCCCGTTGCGCTCGTGCTCAAAGACGTCCTGGGCAAGCGCGTTCAATGCTTCCGCCACATTTCCGACGGAAGAGAGAGCTGTTGATAGTGCGGCGAGAGTTCGAGGTGCCATCGTGCTAAATCAGGAGTGGAGCGCGAGCGCGCGGGAGGCCGTCCCACATTGACGAGCCGACAGGCGAAAGTCAATCATCTTCAATGGGTTACGTTCCTTGACAGTGAGTCATCAGGGGGTAATTTCACGCGATGCTGTCGCGTTCCGTGCAACTTGTGTTGCACTACGATGGCGCGGGCTTTTCCGGTTGGCAGCGGCAGGCCGATGAGCGGACGGTTCAGGGTGAACTCGAGGCGGCAGTGTCCCGGCTGTGCGGGACACCCATCGCCGTCGTGGGCGCCGGGCGAACAGATGCGGGAGTACACGCGCGCGGGCAGGCCGCGGGATTGCGCGTGCCTGACAAATGGAGCGCGCTCGCTCTCCGACGATCGATGAACGCCATTCTTCCGGACGATGTATGGATTGCGGCAGCCTTCGAAATGCGTGATGAGTTTCACCCGCGCTACAGCGCGGTCTCTCGCAGCTACAGCTACTACATAGGCACAGACGATCTCGCATCCTCGCCGTTTCGGCGAAATCGGGAGTTGGTTTGGAAAAAACCGCTCGATTTCGACCGTTTGTCGAATGCTGCGCGGTCCATTGAGGGCGAGCACCGGTTTCGCGCCTTCGCGGTCAAGGGTACGGCGCCGGAAAACGACGATCACAGATGCACGGTATCGCGCGCGGCCTGGCGCGAGCGCGAAGGAGGACTGGTCTTCGAGATTCAGGCCGACCGCTTTCTCCATCACATGGTGCGCTTCCTCGTCGGCACGATGCTGGACATCGGCGAAGGTCGGCGCGAAGTGGCCGTGATGGAGCAGTTGCTCGCGCAGGACGACAACAGCCAGGTCTCTCAGCCTGCCCCGCCGCACGCTCTCTTCCTTGAGCGAGTGGACTATCCGAACGACCTTTACCTGAGAACGGAATGAACATCTATCTCGAGAGCGTGAATCTCGATGAGATCAGAAACACCGCGGCGGCGGGGCTCGCGGACGGCGTCGCGTTCACAGACACAGCCTCCGGCGGCGACGCGCTCGATGCCAACACCAGGGAGCGCCTCGAGGAGATCTCGCGCGAGTTTGCCTTCCCCATTTGCGTTCCGGTCGGGGCGGTAACGTCAGGCGACATCTACGCCGAGGCGCGCGAGCTGGCGAAGGTCTCCGATCATATCGTGGTTCAGATTCCCCTTGTCGAGGACTCGCTCGTTCCAATGGCACGGCTCACGGCCGAGGGCGTGGTGGTTTGCGCGACCTTCGTCTTCAGCGCTGCCCAGGCGATCATTGCCGCAAAGGCGGGAGCGGCCGCGGTGCGGATCACTCTGGACGAGCTCGAGAACTACGGCCAGTCGGGCACGCGAACTCTCGCCGAGATCAAGAGTGCGCTCGAGGCGGGTGAGGAGGAGTGCGACGTCATGGCCGCGTCCCCTCGCTCAGCGCTGGAGTTCGCGGAATGCGCCCTCGCCGGAGCGGACATCGTTTGCATTACGCCGCAAGCGCTGCGAAACCTCGTGGTCCATCCGCTCAGCGACCGCGGCATCGACAAGTTTCTGAGCCAGCTGGCCAGGCGGCCCAAGTCCCGCTCGTCCACATGACAATGCGGTTCGCGCGCTTCTTTAGCGCAATTGCGCTCGCCGCGTGTCAGGGCGCGTCCAGCACTCCCTCTGCGGCGCAGTCAGCAAAGATCGAGACAACGACCAGCGCGGTGAGCGCATCGCGCCGCACTGCAATCACGGAGGCCGTGGCGCGTGTTGCGCCGTCGGTCGTCACCGTACAGACGGAGGTCGTCGAGCGAGTTCCCGCTGACGTGTTCGAGCAGTTCTTTGGCGGCCGCTCGGGGCAGCGTGCCGCTGCCGGGCTCGGCTCCGGATTCATCGTGCGCTCTGACGGCGCGGTCGTGACCAATGCGCACGTCGTCGCGGGCGCGACGCGCATTTCCGTGGCAATGAAGGACGGGACGAACTATCCAGCGCGCCTCATCGGAATCGACGAGACGAACGATCTGGCTGTCCTCAAGATCGATGCGAAGAATCTTCCCGTCGCGCCGCTCGGAACTTCGAGCAACCTGCTGATCGGCGAATGGGCGATCGCGATCGGCAATCCTTATGGATTCATCCTCGCCAACTCGGAGCCCAGCGTCACCGTGGGCGTCGTGAGCGGCACCGGCCGGAATCTGGCGGCCCAGAGCGAGGGCGCGGGCGTGTACGTGGACATGATCCAGACGGACGCTTCGATCAACCCCGGGAACTCGGGTGGTCCGCTGGTCAACGCGGCCGGCGAAGTCATCGGGGTCAACAGCTCCATTTTTTCGCCGAGCGGCGGATCGGTGGGAATCGGCTTCGCGATTCCAATCAATCGCGCGCGCCGGGTCACGGAAGACCTTCTTGCCCACGGCGTCATCCGGCGCCCATGGATCGGGATCCAGCCGCAGCTATCGCGCAGTCCCGCCACCGGCGCCTCCAATGCGGGCGTCGTCGTTGCGTCCGTCGTTCCCGGATCGCCGGCGGACCGCGCCGGCGTGCGGCCGTACGACGNNACGGTCGCAGAATCGGACGCTCCACAATCCATACGACTGGTACGCCGAGCTTCTGGAGCTCCGCGTGGGTGAGAGCGACTCGATCGTCGTCAAGCGCGGAGCGCGCGAGATTCCCCTCAGCGTCGCCGTGGTGGATCTGCCGGACGTGAACGCTCCGCGAGTGACGGTTCTCCGAGAGATCGAGCTGATCACGCTGACGCCTCCGATCCGCGCGCAGTATCAGCTGCAGAGCCGTCAGGGCGCCCTCGTAACCAGAGCGAGCGACCGTGTGCAGCAACAGATCGGACTTCAGTCCGGAGACGTGATCGTCCAGATCAATCGCACGCCGATCGCCAACGCTCAGGACGTGAATCGGATTCTCACGACCTTTGGGCGCGGCGGGATCAGGATGTACTTCGAGCGCGGCGGGCAGATCTACGCCACTGAATTCAGCCTGCAATAGTGTCAACCCACCGGTATAGCTCGCCGCTCGCGGAACGATACGCCTCGCAAGCGATGCTGGAGCTCTGGTCGCCGGCTACGCGTCATGGCCTCTGGCGGCGTCTCTGGCTGGCGCTGGCGGAGGCGGAGCGCGAGCTGGGCGTCGCGATTCCGGAGGAAGCGATCCGGCAGATGCACGCCAATCTCGACAAGATCGACTTCGACGCGGTGGCCGCCTACGAGAAGCGCTTCCGGCACGACGTGATGGCGCACGTCTACGCGTTCGGTGACGTCGCGCCCGCGGCCAAGCCGTTCATTCATCTCGGGGCGACAAGCGCGTATGTAACCGACAACGCTGATCTGATCCTGATGCGGCGGGGACTCGATCTTCTTCGTGGTCGCGTGCTCGAGGTGCTCCGCTCGCTAACGGCTTTCGCCGAACAGTGGCGCGATCAGCCAACTCTGGGCTACACGCATCTCCAGCCAGCCCAGCTGACTACGGTCGGCAAACGAGCGACGCTCTGGATGCAGGACCTCGTTCTCGACATCGCGGACATCGACTACCGGCGGCGGACGCTTCCATTCCGCGGCGTGAAGGGAACGACCGGAACCCAGGCCAGCTTCCTCGAGTTGTTCGGGGGAGATCACGAGAAGGTTCGCCGTCTCGACCAACTGGTGACGGAGAGGGTGTCGTTCCCCGCTTCGCTGCCGGTTACCGGGCAGACTTACACGCGAAAGCTCGACGCATTCGTGCTGTCGGTCGTAGCGGGAATCGCCGCCAGCGCGGCAAAGTTCAGCGGCGACATTCGCATGCTTCAGTCCTTCGGCGAGATGGAGGAGCCATTCGAGAGCGAGCAGGTAGGCTCGTCGGCAATGGCGTACAAACGAAATCCCATGCGCGCGGAGCGGATCGCGTCGCTGGCTCGCTTCGTCAACTCCCTCGAGGCGAACGCAAATGCGACGCACGCCGTTCAGTACTTCGAGCGAACGCTGGACGACAGCGCCAACCGTCGCCTCGTGATTCCCGAAATGTTCCTGGCCACTGACGCGATACTACTGTTGATGACCAACATCTCCCGCGGCCTCGAGGTTCACCCCGCAGTGATCGCGCGGCGAGTAGCGGCGGAGCTTCCATTCATGGCGACGGAGGAGCTGATAGTGCGCGCGGTGCGTGCGGGAGGCGACAGGCAGGTCGCGCACGAAGTGATCAGAAAACACAGCCAGGCCACCGCGCGCGCGCTCAAGGATGGCGCCGAATCCAACGACCTGCTGGAACGGCTTTCGAAAGACAAATCCTTCGGGGTGAAGCTCAAGGATCTGGAAGGCGCGATCGACCCGAAACGGTTCGTTGGGCGAGCGCCCGAACAAGTCGACGAGTTCCTGCGCGACGTGATGACGCCGCTTTTCGCCGGCGAAACCGCTAGGCCCGCTCGGCCTGATGAGCTGAGGGTCTGATGCTGATGCAGGCGAGCGCTCTTCCGCTCAGGCCGTTCCGGCGCGGCAAGGTGCGCGACGTCTACGAGGTCGACGCTGAGCGGCTCCTTCTCGTGGCGACCGATCGCGTCAGCGCCTTCGACGTCGTGATGGGCGAGACCATCCCCCGCAAGGGCGCTGTCCTCACCCAGATCACGGCGTGGTGGCTGCGCCTGCTCGAGGACAAGGTCGAGCACCACATGCTGTCGGCGAGCACCGCCGAGATCGTCCGGGAAGTTCCTCAGCTACGCGATCACGAGCAGGAGCTCGAGGGTCGCGCGATGCTTTGCCGGCGCACGACGGTTTTCCCCGTAGAGTGCGTCGTGCGCGGCTATCTCTCGGGCTCCGCGTGGAAGGAATATCGCGAAGGCGGCACGCTCGCCGGCGAGGCGCTGGGCAAGGGGCTGCGCGAATCCGATCGCCTCGATCCTCCGGTCTTCAGTCCCGCGACGAAAGCCGACGAGGGGCACGACGAGAACATCACCGTCGACCGCATGCGGACGCTGATTGGTGACTCATGGGCAGGTGAGCTGGAAAGACTTTCGCGCGAGATCTACGAGGCTGGCCGCGCGATCGCGGCCCGGCGCGGGATCATCATTGCGGACACGAAATTCGAGTTTGGGCGCGCCAGGAGCACTGGGGGCCAGGGGGTGGAGAAGGTTATATTGGTGGATGAAGTGCTCACACCCGACAGCTCACGCTTCTGGCCGGCCGACAGCTACGAGCCGGGCCACGGGCAGCCCAGCTTCGACAAGCAACCGCTTCGCGACTATCTGGACGCGGAGAAGCGCGCCGGACGATGGGACGGGAACTATCCTCCGCCGCGGCTTCCGAAAGACGTGATTGAGGCCACGAGCGAGCGCTACCTCGACATCTTTCGTCGCTTGACCGGACACTCACTCGACCCCAACGGCTCACATTGAACTTCGCGCGCGAAGGGCTCCTCTTCATTGCGATCGCTGCTGTCGTCGCCGCCGGCGGCTTCGGTTTCGCAATCAGCCGGCGCTCTTGGGGACTCTGGCTTGCTGCGTTGGTTCTGCTCCTTCTGGCACTGTGGGTCGCTTACTTCTTCCGAGATCCCGAGCGCACGGGAGAACGCGGCACCTCGCTCATCGTCGCGCCGGCGGACGGCAAGCTGATCATGATCACCGATGTCGACGAGCCGACCTTCATTGGGGGCCGCGCGGTGCGGCTGTCGATCTTCATGAACGTCTTCAACGTGCACGTGAACCGGTACCCGGTAGATGGCGTCGTCAAATTCATCCACTACAACAAGGGCAAGTTCTTCAATGCCGCAGCGGAGAAATCGAGCCTCGAGAACGAGCAGATGTCGGTCGGGGTCGAGACGGGCAGGTACCGCGTGCTCATAAGGCAGATCGCGGGACTCATCGCGCGCCGGATTGTCACCTACAGCAAACTCGGTGAGAAGGTGAAGCAGGGCGACCGCATGGGAATCATCAGGTTCGGCTCGCGAGTGGATGTCTTCCTTCCAGTCGGCTCAACGGTGCGGGCGAAATTGGGCGATGCCACGACCGCGGGTGTGACGATTCTCGGGGATCTGCCAAAATGATGCTCGCGCCCGAACACTCAAAACGCGAACGCCTGAGGGGAGACACCGATCGGCCTCGCAACCGCGGTGTGATCATCCTTCCGAACGGATTCACTCTGATGAGTCTGTTCTTCGGAATGTTCGCGATCGTCGCCGCCTCGCGGAGCGAGTTCGATACCGCTGGCCTCTACGTAGTGTTTGCCGGCATATGCGATGCGCTCGATGGCCGGGTCGCGCGCGCGACCGGAACCGGATCGCGTTTTGGATCAGAGCTCGACTCTCTTGTCGATGCCATAGCGTTCGGACTCGCGCCGGCAATGATCATGTACTTTGCCGTCCTCACGCGAAGCGGCTGGGACTGGATCTTCGCCTTCCTCTTTACCGCCTGCGCGGTGATCAGGCTCGCGCGCTTCAACGTGGAGCAAGCGGGACGCGCCAAGAAATATTTCCATGGTCTTCCAAGCCCGGCCGCCGGCATCACGCTGGCGACGTACTACTGGTTCAGCCAGACGCCACTGTACAACGAGACGATCCTGGGAGATCTCAACTGGACGACCGGATTGCGCGGATTGATGCTGCTGCTGTCGTTCCTCATGATCAGCAACGTGTCGTACCCCGCCGTGCCGACGATTGGGTTCAGAAAGATCAGCGAAATACTCGGCACGCTCGTCGTCATCGTAACCTTCATCGGGGTGTTGTTCCTGAGGAAGGAGTTTTACTTCCCGGCGCTCATCTGCTACGTGTTGTACGGTCTGGCCAAGACGGTGATCTTCGGGCTGATGGACAGGCGTCCGCGCGGTGACTCGCCAGTGATCGACGACGACGACGAGCCCTTGCTGCTCACGGCGGCGGGAGTCGTGGATACGGGCGAAGCCGTTCGTCAGCGATCGCACCGCCGGAAGAGAAGACGCCGCCCGCCTGGTCCGGGTGAATCACCGCGCGGCGGTCCCGGAAATTTCTCGCCGCCGTCCGGTCCGAGCGGAGGCGCGCCCTGATGGCCAAGTTCCGCATCGCGGTTCACATCACTCCGCGCAAAGGCCTGCTCGATCCGCAGGGGAACGCCGTGAGGGACGCGCTGCGCACGCTCGGCTTCAACGCGGTGAAAGACGTTCACGTCGGGCGCTACATCCTTGTCGAGACCGACGCCTACGATGCGCTCACCGCGGAAGACGCGGTCACCGACATGTGCGCCAAGCTCCTGGCGAATCCGGTCACGGAAGATTTCGAGATCGAGTCGGCGGTCCCCGCATGAAGTTCGGCATCGTCACTTTCCCCGGGTCCAACTGCGACTACGACGCGTTCCAGGCGGTCACCGACATCCTGGGTGAAGAAGCGACGTACCTCTGGCACAAGGATCACGACCTTCAGGGTTCGGACGTGATCATCCTGCCCGGTGGTTTCAGCTATGGTGATTATCTCCGCGCCGGCGCGATCGCCCGCTTCAGCCCCATCATGCGAGAAGTGGCCGCGCACGCGAAAACCGGAGGCCCTGTGGTCGGGATCTGCAACGGCTTCCAGATCGCGTGCGAGGCCGGCTTGCTGCCAGGCGCGTTGATGCGGAACTCACACCTTCAGTTCGTTTCCGCCGAAGTCAGGGTTCGCGTCGAGAACAGCGACACCATGTTCACGAATCTTTACGACCGCGGGGAAATCCTTCGCATGCCGGTGGCGCACGGAGACGGCCGCTACGTCGCGCCCGCCGATGTTCTCGAAGAGCTCGAGGCCGAGGGACGCGTTGTCTTCAGATACGCGGACGCCGGCGGCAACATCAACGCGGATGCCAATCCGAACGGATCCGAGCGCAACATCGCGGGAATCATCAGCGAGGGCGGAAACGTGCTCGGCATGATGCCCCACCCGGAGCGGGCCTGCAGTCCGCTGCTCGGCTCCAACGACGGGGTGCGACTGCTCGAGTCGATCCTCGCCAGAGTGGCCGCGTGATGTCCGACGTGAAACCACGGCCCGGGGATCCTGTGATCACTCCAGCGCTCATCGCGGAACACGGCCTGACGAAGCTGGAATACGAGCGATTGGTCGGAATGCTCGGTCGCGCGCCTACCTTTACCGAGCTCGGAATCGTCAGCGCTCTGTGGAGCGAGCACTGCTCGTACAAGCATTCGCGCCCCATTCTGAAGACACTGCCGACCACCGCCCCGTACGTGCTGCAGGGTCCGGGCGAAAACGCAGGCGTGATATCGATCGGCGATGGCCTCGCAGTGGCGTTCAAGATCGAGTCGCACAACCATCCGTCGGCGGTCGAGCCGTACCAGGGAGCGGCGACCGGCGTCGGCGGAATTCTGCGCGACGTTTTCACTATGGGCGCGCGCCCGATCGCGATGCTCAACTCGCTCCGGTTTGGCTCCCTCGACGATTCCCGGGTGCGGTACCTCTTCTCCGGAGTCGTGAAGGGCATCGGCGATTACGGCAATTGCGTCGGCATTCCGACAGTCGCCGGCGAGATCGTCTTCGATCCTGCATACGCGAACAACCCGCTGGTCAATGCGATGTGTGTCGGCCTCCTGCACGAGGAGGATCTCATTCGCGCCAAGGCCGAGGGCGTC
>PKVB01000131.1 GCA_003131365.1 Gemmatimonadota bacterium | reverse complement strand
CGAACAACGCATCGATGACGATGTCGCAATCGGCGAGGTCATCGAGACTGGTCGTCCCTTTGAGACGGGCCAGGCAGGCATCTTTGTCGGCAGCCTGCAGCTTGCCTTTCTCGACGAACTTGCCGAGGGACTTGTCGATCCCGGCCAGACCCTTGTCGAGAAACTTCTGTTCCACTTCGCGCACGACGGTCTCGTATCCGGCCTGGGCCGCGATCTGCGCGATCCCCGAGCCCATGAGGCCGCAGCCGAGAACGCCTACCTTCTTAATGTCTGACATGTGTGCTCCTTTGGCGGGCGCATTCTAACGAAGGATGAAGGCGGAAGCATGAAGGATGAATTCAGCCTTCATCCTTCATACTTCATCCTTTCATCGCATGTCGAAGCTGAAACCGCAAGTACGCCTGCTGGCCTTCGCCTCGCTGCTCAACGATTCGGCGAGCGAAATGATCTATCCGCTGCTGCCGGTGTTTCTAGCCGGAGTGTTGGGCGCCAACGCCAGCTTCATCGGCGCGATCGAGGGGACGGCGGAGACGACGGCGTCGCTGCTCAAGCTGCTGAGTGGATGGTGGTCGGACAAAGTCTCGAGCAGAAAGCCTTTCGTCGTCGCCGGCTATCTGATTGCGTCGATCGTGCGTCCGTTCACCGCGGCGGCGCACAGCGCGACGCAGGTGCTGGCGATTCGCGTGACCGACCGGGTGGGCAAGGGCATCCGCAGCTCTGCTCGTGATGCGCTGCTAGCCGACTCGGCGGTCCCCGAAGCGCGGGGACGCGCGTTCGGGTTTCATGCAGCGGCCGACAACGCGGGCGCCGTATTGGGCCCTCTCGTAGCGTTTTTTATCCTCAGGCTTCACGGCGTCGGCGCGCCCGATATGAGCGGCCACCTCCTTCCGCGCGACGAGCACGCGATGAGGAACGTGTTCTGGCTTTCGGCGATACCGGCCGCGATAGCCATGGTCATCCTGATCGTAGTGGTGCGCGACATACCGCGGCGAGACAGCGCCAAGCCAGGCGAAGCAGGCGGATCGGCGAGTCTTGGCGGCCGCTTCTGGGGGTACCTCGTCGTCGTCCTGCTTTTCACGCTCGGAAATTCGACCGACGCGTTTCTGCTGCTCCGCGCAAATCAGCTCGGCGTGCCCGTTGCGCTGGCGCCGATACTCTGGGCCCTGCTCAACTTCGTGAAGTCCGCGACGGGCACCTACGGCGGGCAGCTCTCCGATACGATCGGTCGCAAGCCGCTGATCGTGGGAGGATGGCTGCTCTACGCCGCGGTGTACTTCGCGTTCGCGTGGGCGGGTGCCCCGTGGCAGGCGTGGGCGTTGTTCGCGGTCTACGGAATTTTCTACGGCATGACGGAAGGCACGGAGAAGGCGCTCGTCGCCGACATCGTTCCCGCGGTTCGGCGCGGGGCTGCCTTCGGATGGTACAACCTCGCGATTGGCCTGGGCGCTCTGCCGGCGTCTCTCATCTTCGGCTGGATCTGGGACCGTTCCGGATCGCCGAGCGCATTCGTGTTTGGCGCGACGCTGGCGCTCGCCGCGGCAATCCTCATGGCAGTGGTCGCTCCTTCATCGCAACTGAGCGAGGCGAAGTGATCTCGTAAGCGGTTCGCGGATTACGCTTGGCTCTCCACGAGCGGATAGAGTGCGCGCTCCACCAATCGCACCACCGCCGAGGAGGGAGTATGAGACACACACATGGCGACGGAGTTCGTTTTCTCGCGTTATTCGCGGCGCTCACTGCCTGCGCCGATCCCGCCACCGGCACAGTCGGCCCTGCCGGGTCGAAAGACATTGTAACCGAGCCTACGCCCGCGTCACCGAGCGAGGAGCGCGTCGCGCTGACCAGGATCGCGCGGCTGGTGGCGGTGGCGATGGGCAACGAGCCGGCGCGGCAACATCTCAAGCGCGACATGCGTGCGGCGCCGTATCGGGAGCACAAACTGGAGCTCGCACCTTACCTGCGATCAAAGGCCGGTCGAGCGCTGCTCGATGTCATGGCACGGCAGACCCGCGGTGGCGAGGGCGACGTGTTCGGGGCGCTGGCCGCGATTCGACCGCTGGAGGTCTACATGCCGGTCGCGAAGCATCGCGAATCGTGGACGGGCAAAGCGGGCGTTCTGGTGGTGTCGCAGCTCGATGAGTCGGAGCCGATCGTCGCGTTTGACGAGAGGGGGAGCGAGGTCTCGCTCGACCGGAAGGTAGCGCCGAATCAGCCGACGCTCTCGATCGTGCCCGTGGAAACGCGATTCGACCAACCGCTGACCGCGGCCGCGTCGCGGAACGTTCGCGATCAGAGCGGCAGCGCGATCGGAACGCTCGAGCCGATGGTCCCCAAAGGATCCAGCCTCGTTCTCTGCGGCGACTGCGGTGGTGCCGGCGGTGGTGGCGCCCCTCCGCCTTCAATCCCGCCGGGACTCTACCTGGAGTATTCGCGGATTCTTGATGCCAAGGAACCATGGTTCCGCGGAGACCCAGAGATCGAGGTCCACATCCAGGGGCCGACGACCCAGGCCGCTCCCACCTACGGCGAGGATCTGTCGTGCTCAGGCGAGCACGCGTATGATTTCAGGAAGGTGTTCAATCAGGACGGCGCGTTTTGGGAAGGAAGGGTGATGCTGTTTTCGGCCGACGAAACGGCGGCATTCGCAAGCAAGTTCAACCAGGGCTTCCACGTTCTCTTTTGGGAGGACGACAACGTGCCATGCGTGCTCAAGCTCGACTCCAACGCCCTGGTTGACCTGCTAAAATCCACTGCGAACGCATTCAGCACGGTGGCTATCAAGGTATTTCCGAGGGCATCGCCCCTCGTGATGGTTGGAGTTTTCCTGGGCACCCTTTTCTCCAACTCCGGGGCGTGGCTACTCACGAACGATGATTTTCTCGGGGCCGCCGTCGATCAGGCGAGCGCCGGTTACTACTACCCTGGCAACACGCACGTGATCATGGATGGAACCACGTTTAATGGGCGTGCGACGATCGTTTACCGGCAATAGCGAACGGGGGGAGAGATGTCACGTTTTCTGCTGGCACTTTGCACCGGGACCTTCATACTCATGACGGGGCCGACTTTAATGACTGCTCAGGAGCGGAACTACGATGAAAACGCGCTTCGCATCGACGAGCACGGCGGCACGATCAGAATCGTCAGGGGCGCCTCGGAAACGGTGGTAGCGAAGATAGGAGTCTTCCGGGCAGTCGATGTGGCGGCCATTGTAAGTCCGTCTCCCAAGGCGGTCGCGGAGGCCACGGTTTTTCAGCGCAATTACCGCCCCGGAACATGGTTGGCGTCTCTTGGAATAATGACACTTGGCGCCGCGATCGGAGCATCTCGAATTTCCGGCTTGAACCAAGCGGTTCCCACCTCATTGACCATTGTGAGCGTCTCGTTGATCACGTATGGAGGGGTTAAGCTGGAGACCGCGCATCGAGCCCTTGCCAGGGCAATCTGGTGGTACAATCGTGATCTGAAGTAGCTCTACCGCGATGTGTTCCTCGGGTCGCTCAGTCGTCTGTAAAGGACAAACTGGCGACCAATCAGGATCAATGAATTCAACTTTTTTTCGGGCGCTGCTGGTTGGCGCCACTGTTAGCGGAGCGACGGCCGGCGCCCAGACGATAAGTCATGCGGCGCCGCCCGTTGCAAACTCGGAATCCGAAAGCGTCGCAGGTACCCCGCGCACTCGCCCGCCGAGCGATTCGTCCCACAGCTACGACGCTCAGGCACTGCGCTTCGAGTCGCGTTGGGGTAGCGCCTACATCGTTCGCGGAGCCGATGGCCCCGTAAGCGGCACCGCCGGATTGTTCCGGAGCTTCGACGTGACCCAGCTGGTCGGATCGTCGCCGCAGGCGGTGACGGCAGCCCGCGAGTTCAAGACGAACAACTTCAGCGGCTCTCTCGTGGGAGGTCTGGGAGCGACCACAGTCGTGGTCGGCGCCATTCTCACGAGTAACAGCTCGAACAACGCTGCCAGTCCGATCCTCATTGTCGCGGGCTCCCTTGCAGTTGCGTGGGGCGTCCAGCATCTGAACATGGGGTACTCGGCCTTGTCACGGGCTATGTGGTGGTACAATCGGGATCTCACGCGCTGACTTAGCGCCGCTTCCAGCGCCGGTAACCCATCCATCCGGCGAGACCGATCAGGGCCAGGGGCATGACAACTCCGAGAGATGCGATTAGGCCCGCGAAAAGAGCGACGAAGTTCCTCCAGGCGCGATTCAGCGCTGCGGCGATCGGATTCTCGCCGGGGGCGTTGCCCAATATCGCTACCGGCTCGTGGACAGTGATCGTGAGAGTGCTGATGGCTGCGCGCGAGCTCAGATAACGAAGTCTCCCCTGGTAGCGCTCGATCTCTTCCCGGACGCGCGCCAGCTCGTGCTCGACGCGCAGAACCTCGTCGAGCTTCCCGGTTCTGGTGGAAAGTAGGGTGATAAGCCGGTCCTCGAGACGGCGTGCGTTGTTCATACGGGCAGTGACATCGACGAACTCTTCGCCGACGTCCTGCGCCGTTGAGTTGACGGTCTCTACTTTTCCGATCGTCGAGAGCGAGCCCACGGCCTGATCGTATTTCAGCGCGGGAATCTTGAGCTCGAGCGTCGCCTGCCGGATCTGATCACGGCCCCCACTGATCGAGGAGTTGGTGATGTAGCCTCCGACCTGGGCAGTGAGCTGGCGAATTTTGAGAATGGCCGGATCGACCTTGTCCACTTCGATGAATGCCTGGCCGTTCCGAATCACCATTGTGGGCGCGATCGCGGCGGCACCGTTCACACCTTGAAGTGCGTCGGGGCCGGAGTTCTCCTGTGATGCCCCTCCGTCGGTCGAGGGTGCCCGGGATTCGGCAACGATGTTGGACGTGGCCGTCGCGGCATCCGCCACGAAGCCGCCCAGGGCGCCGGATTGTCTAGCCGGCAAGCCGGGGGCTGGCGCTCCGACGCGCTGGCCCAGTGCTTTGGAAAGGGCGTCCTGTCGGTTGGCGGCGACACTGCTGCTATCGGCAGCGGAAGAGGAATCGCGGTCGCACCCCGTGAGGGCGCAGGCCGCGATGACGAGCAAGGCTAGTGCTTTCATTTTCTGACTCGGTTGAGGTCTCAGGGGAGACGCCAACCGAATCAGTTGTTGCACAGCTACGGCTTCAGCAGCACTTCGATCCCGCCTTGTTGTAGCGGTCGTTCATGCGCGTGTGCCGGAATTCGGTCTCGGTCATTATCCGATCGCCGGGATGAGCGGAGCGCATGTGCCCAAGGTAGCGGTCGTAATCAGGAACGCCGAGCACTGCTCGGACCATGGAGGCGGCGCGATTAAACATTGAGGTGAGGTAGTTGATCATTTGGATGAATTACGAGCCGGCAAATATCTCTCGAACAACTCGTAGATGCGGCGGTACTCGTCCGCCCACGACGAGGGTCTTACGAATGCATGATCCTCGACCGGATACGCCGCAAGCTCCCACCGCGTTTTGCCGAGCTCGATGAACCGTTGGGTGAGCCTTACGATATCCTGAAAATGGACGTTGGTGTCTACCATCCCGTGCGCCATCAGCAGCGGATCCTGCAGACCTTGCGCGTAGTAAATAGGTGACGATTGACGGTACGCCAGCGTATCGTTTTGCGGAAGATTGAGGATGTTTGAGGTATAACCCTGATTGTAGTGCGCCCAGTCGGTGACGCTCCTCAAGGCCGCGCCGGCGCGAAAGTGGGGAGACTCCGTAAACAGGGCCATAAGCGTGATGAACCCGCCGTAGCTGCCGCCGTAGATACCGATGCGCTTGGGGTCCACTCCGACGCTCTGGACCAGGTATTTTGACGCATCCACCTGATCCTGAAGGTCCCGCCCACCCATGTGCCGGTAGATCGCTGTCCGCCAGTCGCGCCCATACCCATCGGACCCGCGATAATCGAGATCGACGACCGTGTAGCCCTTCGACGCGAGAAACTGGTTGAACATGTACTCGCGAGGGTACTCGGACCAGAAATTCCCGACGTTGTGCAGGTATCCGGCGCCGTGCACGAAAATCACCGCTGCTCCATTCGGCTGCGCGTGCATGTCGCTCGGCTTGTAAATGTGCGCGGGCACCTGGACGCCGTCGGACGCCGGAATCATCACGATCTCCGGTACGATCCACGCAAACGACAGCCACTCCGCGCTCGGTGACACGGTCAGCTGCGACATCTCGGCACCCGGCCTGTCGTTCAGCAGAAACAGATCGGGCGGACGATTCACGTACGAGTAGACATCGGCGACGAGCAGGCCGTCCGGGGATACCACGGCGGTGTGCTTCCCCGTTTTGGTCGTGATTTTCTCCATCGTGCCGCCGGGAGTCGGCAGACGATAGAGATGCTGCTCGAAGGGAGACACCTGGTTGGTGGTCAGATAGAACCAGCGGTCATCGGGCGACAGTGCGACGTCACGGACCTCCCACCTGCCTTTCGTCAGTTGCTGCTTGCGGGTTCCGTCGGGCGCGATCGTGTAGAGATGGGAGAACCCATCGACCTCGGAGACGTACCACACGCGACCAGCGCCACCGCCGTACCAACCTCCGCACTCGCTGCACGGGCCACCGATCCAGGCGGTGTCGCGCGCGGTCTCCAGCGTCGTGAGCTTCCCCTTTGGATCGACTGTCTGGAGAAAGCGCATCTTGTTGTCGCCTGTGTAGGCATAGATTAGCGCTCTCGTTCCCGCGTCGTTCCAGCCGAGCAGGTCGAATCCACCCGTGGTCGTGTCGGCGGAAAAAGTTTTCAGCCAGGTGATTGTCGCGGATGGAAGCGTGATGAGCGCGACACGTCCCCGCTGTTCTGTGTCGCCGACCTTGGTGCGCACCCGCAGCTCCTCGGTGTACCCGGTGCGCGTGATGTACTGTGGAATGTCCGTCGTTCGCGGCCCGCTAGCCGGCGTCCGGGTCGTGATCAGCAGCGACGTGCCGGTGGGCGAGATCGAGAAGTCCGACACCTGCTCGGTGCTCTGCACATAAACGGGTCTGAGGCCGAGCGAGTCGCGCTGGAGTCGATCCAGGCGCGCGATGCTGTCGGCGCGGATGCGGTCGCGCACGGACTCGAACAGATCGCGCTGCTGCTGCTCGAGGCGTCCACGCTGTCCCTGCGCTCGCGACGAGTCCGTCGGCGCGGGTCCCTGCCGGATGTCGGTCACCTGCCGGAGGAAGCCGGAGGACAGATCGATCGAGTAGATGTTGTTGCTGCGAACGAAAAAGATCTCTCTGTCATTGGCCGAGAACTGCGGACTGTGCTCTGCTTCGACCGTCTGGGTGAGGCGCCTGATCGTGCCGGCCGTGAGATCGTTGATGAACAGGTCGCCGTTGAACTCGACGACGGAATACCTGCCGTTGTGCGATCTCTCGCTCGGGGCGAAGCGATAGCCGGTCGAATCAACCTGTTGAATCGAGACCCGTTCGGGCTTTGCGCCTGGGACCGCGCGTACGCGAAATTGTTTCGGCGTCTCCCGCCAATCCGTGCCCGGCTCGAGCCAGGTGAAGTAGATCCACCTGCTGTCGGCGCTCCAGCGGACGTTGTCGGGCTGGCGGCCGTACAGCTCTGGCCCGCGCATGATGTTCTTGATGGAGAAGTCGAATGGCTTCGAAACCTGGCCCGCGGCCGGCACGGCGTAGGCCAGCAACAGGGTGAAGCCCGCTGCGTTCATCGCCGCGGATACGCGGCGGAGTGTTGTCTTTGACATGTTAGGAAAGTGGGCGTGAGTCCCAGGTCGACTGATTGGCGCTCTCGGGAATGCTCGCACGGTAGCGCACGAGGAAGACGCCAAAAATAATCATCCAGAGGGGGAGGAGGTAATTGTTCACGGCGGCGATTGGCTCAACGACATCGGTGACGTTGCGAAACATGCCGATCATTCCAGCTACCGCTGTGAAAACCCCGAGGTATCTCACCCACGGGGGAAAGCGCGCGCCTCGCGCAAGCATCGCCAGCCCTGACAGCAGAAAAAACAGACTGAAGCTCAGCTCGCCCACACGGCGCGACCAGTCGTTCCGGTGGCGAGAAGACTCGGCAGAACCTGGGCTGCATTACCGTTGAGGACCTGCGGATAGTTGAATCGCGCGGCTAGGAAAGCGAAAACCGCCATGAAAGCCACCACGCCGCCAATGAGAGAGAATCCCCCAACCCGAGCAATCGTGACGTTGCGCATATGCGAATCCCCCCGTGCCTGGCGAGTGCGCCGTGGTTGGGGCTTCGCAATTCTAGCTATTGGAGGTCGCGCGTGGGAGCGATTGCTGGACGCAGATCCTCGAGAGCCTCAGGGCAACCAGGGCAGGAGGGAGCGCAATGGCTTCGAAGGTTCTCACTACATTCCGGTATGGCCAGCTTGCTCGCAGGGATTGAGCGCGAAGGTTTGGTTCGCCGAGGACAACGGCTTTCCTGGCTGACGCTTGTCTACAACAGCGTCGAGGGATTCGTCGCGATCGGTGCAGGTCTGTTGGCTGGAAGCATCGCCCTTGTCGGGTTCGGCTTCGATAGCGCGATCGAGCTCGTTGCCAGCGCCGCTGCACTTTGGCGCTTGAACGCCGATGTGAATCCCGTCCAACGTGAGCGCGCTGAGCTTCTGACGCTCAGAATTGTCGGTGTGCTGTTTCTTGCGCTCGCCCTGTATGTGACCTTGGACGCTGCCAACGCGCTCCTTAAACAGGAAGCGCCCGAGGAGAGCACAGTGGGAATTGTTCTGGCCGCAGCATCACTGGTGGTGATGCCCCTTCTCGCGCGCGCCAAGCGAAAGGTCGCCATCGCGCTTGGCAGTCGCGCTCTTCGGGCGGAATCACAGCAGACTCAACTTTGCACGTACCTGTCGGCCATCCTCCTCGGCGGCTTGACGTTGAATGCATTCTTTGGCTGGTGGTGGGCGGATCCGGCAGCGGCGCTGGTAATGGTGCCGATCATTGGGAGGGAGGGTCTCCAGGCGCTGTGGGGTCACGATCGCTGCGTCGACGACTGTGCCTAGCAACGAGCAACTGTGCTCCCAGTGCTCCAGCGCGCATTGCTTCATTCTCCGTTCTACGATGTGGGGCTCGCAGCGACCAGCGCCGCAGCGCCACGATTGACCAGATTCCTTCCAGCGCACCGAACGGCCATGCGCCCTGAAGGAACCCGTAGGCGGATCCGAGGAGACACGCGCCTGCGAAACACAATACCAACCAGCGGCTGCGGTCCTCAAACGCATAGCACACCAGCATCAGCGTTACCGCGAACAGACCGAAAACTGTCAGCCAATTCATAGCCCGCAATTCCGACTGGGCTTCCTGGGAACGCGGAAGTGAGAATCTGCAAGAACGCCGACGTGAGAATCCGCCAAAGACTATACCTTGGGGAGCGCTCCGGCCGAGCCCGCACCCGCACGCTCCAGCGAGATCGTCGTCCCTTCGGGTTGGTGCGTCACCGAGCCGCCCTGCGCCGCGATGAGTCTGTCCGCGAGCGCAACGTCTCCAGTGTACGAATGCGGAGAGCCGTGGTTAACGATGATTTTGACGCTCGTCGGATCGCTTGCCGCGTGAATCGAGATCGACGTTCCGGGGATGGCGTAGCGCACCGCGTCCTTGAGTATCAATCCCAGGGCGTCCTGCAATCTCCCGCGATCGCCGACCACGCGCGGCAACGCCGGCTCCAGCTCCGAAAGAATTCGCACGCCCTGCTTGGTTGCCTGTGCATTCAGGATCGGAAGCAGCGACTTGATCAGCTCGCCGGGTTTCACCAGGTCTCTGCGGAGGGTCAGAGCCCCGCGGTCGATGTCCGCGATTTCGCGAAGGTGATTCAGCTCCACCTCCGCCGCCTCCGTCGCCTCCCGCGCGGCTCCTATCATCTCTTCCTGGTTGTCGTTCAGCTCGCCGAAGTGATTGTCCTGCAGCACGTGCAGAGACAGGCGCGCTTCGGCGAGCTGCTTCGACGCCGAGGTCGCGGCTTCAGCGAGAAGCGTGGCGTACTCAATGTTACGTCGCCCCGCATCTTCCGCGGCGCGGGCTGCGTCTGCTTTGGCCGCCGTTGCCGCTTCTCCGAGCGATTCGACTCGCTGCTCGATGACATCCAGCTCGTCCACCTTTTCGTCTCCACCTCTCGTGGAAGCGAGACGCTCGACTCGGCGCGCGACGTAGCGCGTTTCCCGCCACGCTACGACGAGTGAGATTATCGTCGCGGCGCCAGCGGCCCAAACGACCATTTCCGGCGCCGCGTGATGGAACTGACCCCAGTAGGCAAGACCAGCAACGGTAAACAGTCCCACGACTGACGGGATCACGCCGAGGAATAGGCGGTGCGAGATCTTCATGGGCGCGAGGACTTGTTGGCCCGCTGGTCGTTGAATGACACGACCAGGACGTCGATATCCATTGTGTTGTTCACGAGCTTGTCGACAACGGAGCCGCGGGTGACGTGCTGCCACCAGTTTCGTCTGGATTGTCCCGCGACGATGAGGGTGACGCCGTGCTCGACCGCGAACTGGATGAGGGTTGCCGCGACATCGGTCCCCTCGAGCTTCACGACTTCAGCTCCCATACTCTGTGCCTTTTGAATGTTGTCAACCAGCTTCCGCTGCACCGTTGCATCGATCCGGTCCGCTCTTTCGTCCGGCGTTTGCACGTAGACGCAATACCAATCGAGATTGAGGCGTCCCGCGATGCGGCTCGCCTTGCGCAGCAGCTCCTCCGTCAGCGTCAGTTGGCTCGGGAGCGCGACCAATAGCCGGTCCACAGTGCGTACCGATTGTGGCGTCTTTCTCACGTCGCCGCGAGTGATGCTCTCTCTGAGCCTGTCGACGTTGCTGGCGACTTCGCGGAGCGCCAGCTCGCGAAGCGTAGTGAGATTCTCTTCGGTGAAGAAGTTGGCGAGCGCGCCGGGAACCTTGTCGGCCGCGTAGATCTTCCCCTCGACGAGCCGCTGGNNTCACCACCCAGTCGGGAATCGTCTCGCGAACCGTCACGCCGAGAGTCTCGGCGATGATGTTGTTGAGAGACTCGAGGTGCTGGACGTTGACAGCGGAGATTACGCTGATTCCTTCGTCGCGGAGAAGCTCCACATCCTGCCAGCGCTTGGCGTGCCGCGAGCCGGGCACGTTGGTGTG
>PKVB01000195.1 GCA_003131365.1 Gemmatimonadota bacterium | reverse complement strand
TACGAGAGGACCGGGTCGGATTGCCCGCTCGTGTACCGGCTGTGGTGCCAACTGCAGCGCCGGGTAGCGAGGGCAAGCGCAGATAACCGCTGAATGCATCTAAGTGGGAAGCTGCCCCCAAGATGAATCTTCCCTGGAGCCTCGAGCTCCCTGAAGGGCCGGGAGAGACCATCCCGTCAAGAGGCCGCACGTGGACGCCGGGCAACCGGTTTCGAGCGAAGCGGTCCTCATCGCCCGTGAGGCTTGATCTCCTTATATGGTTCTAGTCCTTCTTTGACTAGAACCGACTAGCAGTAACCAAGCGATCTAACGGTTGATTCGAACATCACACGATCACTACTACAATCCAAAGTCATTCACTATCTTGTCCGCGGCCTGTTCCTACTGGGGTGTAGGTCAACTGGCAGACCGCCGNNACCCGTTCCCATTCCGAACACGGTCGTTAAGCCCTACAGCGCCGATGGTACTCCGTTCGAGAGGACGCGGGAGAGTAGGCCGTCGCCGGCACCTCATTGGGCCGCTCAGATTTTCTGAGCGGCCCTTTGTTTTTCCTGCAACTGCAGTCGATAACGGACTAGTTTCATTCATGCCTAGAGCGGGTATCGTCACCGTAGTCGGAAAACCGAACGTCGGAAAATCGACGCTCCTGAACCGCATCGTCGGCCAGAAGCTGAGCATCACGAGTCCGAAGCCGCAGTCCACTCGCGACCGCGTTGTCGGCATTTACACGGCCGACGACTCCCAGATGGTGATCCTCGACACGCCCGGACTTCTGAACCCGGGCTATCTCCTCCAGCAAGCAATGCGCTCGACGGCGCTGCGCGCGCTCGACGAGGCGGACGTCATCGTGTACCTCGCTGACGCGACTGAAGGGAGACCACCATCGCTGGCCGAGGCCGCCGAGCTCGCTGTGCCACCGCGCGCTCCCGTCATAACCGTTCTCAATAAGTCGGACGCGATACCCGTGAGCCGCCGCGACGAGGCCGGCGCGGGCGAGGAACTCGTGTACGTCTCGGCCCTCACCGGTGATGGGATCCCGGAATTGATGGCGCGGATCGCGGGCAATCTTCCGGAGAGTCCGTTTCTGTACCCCGAGGACGACATCAGCACCCAGCCCGTTCGATTCTTCGCCGCGGAGCTGGTGCGGGAGACGGTGCTCGAGCAGGTGCACGACGAAGTGCCGTACGCGGTGGCCGTCCAGGTGGAAGAATTTCGCGAGGACCGCTCGCCTCTCTACATCCGCGCAGTAATTTACGTGGAGCGGGACAGCCAGAAGGCGATCATCATCGGCAGCAAGGGCGCGCAGATCCGCAGTATTGGCGAGGCGGCGCGCAAGAAAATCGAAGCCTTTCTCGGCGCCAGGGTGTATCTGGATCTCTGGGTCAAGGTGCTCGCCAACTGGCGCAAGAACCCGGGCAGTCTCTCACGATTCGGCTATCAACTCGCTACAGGAAAAAGCAAATGAGCTTGTCGGCGCGTCTCCTCGAAATTCTCGTCTGTCCCAAATGCAAGAGCGAGCTCGAGTATCGGGAGGCGGAGCAGGCCCTTCTCTGTCACAAGTGCCGGCTGCGCTATGCCGTGCGTGAAGACATCCCAATCATGCTGATAGATGAGGCGACTCCTTTTTAGCGTCGGGCTGTCGGCCCTTCTCGCTGGACACGCACGGGCTCAAGGGCAGGCCGGAAGCGAGGGCTCGCTCTTTCTGCTCCTGCCCACGGGGGCGCAGGCAGTGGGTATGGGCCAGGCGATGGTCGCGGGGAAACCGGGGAGTGAAGGGATCTGGTGGAACCCCGCATCGATCGCCGACCAGGACAAGCGCGAGCTGGCCATCCACCACTCAAAAACCATTGCTGGCGCAGGCGATGCTCTCACGTTCGTTCTCCCGACCAGCTCATACGGGACTGCGGCGCTCTCGGTCAACATCTTAAACCTCGGCGACCAGCAGGTGACCGACGCGAACAACGATGTGATCGGCGTCATCTTTCCGCGCGATGTCGTGCTTGCGGGCACATACGCGGCGAGCGTGACCAAGCGCCTGACCGCGGGTTTCAACTACAAGGTGGTGCAGATTCGCTTTGACTGCTCGGGCGAATGCAGCAGCGTCGGTCCCGAGGTCAAGAGCTCGCGGGCCGTCGACGTCGGCGCGCAATACGAGGTCGAAGTCGGAGCGCCGCTCACGTTCGGGGTCGCCATACGCAACCTCGGGGGAAAACTCAATTCGACGGAAACGAACCGAAGCGACCCGCTTCCAACGCAGGTCGATATCGGGGCGATGTATCGTCTGAAGTTCATCGATCATTACTTGAAAGACACAGAGCTTCGCGCGGCCGGCAGCTACATCAATTCCCGAGCGTTTGGAGGGAAATCAGTCCGTCTGGGTACGGATGTCACGTATCAAGGCAAGCTGCATCTGCGCGCGGGGTTCGTCGGGCACGACCGGCGGGGAGATGCCAGCGCTGCTCTCGGACTCGGCCTCCAAAGCGGCGGCTTCGTGTTCGACATTGCGCGGACTTTCGGAGGCCTGCCGGCCGAGGGCGGGCAAGCCCCCGTATACGTCTCGCTCCGATACCTGTTTTGATCTGGCGCAAATGGCCGGTGGGTGGCAGTCGTGCCCCCGCCGCGCCGTCAGCAATCCAGGAACAGGACTCGAAGGCCCAGCGATGAAAATCCTGTACGCCCTGCTTGTGTTCGTTCCGATTGCGATCATTGCGAGAATCACGGGAGCGCCACCGATCGCGGTTTTCATTCTGAGCGCGCTCGCCATTGTCCCGCTCTCGGGGGTTCTGGGCGCCGCGACTGAAGCGGTGGCCGAGCACACCAGTCCGGCGATTGGTGGCGTGCTCAGCGCGACGATGGGGAATCTGGCCGAGCTGATCATCGCCGGGGTGGCGCTCCGGGCTGGCCTGATCGACCTGGTGAAGGCATCGATCACCGGCTCCATTCTGGGCAACCTTCTCCTCGTCCTCGGGATCGCACTCTTCGCCGGCGGGCTCAAGTTCAAGGTGCAGAAATTCAACCCGAACCTGGCGGGGTCGAGCACGACGGTGCTCCTCATCGCGGTGTTCGGGCTGGTGGTACCGGCGCTGTTCCATCAGCTGCACCCCGATCCTGAGAGGGCGGCCACCGTGCGTATGTCGCACTACGTGGCGGGGCTTCTGATCGCGGGCTACGTGGCCTGGCTGGTCTTTTCCCTCTGGACACACTCCGCCTCGTTCGGGAGTGACCATGGTCCAGGCGTGACTGTAGCCCCAAAATGGTCGTCAAAGAAGGCAATGGGGATCCTGCTCGCCGCTGCCGTCACCATCGGCGTGGTCGCGGAGGTCCTCGTTTCGGCTACTGAGCAGGCGGTGAAGGTGCTGGGCCTGTCCGAGTTCTTCGTCGGACTGGTCCTGATTCCCATCATCGGCAATGCGGCCGAAAACAGCTCGGCAATCATCATGGCGATGCGGAACCGCATGGATCTCGCGCTCAACATCGCCATTGGCTCCAGCATCCAGGTGGCGCTGTTGATAGCGCCGCTGTTGGTTCTTCTAGGAATGGTGTTCCACCAGCCGATGGATCTCGCTTTCACCACCATGGAGGTGGCGAGCATCGCATTGGCTGTTTTGGTAACGTCCTCCGTGATCAGGGACGCGGAAACGAACTGGCTCGAGGGAGCCTTGCTTCTTCTCGCGTATGCCGTACTCGGAGTTGCGTTCTTTTTCTTCTGATAGACCGGAATCATCGTCCACCCGGAAAGCCAACGATTTTGCAGCAGCCAAACGCGATACACTTCTCACCTGACGGTGCTTCTCTCCCGGCGCACATCAGCGGCTGGATCGATGCGCAGCAGGCTTCGATCGTCACTCTCAGCTCGGCTGACGAGCTGATGTCGATCGGCCTGCGCGCGCGTCCGCGCTTCGTCGTGTTCGACGCACGCCGGCAGGCGGGACCGGTGCTCGCCGCTGNNGGTCGTGCCTTGCGCGGTTCTGAGTGGCAAGAAGAACGAGGAGCTTTCAGAGGCGTTCGATGCCGGCGCCGACGAAGTAATTCGCGACGGAATGCAGCCGCCTGAAGCAGTTCGACGCCTGACGGCGATGCTGATCCGGTCGGAGCGCGACTTGATCGTTCACCCGTCGACTCGTCTCGCCGGGACCTCCGCGATCGAATCCGAAATAGGCCGGCGCCTCGCTCTTGGCGAAGCGTTCGCCGTCTGCTACGCCGANNAAGGAATTCAACGATCGCTACAGCTACAACGAGGGCGATCGCGTGATCCGGATTCTCGCCAAGCTCCTCCACGACGTCGTGAAGGGAACGTGCGGGGAAGACGGATTCATCGGGCACATCGGCGGCGACGACTTTATCTTCGTCATACCTTACAATTCGATCCCGTCGGTATGCGGAGAGATCGTGGCGACTTTCGACCTTCTGGCTCCGTATCAGTATTCGGAGCAGGATCGGCGCGCCGGCTACTTTTTCGGGAAGGACCGGAGAGGACATCTCGATCGGGTTCCGCTGATGACGCTGTCGATCGGAGTGGTCACCAATCTCAGGAGAACATTGACCTCCGCCCGCCAGGCGAGCCAACTTGCGACCGAAATGAAAACGTACGCCAAGAGCCTTCCTGGCTCGGTTTATACGGTTGACAGACGTAGCGATGAGCGCGTGACGCCGCAGGAGCCGCTGCTGGCGATTCGCGATGTACGCACGATCGGAGAGAACGAATGAACGTCAGCTGCCCGGATTGTCGCTCCATCTTCCGAGTGGATCCTGCCAAGGTTCCTGCCTCGGGTGTGCGCGCGCGGTGCTCGGTGTGCAGCGGTGTCATCTCCATTCCCGCACCGACCGGCCAAATAACGCCCCCGGGCGGAGGCGGCCGCACGGCAGCCCCACCCTCGGAATCAGGATCTCAGGATCGTCCGCGCTCTGCGCCGGCTGGCCAGGGCGGTTGGGATCCGCCTCCGTTCGGCTCCGCATCGCAGCGCGCCCCCGCCGCCGCTCCTCCTCCAGCGCAGCGTCCCGCCCCGCCGCCTCCTCCGCCGCGGACCGTGGAGACTCCTGCAGCCTCCCGGCCGAGACCCGAATCGATCGAACGCGCTTCGGTAACCGCGACGGCGACACCTCCATCGCCTTCGTCCGGATTGCCTGAGTTCACTCCACCGGCTCCAACTCCCCCGGTCGGTCCGACTGCTTCGCCTGGGACCTCAGCCCCTACAGCGCCGCCGTTCGTTCCGTCAGGGTCACCATCCAGACCCCCGGCGACCCTGCGTCCACCGGCCAAGCCCCCCGTTGCATCCCCCACGTCGGGCGATGGCGGGCCACGACGTCCGCTCAACCCGTTTCTGTCCAAGGATCCAAACCAGCGCGCCAAGAGGCTCGCGCGCGCTTTGGTCTCGGACATCATCACCTACCATCCCGCCAAACACGCCGAAGGGCTTCGTGACGGGACGCTCAAGCAGCTCTTTCGGGAAGAGATAAAAAAGAGCTTCGAGGAGTATATTGCGCAGGTGGGACAGCAACTGGCAGAAAGCACCACCTACTTTCAAGAAGCACTGAACGAAGTGCTGGCTGCCGGCAAGAAAATCTTCTAGGCCTTGGGGGCCCGGGTAAATGGCGGAAAGTGAACGCGGTCGCGATCTGAAGCAGAGCAGAGAGCGACTGGCCGAGCTGCGGAGGTATCTTTGACATCGACGGTAAGCGCGCCCGCCTGACCGCACTCGACGCCGAGATGGCCGACGCCGGCTTCTGGAACAACCAGGAGAAGGCGCAAGCGACGCTGCAGGAAGTGAAATCGCTGCGCAACTGGCTCGACCCATACGACAAGCTGTGTGGCCGCATGGAAAGCGCGCTCGAGCTCGACGAGCTCCTGCAGGACGGCTCCGAGCCCGAGATGGAGCGAGAGCTCGACGCGGAGATCACGCGCGTCCAGGACGACGTTGAGTCGTTCCAGGTGAGATCGCTGCTCCGCGGTCCCGACGATTTTCGTTTCGCGCAGCTCGAGATCAGCGCCGGCGCGGGCGGAACGGAGGCTCAGGACTGGGCGCAGATGCTCATGCGGATGTACATC
>PKVB01000188.1 GCA_003131365.1 Gemmatimonadota bacterium | reverse complement strand
CGCGAGTGATGGCGCGGACCGGGGTCACGCCGTCGCTCGACAACTTGAGGGTGTACGGCATGGGCGTACTGTTCCGGCTGACGGGTGTCATCATCCTCGGCGTGACGGTGGCCCTTGATCGCACG
The DNA here is from genome assembly GCA_003131365.1 of Gemmatimonadota bacterium. Lineage (GTDB taxonomy): Bacteria > Gemmatimonadota > Gemmatimonadetes > Gemmatimonadales > Gemmatimonadaceae > UBA4720. The sequence goes on along the minus strand of PKVB01000188.1, from coordinate 47,303 downwards.
ACATTTGCGCCGCTGGCGAGTGCCACCGGCTATCTCGGAACCGTGTTACCGCTGCTATATCTGGAGACGCGACTGTCACGATGATGCAAGGCCAGGAAGTGGACATCGCCGAGATGATCTTCCATCACACGGGAGACTCGCACGAGCTCGAGTGANNGAGCGCGCCCGGCGCGCCGGGAAGGCGCCGGGCGGCTATGCTGGCGCAATGGAAGCGTTCGTGATCTGGGTCCGCGAAGAGGTCGCAATCGAGAACATCGGGCACGAGATGGGGCCGCGCTACGCTCCGCTGATCATGTCGTTCTTCTTCTTCATCCTGATTTGCAACCTGCTCGGCCTGTTGCCATGGGGCGGGTCGCCCACCGGCAATCTTGCCGTTACCGCGGCGCTCGCATTGATCGCGTTTGTTGCGATCGAAGTCGGCGGCATGCTCAAGCTCGGCTTCAAGGGATACATGGGGACGATCTTCCCCCACATTGACGGCCTGCCGCCCGTCGGCGCGAGGATCATGTCGATCGGTCTCGCACCGATCGAGGTGATGTCGAAGCTGGTGAAGCCGTTTGCGCTCACGGTCCGTCTGTTCGGCAACATGACCGCCGGCCATTTCGTCATCCTGGCGTTGTTCGGCATCGTATTCCTGTTTGGCCACCTCGGCGTTTTCAGCTACGGCATCGGTATCGTGACGGTGCTCGTCGTGGTTGGCGTGATGTTGCTTGAACTGCTGGTCGCGGTGTTGCAGGCCTATGTCTTCGCGCTGCTGACCGCGGTGTTCATCGGATTGATGCAGCATGAGCACTAGGCCATCACTTCGGGCATCCCGCGGTGACGGTATCGGACAGCGATCGGCGCTGTCCTCGGAGGTTGGGAGCGATCCCGTTGACCTCCACCGAAAGGCCCCCGTTCCGGAAGAGACGGACGGCCTGACGAGCGATGCGATCACCAATCGATCTTCCACTGAAAACGGATAGACTGACATGCTGCTTGCCATGCTTCTGCAGGACCAGGCCACGCTCGTCGCCGGCGAAACCGGTTCCGGCTACGGCGCCCTTGGCGCTGGAATCGGAATGGGTCTGGCGGTCGTCGGCGCCGGTATCGGCCTCGGCCGCATCGGCGGCCAGGTGGCCGAGGCGATTGCGCGCCAGCCCGAGGCGACCGGTGCCGTTCGCGCCGCCGGCATTCTGTTCGCCGTGCTGCTTGAGGGCGTGACGATCATTGCGCTGGTGTTCTGCCTGTTGTTCAAACTGATGGTCAAGTAACCGGCACGAGGTGTTCTGATGGATACTCTTCCGGCACCGTTCCGACTCAATCCGGGTCTGATGATCTGGACTTTGGTCGTATTCGGCATCCTGGCGGTCGTGCTCTGGAAGTCGCTGTACCCCACGATCCTCAAGGCCACGATCGATCGTGAGGCCCGGATCAAGAAGGACCTTGACGACGCCGAGCGATTGCGGGCGGAATCGGCGGCGGCGCTGGAAGAGCAGCGCCAGCTCCTGGCGAGCGCTCGCGGCGAAGCCACGGCGATCATCGCCGAGGCGCGTCAGGCCGCGGAGCGGGAGCGTTCGGCCGCGGTGGAGAAGACGCGGCAGGAGCAGGAAGACCTGTTGCACCGTGCCCGGCGCGAGATCGAAGCCGAACGGGAGCGCGCCGTGGCTGATATCCGCCGCGAAGCGGTGGACATCGCGATTGCGGCGGCCGGCAAGGTGGTCGGTGCGCGGCTCGACGCTGCCGCTGATCGCAAGATTGTCGAGGAGTACATCGGGTCGATTGGCACCGGGGCGCGCGGGTGAGGGATGTCACGATCGCCCGCAACTATGCCGAGACGCTGCTGGCGCTCGCGGAGCACGGCGACGCGCTGGAGCAATGGGGCACTCGCATCGACATGACCGCGGCGGCGTTCAGCACGGCGTCGATCGAGGCAGTGCTGATGTCACCGCGGGTGCCTCGCGATCGCAAGATCGCGTTGGTCACCGAGGCCTTGCACGACTATCCCCGCCCGTTCTCACTCTTCGTGGCCGCGGTGATTCGGCGCGGACGCCAGATGCTGCTCGGCCAGATCGCCGATGAATACCACACCCTCGTCGACGTGAAGATGAATCGTGTCCGGGCCGGCGTGACCGTGGCGCGCGACATCGATGCGCTCGCTCGTCAGGTGATCATCGAGCGGTTGTCGAAGGCAATCGGAAAGAACGTGATCGCCGGGTTCACGACAGATCCGGCGTTGCTGGGTGGCGTGGTGATCCGCGTCGGTGACCGGATCTATGACGGGTCGGTGCGCAAGCGGCTCGCCGGGTTGCGGCACAAGCTGCTGACGACGTAGCGATTGCCGTGGGAGTGCAGGGAAGTGCTGCTCGGGAAATCGGGCGGCACTTTTCATTGGTGCAGTGGCCGCCATTCTTGCCGACGACGGTGTGCAGCTCGCAAGCAGCGGAACGTGGCTGACGGGGCCCGGCAAGGAAGAATGCGTCCTCCGCATCCCCGGCCGGCTCCGCGGCAACCGCCACCTGGTGTCGCTAACTTTCCGGCGTGCTCATCTCAATCATCGGCCTGTTCGCACTGCAGCAGCTTCCGGCGCCAGCCGCCGGCCCCGCGCCGTACTGGCAGCAGCGGGTCGTGTACCAGATCAACGCCCGCCTCGACGAACCGTCGCAAACGCTCGCTGGCGACGAGCGCGTCACGTACATCAACCATTCGCCCGATACGCTGCGCACCATCTCATTCCACCTCTATCTCAATGCGTTCCGGCCCGGGTCGCGCTGGAGCGATGCCGATAGCGCGGAGCGGAGGCGGCGGTTCAACGATCTCAAGGACCCGGNNCACGTCCGCAACGTGAAGGTGGATGGCGTAGCGGTCGATCCGGCCTGGCCGTTTGGGCGCGACTCGACGATCGTGCGCTTCACGTTGCCGCGGGCCCTTCCGCCCGGCGACTCGATGGTGGTCACGATGGATTGGGACGCGCGGACGTCGATTCCGCCCCGGCGCCAGGGCCGGCGCGGCAGGTCATACGATTTCGCGCAGTGGTATCCCAAGGTGGTGGTGTACGACAAGTACGGCTGGGAAGAGCACGCGTTGTATCCGGCGGGTGAATTCTATGGTGAGTTCGGCGATTTCTTCGTCAAGCTGGATGTGCCGAAGGACCAGGTGGTGGGAGCGACGGGTGTTCCGGTGTGTGGCGACCCGGGGTGGGCCGGTGCCAATCGTGACCCATCAAGCAGAGTCGATCGTGGTTGGGACGTCGCCGGCGGCGTCGCGTACCTGCCGGTTGACGCCATTGGCGGCGACCCGTCGTCATGCAGCGCCCATGGCGCGGCGATGCGGATCTCGCTCGACACGACCAGTGGACGCAAGCAATTGCTCTGGGTCGCCCGCGACGTCCACAACTTTGCCATGACGATGTCGCCCGACTATCGCTACGAAGGCGGCGAGTGGAACGGCATTCTGATCCATGTTCTCTACCAGCCCGGCGATGAACAGACCTGGGGCGGCGGCATCGTCGTCAACAACACGATCACCACACTCAAGTGGCTCGATTTCATCTTCGGCCGGTATCCGTGGCCGCAAATGACCGTGGCGCACCGGATCGAAGGTGGCGGCACCGAGTTCCCGATGATGCAGATGAACGGATCGCCTTCGCTGGGTCTCAACCTGCATGAAGGCGGTCACAGCTATCTCATGGGGATCCTGGCCAACAACGAGTGGAAGGAAGGATGGATGGACGAGGGATTCACCTCGTTCCAGACTTCCTGGTACGAAGCGATCCAGGCACACAACGACGGCGCGGTGCGCAACCTCGAAGCGGGAATCCTGCTCGGCGACCTGGATGACGAATCGCAACCGGTGTCCACCGTGAGCGACAAGTTCCGCGACTTCAGCACCTACAACAACATGATCTACAGTCGCGGCGAGTTGTTCCTTGAGGAGCTGCGGCGGATGGTGGGCGACTCGACCATGCTCGAGATCCTGCACCGCTACTATGCCCGCTGGAGGCTGCGGCACGTCGACGAAGACGCCTTCAAGTCCGTCGCCGAGGAAGTCTCGCACCGCGACCTGTCGACCTTTTTTGCGCAATGGCTGCACGACGTCGACCTGACCGACTACGCCATTCACCGCGCGCGTCGAGAAGCGACGCCGGCCGGGTGGCGAACAACCGTCGACCTGGCGCGAAGGGCGCCGGGACAGTTTCCGGTGACGGTCGCCGTGTACGGCGCGAGCGATACTGGGTACGTCACGGCTGACGGCGTCGCCGAACGCGAACCGGTCGTCGTGATGACGCGAAGCAAGCCACGCCGTGTGATGCTGGATCCGTCCGTGATCTCGCACGACTGGAACATGCTGAACAATCAGTACACGTTCGGTTCGCTGCCACGATGGTTGTCCGGTCGTGACGCGCCGACGCACGTCTATTTCGACACATATTTCTCGCCCCAGGCAAGTCGCGACCACCTCACCGTAGGCATCATGCCGACGCTCTGGTACAACGACGTGGGTGGTGCCACGATCGGCCTGCGCAGTCGCGATGACTATCTCGGCCGTTTCGAACAGAACGTCGTGTCGGAGTTTTGCGGCCTCCGCCACTTCGGTTCGGGTGGGCACGACCTCGATACCTGCGGCCTTTCCGTCTCGCTCGGCAACCCGACCTGGTGGCGCATGCCGAACGTCTCGGAGCGTCTCGGCGCGTTCCGCTATGAAGGCCGCGCCGGCGCCAGCGTGAGCCTGGAGCGGGTCCGGGCGGCGCATATCGGCTTCGGCCCCACGCACACGCTCGGCGGCTCGATCCAGTGGTTGGCGACCTACGACATGGCGTACCTGCCGCTAACGCTCTGGGACGACGGCGGCTCGGCTGAAGCCGCGATTTGGTGGGGCGTGTCTGATACGCGCGGCGGCTGGGGCCTCACGCTCAAGGCGACGGCCGCGGCAGGCGTGATGTATCGCAGTCCCGGCGGCGGGTTCACGACGACCCGNNAGGCATATGCCCGTCCGGAATTGACCGCGCTGGCGATCCGCCCGATCGGGAAGCGGAGCACTCTCCGCGTCCGTGCTTACGCCGCCGCGGTGTTCAGCGCGGACCCGGTGTTGTCGCAACGCCGCATCTTCGTTGCCGGGGCGGATCCGTACCAGTCGATGTCAAACCCGTTCGTGCGTTCGGTCGGCGCACCGCTGTTGCGCGACGACTGCTGGTGCCGCTGGCACACGCCGGGCGACGGGAACCTGCGTGGCTACGATCAGGCATTCTCCACCGATCGCCTCGCGACGATCAACGCGGAATTCGAGACGACGCTCGTCCGGACAAAGCGCGCGTTCGTGAGTCGCGCTGGCCTGGCGCTGTTTGGTGATGCCGGGACGATGGGCCGAGCGCGCGGCATTGGCGGTGTGGGTGATTCGGCGACGCTGCCGGTATCCGACCGCTGGCTCGCCGACGCCGGTGTCGGCGTCCGGCTGACGCAGCGCATCGGTCGCACCAGCTGGACCACCCGGCTCGATTTTCCGATCTACGTCAGCGACCCCCAGTACGCGTTCGCGCACCGGCTGACGGCGATCGGCTTCAATCGGCTGATCGTGTCGCTGGCGCCGGTGATTCGATGAAGGACCTGAGCGGCAATCGCCGCAACTTTCTCCGGCGGGCCTTTGGCGGCGCGATTGATCACGTGGCGCGCGTCACGGAAGACCGGCTGGTGCAGCGGCGCTATGTCCGTCCGCCGGGCGCACTCCCTGAAATGGGCTTCCTGGCCGCATGTACTCGTTGCGGTGCATGCGCGGCAGCCTGCCCGCCTGCAGCCATCCGGTACGCCGGTCCCGAAGGCGGTCTGGCGGCGGGGACGCCATATTTCGAGCCGGATCAGGTGGCGTGTGTCGCGTGCACCGACATGCCGTGCGCCGTCAGCTGTCCCACCGACGCACTGATCGTTCCCCCGTCCGGCTGGACCGGCTTGCACCTCGGCCGGATCACGTTCCACCCCGAACGCTGCATTACGTTCCGGGGCGACGCGTGTGCCATCTGCGTGCAGGCGTGTCCGATCGGGCCCGCCGCCCTGGCACTGGACACGGAAGGGCGACCGGTACTCAAGCTTGAAGGGTGCGTTGCCTGCGGCGTCTGCGTACGCGAGTGTCCCACGCTGCCGTCGTCACTCACCTTTGCACCGTTGGAGCGCTGATGGGAGACGTGCCTCGCCGGGTCGAGAAGCCGTGGGGATACGAATTGATCTGGGCGCACACCGACCGGTATGTCGGCAAGGTCCTGCACGTCAAGGCGGGCCATCTCCTGTCGATCCAGTATCACAACCGGAAGGACGAGACGATGCACGTGCTGTCGGGAGAGTTGATCCTGCGGACCTGGCCGACACGCGACGCGGCGCCCGTCGAGCGGGCGTTCCGGCGGGGCGACTCGGTGCACATTCCCGCGCCGACCATCCACCAGATCGAAGCGGTGACCGACAGCGACGTCTTTGAGGCGTCGACCCCGGAACTCGATGACCTGGTCCGGATCACGGACCGGTACGGGAGAAGCTGAACCGATGCAGGTCATCATTCCGCTGGCAGGCAAGGGCACGCGACTGCGGCCGCACACCCATCTCGTTCCCAAGGCGATGCTCAAGGTGGCCGGCCGGCCGGTGATCGACTGGGTGATGGACCGGCTCAAGGGCCTCCACATCGAAGAGTTGATCTTCATCACCGGCCACCTCAAGGAGCAGGTGGAGGAGTACGCGCGGGCCAACTACGTCACGGCGTCCCGATTCATCGAACAGAAGGTGCAGGACGGCACTGCGGGTGCGGTGAACCTGGCCCGGCCATACGTGCACGGACCGGTGCTGATCATCTTTGTCGATACGGTGTTCGAGGCCGACCTGTCGCTGGCGGAAACCACCACCGCCGACGGCATCATCTGGGCCAAGGAAGTCGATGACTATCAGCGCTTCGGCGTGGTAGTTACCGACGCCGACGGCTACATGACTCGCATCATCGAAAAGCCGAGCGAGCCGGTGTCGAAGCTGGCCAATATCGGTCTGTACTTCGTGCGTGATGTCGCGGCCCTGTGGCGCGGCATCGATGCCGTACTCACGGCGGCACCGAACAAGGGCGAGTACTACCTGACCGACGCCTTCCAGCACATGATCGATCACGGCAGCAGGATCCTGACGGCCGAAGTCGGCGGCTGGTANNCGGCCAGCTCGAAACCACGCTGGAGACCAACGGTCTCCTGCTCGAGCAGGGCGCCGCCCGGCACCCCCGTGTGGGGCCCGACGTGCGGCTGGTCGAACCGGTCCTGATCGAGGAGAACTGCACGCTGGAGCGCTGCACCGTGGGGCCGAACGTGACGGTGGACCGCGGCTCGGTGATCCGTGACGCCGCGGTGGCCAACGCGATCATCGGCCCCGATTGCACCATTGAGCGCTCGACCCTGACGCACGCCATGCTCGGCGAACGGGTGCGGGTGACGGACTTTACCGGTTCGGGCACGTTCGGTGCCCACAGCGAGATCGCGGGGCGGGCATGAGGGCGACCGAGGCACTGCTAGCGTCGTATCTCGACCTCGCTCGCCACCTCGATCCGCTGCGCTACCCCGACGAGTCGCCACAGGAGATCGCCCACCGGCTGGGGCAGTTCGACCCCGCCTCCATGCGGGCGCACGTCAGCGCACTGCGAAGCATCGCGAACGCGCTCGAGGATCTCGACAACATCGCCGAGCTGGACGACGAGGTCGACCGGACAATGCTGCTCGACAGCATCCGATCCGACACCGTCCGGCTGGGAGGGATGCTTGCGAGCGAGACGTCGAATCCGGCCTTGCCGCTCCGGCACCTGAACCGCGCACTGCTGGTGCTGATGGGTGAGGATTTTGATGCCGAATGTGAAGCAGCGCTGCGTGAGCGCATCGCGGCGTTTCCCGGCTTCCTCGAGTCGTTGCAAGCGGACCCGCGTCCCGCGCCGGTCCTGATTCTCGAACGGGCGCGGCTCGAAGCCGGCCGGTTTGCCGACGAGACGCTCGACATGGCGGCGGAGCGCCTCGACGACGCGACCGTGCAACCGGCACTGGTCGCCATCGCCGAGTATCGCGCCTGGCTCAATGACGACGGCAGGGAAGGCGGGCCATATGGCTTCGGCGAACAGCATGTCGAGGCACGACTGGCGACGCTGGGCAGCGAACCACTTGGTGCCAAGGGCACGCTGCGACTGCTCGAGCTCCGCCGCGCGGGTGTCGAACGATCGCTGGCGGGCGCCGCGGAGGAGCTTGGATTGACGGACCCGCTTGCGTGCGCGCAGCAACTGATGGACGAAGCACAACCGGCGCCCGACATCTTCGACGATTTCTGGGCCGACGAGTGGCGACGCGTTGGCGAAGCGCTGCGCGAGGCCGGCCTGCCGATACCCGACGCCGAGCCGCCGGCCGGCCCGCTGGATGCCGCGGACGGCTGGTCGATGGCCGCGCATGCGGTGCGCGACCATGCCGCGCGGATGATGTGGGTGGCGAAGGCGATGAACCCGCGTCCGGTTCGTCGGTTGCTGCGCGGGCCGGGCCTGCTCGACGGTTGGGGGCGGACCGTGGCGGCACTGCTGCGCAACAGCGAAGCGTTTGGCTTGCCCGAGCGGCGCCTGATGATGTCGTTCCTCGCACTGCGCGACTGCGCGGCGGCCGAGGCGGATCTCCTGTTGCACTCGCGCGCGGCCGGTCCGGACGAACTCATGGTACGGACCCAGAAAATCGCCGGTGTGAGCGCCGAGGCTGCGCGTGTCATCATCGGGGACATCGCGGCCGACCCGCTGCATGCGCTCGGGGCCGCGCTCGCCCACGAGGCGTGGCAGGGGTGGTATGCGGAGGTCGGTGGGGAGCCGGTGCCGTTCGTGCTGAAGGCGATGTTGGGCGGCGGGTTGGCGGTGCCGCTGGCCAGGTGGGCGCTGGAAACGGGAGAGGCGAGCGACGGGAGACGCGAGACCTAGCGACGAACTGCCCGTGGGATGTGGAGTTCCGGTCTTCGGCCACTATTACAATTAGTCGGCTAACTATAATACGAACAAATGCCCCGCTCCGATAAGCGCGTTGTGGATACTGTCGGATCAGCAGTTAGTAAGACGGCTAAGTATCTCTTGCAACCCGACCGGTACGCCTTACCTTGCGTCCTTTCCTGGCCCCCACCCCAGTCAAGGATGCCGATCGTGTCCGACGTGCTCAGCACCACCACCGATCGAGTCGATGAGCTGTTTGGCGTCGATACATTCTCCAAGCACGTAATGCAGAAGCGGCTGCCCAAGGAGGTCTACAAGTCGTTGCTGCGCACCATCGATCTCGGTGAGCCGCTCGATCCGCGTATCGCCGACATCGTCGCCGCGACGATGAAGGACTGGGCGGTCGAGCGCGGCGCCACGCACTTCACCCACTGGTTCCAGCCCCAGACCGGGCTCACGGCGGAAAAGCACGACGCGTTCTTCGCGTTCGATGACGACCGGCAGCCGATGGAATCCTTTACCGGCGACCAGCTGATTCAGAGCGAGCCCGACGCCTCGAGCTTCCCCTCCGGCGGACTACGTGCAACGTGGGAAGCGCGGGGTTATACGGCCTGGAATCCCGCCAGCCCGGTTTTCATTGTTGAGTCGACCGGCGCCCGTACTCTCTGCATTCCCTCGGTCTTCATCGGCTACAACGGGGAAGCGCTCGATGAAATGACTCCGCTCCTCAGAAGCTCCGATGTGCTTTCGCAGAAGTCCATCGAGCTGCTCGAGCTGCTCGGCGACAAAGGCGTGCAGCGCGTCTTCACGACGTTGGGACCCGAGCAGGAATATTTCCTCATCGATCGCTCGCACTTTGCGATGCGCCCGGATCTCGTGATGGGCGGTCGCACTCTCATCGGCGCTCCGCCGCCACGCGGGCAGCAGCTGGAGGATCACTACTTCGGCGGAATTCCGGAGCGCATCCAGGGATGCATTTCCGAGGCGGAGTTCGAGCTTTACAAGCTCGGTGTGCCTATCACTACTCGGCACAATGAAGTCGCGCCCTGCCAATTCGAGATGGCACCGTATTTCGAGGAAACCGATCTTGCCGTCGATCACAACATGCTCGTGATGGCGACATTGCGACGCGTAGCGCTCAGGCACGGCCTCCAGGCGCTATTGCACGAGAAACCGTTTGCTGGCATCAACGGCTCGGGAAAACACTGCAACTGGTCGATGTCGGTGATCGCCGACTCGTCGGACCTTGACGGCTTGAACCTACTCAAGCCCGGAAAGACGCCTCACCACAACATTCGCTTCCTCGTCTTCCTCGCCGCTGTGCTCAGGGGAGTCCACAAGCACTCGGGACTTCTTCGCGCCGGAATCGCGACCTCGGGCAACGAGCACCGACTCGGCGCCAACGAAGCGCCACCAGCGATCATCTCTGTTTTCATGGGCGACATGCTCACCAAGGTCATCGAGGAGATTGCCGTCGGGAAGAGCTCCGGGACCGCCGAGCAGCAGATGATCAAGCTGGGCGTCGCAAAGCTGCCGGAAGTTCAGCGCGACAACACCGATCGCAATCGCACTTCTCCGTTCGCATTCACTGGTCAGAAGTTCGAGTTCCGCGCCGTTGGATCTTCGGCGTCGATCGCATTCCCGGTCGCGCTGCTGAACACCGTTGTCGCGGACTCCATTGGTGAGATTACGGATTCGCTGCGCGAGACCCTCAAGAAGACCAAGTCGGTGGACGACGCGGTGCTCAAGGTTGTTCGAGAGGTATTCAAGGACACATCGGCGATTCGCTTCGAGGGAAACAACTATTCGGAGGAGTGGGTGGCTGAGGCGAAGAAACGTGGCCTTCCGAACCTGCGTCGGACTCCGGAGGCTCTGAAGGAGCTCGTGTCGAAGCAGTCGCGGGCGCTTCTTACCAAGCTCGGCGTTCTCACCAAGGAGGAGCTAGAGTCCCGCTATCACGTCCGCGTCGAGCGCTACGTGAAGGACATGCTGATCGAGCTGCACACCATGCGCGAGATCGTGGACACAATGGTGATTCCGGCGGCTTATGGCTATCTCGGACTGCTTTCGAAGGCCGCTTCACAGTCGAAGGCGGCAGGCATCGCGGTAGTTCCGCAGATAGTCACGGCAAATCAGGTGGGCGAGCTGGTGCAGGAGCTCCAGGAATTTCGCGAAGACATGAGCGATGTCATCGCGCGCGTCGAGGCCAAGCATGATGATCCGACCGGGCAGGCGGAGATGCTCACATCGGAGGGAGCCGACGCCATGGCGGAAGTGCGAAAGGCGTGCGACGCGCTGGAGCTGTCGGTCGGAGACGATTACTGGCCGCTGCCCAAGTACCGGGAGATGCTCTTCCCGGTTTGATTCGGGGCAAGTGCTTGTCTTTGCCGAAACCCGCTCGGGATCTGTCACGGGGGCAGTTAGCGCGCGGCGAATAGCGTGCAGCGGGAAGCGGGCGGCAGCGTAGTGCTCCGTCATTCCAGCGTCGATTTCAGTCCATCGATGCGTACGGAGTGACGGCCGACTAATTTCACCCGCATGCCCTCCCCGTCTTCCCCATCCGACCAAACGACAGCCTGTCCTTCCTGCGGCGCAGCAGCGACTGGTCGATACTGCGCGAGCTGTGGCGCCCCACTGGCGGGCGCTACTTGTGCCTCTTGTGCTGCTGATCTAAGTCCCGGCGCCAGGTTCTGTCACCGCTGCGGCACCCCGGTCGGAGCTGCCGCGCCTGTCGCGCGCGAGGCGAGAACGAACGTGCTTCCGTGGGTCGTGGCGGCGCTGGCGTTTCTCGCTCTGTTCGCGATGGCGGCTGGTCGCGGCTTCAATGCCAGTCGTGGAAGCACCGTTGACGGTTCGCAAAATGCGTTGCCACAAGCTGGACTCGACGATCGAGGAACCGCAGCCGATGATCAATCGGCCGGAGTTCGCGCCCCCGACATCTCGAGCCTGTCGCCGCAGGAGCGCGCCGATCGCCTTTACAATCGTGTAATGCTTCTCGCCACACAGGGAAAGATCGATAGCGTTCAGTTCTTTGCGCCGATGGCTTTGACCGCCTATCAGATGCTCTCGCCGCTCAACACGGACCAGCGCTACGATATGGGGCGGATCGGCGAGGTGGCGGGAGCGCTTCCTCTCGCAAAGGCGCAGGCTGACACCATTCTGCGCGAGAATCCGAATCATCTTCTCGGACTGATTCTGGAGGCGCGCCTTGCTACCCTCGCTGGCGACACGACTCGGCTCCATTCCTACGAGCGAAGGCTGATCGCCGCGCAAAAAGCGGAGCTGGCAAAAAAACGCGACGAGTACACCCGGCACCAGGACGACATCACGAACGCTCTATCGCAGGCACGGAAAAGTCTTGGAATGAAGTCATGACCTCACTCAGCACGATTCATCTGGCCCACAGTCCTGACTCGGACGATGCGTTCATGTTCTACGCGCTCGCCGACGGACAGATCGATACCCAGGGAATCAGTTATGTCCATGAGCTCCAGGACATCGAGACGCTGAACGGCCGGGCGCTCCGCGGAGAGCTCGATGTGACTGCGGTCTCAATTCACGCTTATGCGTATCTCTCCGAATTGTATGCTCTCCTCCCCCACGGCGCGTCGATGGGCGATGGCTACGGACCGATGCTCGTGTCGAAGCGGCCGATGACGCGCAAAGATATTGCCGGCAAGCGGGTCGCCGTGCCTGGACTGATGACGAGCGCGTACCTGGCGCTGAGGCTGTTTCAGCCGGATTTCATTCCGGTCGTCGTCCCTTTCGATCAGATCGAGCAGGCCGTCCTCGGCGGCGACGTCGATGCAGGACTCCTGATTCACGAGGGCCAGCTCACTTACAAGGACGAGGGATTGCATCTCGTTGCCGACATGGGCGCGTGGTGGCTCGAGAAAACGGGACTGCCGCTTCCACTCGGCGGTAACGTCATCCGGAAGGACATGCCCCGCGACGTCCAGAAAAAGGTCTCCCGGCACCTTCGGGAGAGCATCGCGTACGGACTCGATCATCGCAAGAATGCTCTCGACCACGCGATGCGCTATGCGCGCGGACTCGATCGGAGCAAGGCCGACACGTTCGTCGGGATGTACGTGAACGACTGGACACTCGACTACGGCGAGCGCGGCCGCGCGGCAATCCGGCTCTTCCTCGACGAAGGCGTCAGGGCCGGCGTGATCACGCGCCCGGTGACGGTGGAGTTCATTGACGACTGAGCTCGTCGCCGAGCTCGAGCGTCGCGCCGCGCGATTCGCGGCGGTCGCGACGGTGCAGCAGGCCATCTCGGCCACGATCTCGTTGAACGAAGCGTACCGCGAGATCTACAAGGCGGTCGCGTCGGTGGTTGACGCTCCTTGCTTCGCGCTCATGATTGCCGACTCCGTGCGTGAGAAGTTCAACGCGCATTGCATCATCGTCGATTCCGAGGAGCGCGAGGGAGAGAGTGTCCTCGATTTCCCGAATGGAACTGAGACGATCGCCAAGGTTTTCCATTCGGGCGTGCCGATCATTTCTTCGAAGCCGGAGCGTTGGTGGAAGGGAACGATCTTCCAGGTGGCGTCGAAGCGGGAAGTAAAGAGCGAGATTACGGCGCCCCTCACCTACCGCGACCGGACGGTGGGGGTGATGCAGGTCCTCTCGTACAAGACCGACGCGTACGACGGGCACGATCTGGATCTCATCATGCTGATCGCGCGCCAGGCGGCTGTCGCTATCGAGAACGCGCGACTCTTCGATGCGCAGCGCGGTGAGCAGAGGCAGACCCAAGCCGCGGCCGAGATCGCGCGCGTGGCGCTTCGCAAAGTGACCGTCGCGGAGGCGAGCCACAACATCCTCGCAATTCTCGACGACGTCGTCCCATCGAGCGGAAAGGCAATTGGCATCATCTCCCCCGATGGAACCACCATATCCTGCGTTGCAGCCCTTGGTACTTGCGAACAGATGGAAGGCATGACGGCTCCCGTAGAGAACAGCGCGGTTCGCGCGGCCTGGGCAACGGAGGAGCCAACCTTCGTCGAGAATCTCCGCGAGCTGGCTCACAACCCTGACCGGATTCCGGAGGGGCCTGCCATCACGATCCCGCTCATCGCGAGCAGTCGTCGACTCGGCGTCCTTGTCGTAACGTCTCCGACCGCGCAGTTGCAAACCGGCCCGCACGTCGATGCGCTGATGCGTCTCGCGGCCGCGGTCGCGCTGGCGATCGACGTACTGCTCCTCAGCGAAGACGAGCATCGAACCCATGCGCGCGAGCGAACACTCGCAGCGGCGCTGGCGACCATGGATCAGCCGGTGCTGATACTTGGCGTAGATGCGAAAGTTCAATACGCCAACACCGCTGCGATCAAGGAATATCGCTACGAGGCAAATGAGATCGCCGGTCTGAGCGTCGATGATTTCGTCGTTGCCTCCGCTCAGCACTCTCCCCGCCAGACCATTCCCGCAATCCCGCAGGACATGCAGCTCTGGACCGGCGAGCACGTTCATCGAAGAAGGGATGGGACGGAGTTCCCGGCTGCCGTGACCCTGAGCCACATTCGCGACGGGAGCGACAACATCGTTGGTCTCGTGATCGGCATCAGAAATCTCACCGAAGAGCGAAAGGTCGCCGATCACCTCGGTCGGACCGAAAAGCTCGCTGCCATCGGAGAGCTCGTCGCCGGCGTCGCGCACGAGCTGAACAATCCCCTCACCGGCATCTCGACCTTCGCGCAGCTCCTGCTCGAGGACAATCTGCAGGGTGAGCAGTTCGAGTCGGTAAGCCTGATCAAGCGCGAAGCCGATCGGGCGATTGGAGTGATTCGCGATCTCCTCCTCTTCGCGCGCAAGACCGATGCGCGTGCCGTGCCGGTCGACATCAACACCATCGTCAAGCACACCGTGCGGCTTCGCGCCCTCGCGTCCCGATCGGGCGGCATCGAGGTGCACATGCGCCTGGATGAATCCAATCCCCGGGCTCGCGGCGACGAACAGAAGCTGCAGCAGGTTCTGCTCAACCTCCTTGTGAACGCCGAGTCGGCGATGCAGGGAACGCAGCTCCGTCACCTCTCGCTGACGACCCAGCGCAAGAGCGGCACCGTGCAGATCGTGATTTCGGACACTGGGCACGGAATGCCGTTATCCGTGAGTCAGCGGGTATTCGAGCCCTTCTTCACCACCAAGCCTCCCGGCGAGGGAACGGGATTGGGCCTCAGCGTGAGCTACGGCATCATTCAGGCGCACGACGGAACGATCTCGGTGGAAAGCACGCCTGAAGTCGGGACGACGTTCACGATCCTTCTCCCGCTCTACAGCGACGCGACGAAGTGACCCGGATTCTGGTCGTGGACGACGAGGAGACCATTCGTCTCGCACTGCGCAAATTCCTCCGATCCCGCGGCTACGAGGTCGAGATCGCCGGCTCCGGTGATCACGCACTCCAGCTGCTTGAAAAGGAGTCCTTCGCCCTCATGCTGTGCGATGTTCGCATGCCCGGAATGACCGGAGTCCAGATCGTTCCCCAGGCGATAGAACGGGATCAGGACCTGGCGATCATCATGTTGACCGCCGTGAACGATGCGGCTACCGCGACGGAGGTGTTGTCCTCCGGCGCGACGGACTATCTGATGAAGCCCGTCGAGCTCGCTGACCTCCAGCAAGCCGTCGATCGCGCCCTCCACAAGCGGTCGGAGCTGATGGAGCAGCGCCGCCTCGACAAGCTCATTCGCGAAGAGGTTGCGCTCCGGACCGCCGAGCTCGAGCGGGAAAAGGAATCCCTGCGGCTCATGTCCACCAGCATCGCCGAGACGCTGATCAACGCCATGGAAGCCAAGGATCTCTACCTGCGAGGCCATTCTCAACGCGTCGCCGAGCTGGCGGGACAGCTTGCCCAGGAATTGGGCCTCGAGGAAAAGACGTGCGAGGATCTGAGAGTTGCAGGCCGTCTTCACGACGTGGGCAAGATTGGCATTAGCGAGACAATCCTCAACAAGCCTGGACGGCTCACTGCCGATGAGTTCGAACACGTCAAGCAACACGTGCGGATAGGGCTCGACATCCTCGCGCCACTCTTTCACATCAAGCAGCCGCTCAAGTACGTCGAGCACCATCACGAGCGTTGGGACGGAGTCGGCTATCCACTCGGTCTGTCGGGCGAAGCGATTCCTCTGGGCGCCAGAATCCTCTGCGCAGCCGACACGTTCGACGCACTTACATCCAAGCGCGCCTACCGCGAGCCATTGGAGCCCTTGGCGGCCCTCGATCATCTCCGCGCCGATGCGGGAAAGCAGTTTGACCCGCGTGTCTACGATGCGCTGGTAAGCGTCATAACCAGACGAGTAGCGTCCCAATCCACGGCATCCAGCTAGGCGCGGAAAGTCGCTCCTTGACGTCGCGTCACCGAAGTTGTATTCGGTGTCCAGAGTAGAGAGCTTTCGGCGCTGGCGCATAAGGCACGCGACGTGCAGCGGGCGAAACTCAGAAAATTCCGCGCTACCAGCGCGAGTGCTGACATTCTATGGGAGGACTAATGCCGAGCGGTGAATCAGTGGAGCCATTGCGTTTTGCGGACGACGACGATGCGGACGATCTCGGTGGCTTCAGTCGCGGCAAGCGTTCCTACGACGATGACGACGACGAAGATGGTGGCTGGGCGATCAATGAGGATCACAGCGACCGCCTGTGGGACAGCGCTGAAGACGCGGATGATGACGAAGAGGTCGATTCCGACGCTACGGTCGTAAACGAAGGAGAGGAGGACGAGGAGGACGAGGAGGAAGATCTCTTCGGCGGAGGTGCCCCAAGAGGAAGAAGGGGCCGGCCCAAGGGATCCGGGAAGAAGCAGGAGTCGACCCTCGGCGGTGGCGGTCCCGTTGGCGGAGCCGGCGGGATGGGCGGCGGCTCGGGTTTTGGCAGCCCGCCCTCAGCCGGGTCGAGCGGGGGATTCGGCGCGGGAAGCACGTCGCCGGGAGCGGCACGGACCAGCTCGTTCGGCGGTGGGCCACCTTCCCCGGCCGCACGACCGGCAGCAACGTCCACCTCCGCAAGTCGTGCCGGAGCCGGCAAAGCGACCGGCGGCGCAAAAAAGAAAGCCGCCAAGAGCTTCTCCAAGTCTTCTGGCGGGAAGAAGCCAGCCAAGAAAAAGTCTTCCGGAGCGCGGAAGCCAGCCAGGAAGGCCGCTGGACGTAGAGTCACCGCCAAAAAGGCGGGTAGTCGGAAGGCCTCCAAAGGGGGGTCGAAGACGCGCGCAAAGAGCGGCGGGACCCGCAAGCGGAAGCGCTAGGGGCAATAGTTTCCCCTGCCCCCGTGCGCAGTACATGAGGCGCGGTTACTCTCAAGTAACCGCGCTTTTCCGTGACTGACCGAACTGAGGTGTGATGCAGGACAACGACGAGCGAGAAGGTCCCTGGCGAAAAATTCTTCTGTCCGGCGGCGCGATCCTGGGTGCGGCCGCTGCCTATAACGCCTTTGCCCGAAAGGGCGTCGACCAGCTCACCAACCTGATCGGTGGCGAAGAGGGCGGGTTTGACTGGCGCGACAGAAGGGTCGCGTTCACCAAGCGCGGCAACGGTCCGCCGATTCTCCTGATCCACGGCATTCATGCGGCCGCGTGGTCCTATGAGTGGAGAAACAACGTCGACGCGCTCGCGCGAACGAACACCGTCTACACCCTCGACCTGCTCGGATTCGGCATGTCTGAACGTCCCGCGATCCGCTACTCAGCGCGCCTCTATATCTCGCTCATCTCCGATTTCGTGAGCAGAGTGATCGACGAGCCCACCGTTCTCGTCGCGACCTCGCTCTCAGGCGCGTATGCGATTGTGCTCGCGGCGCGCGATCCGCTTCGCTTTCCTGCCGTGGCTCTCATTGCGCCATCCGGACTGGTGCGCCTCAACGAGCCCGTGGGCTTGGGTGGTGAAGCGAGCCGACTCGCCGTCGACACGCCGATTGCCGGCACTGCCATGTTCAACGCCGTCGTCTCGCGTCCGCAGCTGCGACGCTACTTGAACAACGCTTACTCGAACGATTCGCTCGTCACCCGCGAGCTGGTCGAGATCTATTACGCGACTTCCCACCAGCGCGGCGCACGTCACGCGCCGGCGGCATTTCTGTCCGGCCATCTCAACATCGACGTGCGAAACGCCTTACGCCGTCTGAGTCAGCCGGCCCTGCTCGTCTGGGGTGAGCAGGGATCCACCGCACCGGTCGAGGAATTTCGCGGCTTCCGCGAGATCAAGCGCGATTTCGAGATTTCCGTTTTGTCTCCAGCGGGCGACCTTCCGCACGACGAGCGAGCGGAAGACTTTAATGTTATCCTATCCACATGGCTGAATCGCCTGTCGCTCTCCTCCGCGCCCACGCTCGACATGCTCCCTGGAACGCCCGCGGGCTTGCAGCCCACGCAACAGCTCTTGTAGACGCAGCCGGAGTTCGACCAACCAACGCCTCGGCGCGAGCGGCGCCAAGCGCGCGAGCGGTTAGGTTTTACGTGGCGAGTGGACTGCTCGATCGGCCCGAGGGCACTGGCACGGGCGCGACTTACGGGTACCGGCATCTCCTCCAGCTACTGTCCATCAAGATCCGCCAGCGCGAGGGACAGAGCCTCGACACCATCCGGGGCGAGATGCGCGATGTCACTGGCGATGCCCTCGAGCGGAAGATCGCAACGTCGCTCGCCCCGGCGCTCGACTCCGGCGGATACGAAGCCGTCGCCCACGACGACGATATCTCACTGCGCTGGCACCGCCTTCCCGTGGCTGATGGGATCGAGCTCCACGTTCGTGAGGATTCTCCCGCTGCCCGCGAGGAAGCCGTGATCGCAATGCGCGAAGCGGTGCGGGCGGCGTTGGGCCGCGGCGACATCCGCTGAGCTCTACATCAGATAGCGCGCGGATTTCTCCCCACGAAGATGCTCGACCAGGGCCTTCTTCGCCGCGGTGATCTCTTCGGCCGACAACCAGTCGGCTACCGAAAAACGACGCCCGCGCCCTTCCACCGCCATCGCGACGCGGCCGCCGCGCGTCACGATGAGCGCGCCGGATCCCCGTGGCCTCGACAGCGGATCCTTGTCCACCAGCTCCAGGCGAAGGTTGTACACGTTCGCCGGGTCGCTTGCCGCCATGACGACGAAGTTCGCCGATGATTGGTCTTCGTTTGCCACGGCCCGAAGCCATTCAACCGCTTCGGGTAGCGCGAACTGGGCGCCCCCTAGGCCCTTCACGAAATACCCACGCCTCACTTCTCCACGAAACTCGAGACGCTTGAGCTCGCGATAGATGGACCGCCACGATACCGGGGGACGCTCGCGCCTCCACCAGTCGCTGGAGACAACCCCGTAGCGCACCAGCCATTGACGTGCGATTCGCTCCGCTCGCTCTTCTTCGGGAAGATCGGGCCCCATTGTTCCTCGCCGCCGCACGAGCGACCAGCGACCGGTCCACCCACTCGCCCCCGCGCCAGGCCGGTCCGGTCGCCTCCACTTCGGGAGTCTCCTCACGTTCGGGCGGGTTCGTGTGAATTTCCGATTTGGAGACGGCGTGTAATCGGCCGGTAGCCAGCTCGTCGAGTCGGCGCCGGTACGCGGCACCATCGACTTCCAGCGGGCAATCTCGCGCAAGGCTTCGACCGTGTCGTTGGTCACAAGCCCCCAAGCGACCAGCTCTCGGATGGCTTCACGCACAGCAAGCATCGTTAGTCCCGTGATTGCCTGAATGTCGCCGATGAACGATGCGCCCTCTTCCGCGATCGTCGCTCTCACCGTCTCGGCGTTCTCGCTCAGCACCTGTTTCGGTTGCTCGTCGAGCCAGATTCCTCCAGTTCCGCGTTCGAAGAAGCGCACGCGGGCGAGTGGTATCGCCCCCGACTCCGGATCGTAGTTCCCTTCGCCGGCCCACACCGGCTCTCCCGTGGCCGTGAACTCTGATAGGGTCGTCGGATCATACGCTCTGATCCTCGCGCGGAGGTAATCGCGGTCCCAGGCAGCCGGCGGACGCGCAATACCATATAGTTGCCGCACGGCCGTTGCGGCCCCCGCCGCGCCGTCGAGCCGGTCCCGCTCGTCGAGATGCTGCCAGCGCTGCATGAATGCCGCAAAGTGAGGAAGCTCGACTGCCTCGATCTGCTTCCGCAATGCGGCAAGCGCGCGCCTGCGGCCAATCTCGACCACCCGTCGCGAGCACCACTCGGGATCCTGTACCTCACGCCGGAATTTTCCGCGAATCAGCTTGCCCGTTCTCTCCCACTCCACGAGCCGTGATTCGATCCATTCCGGTGACCAGCCGTAGCGATCGCGGATTTCCTGAACGGTCACCGGTCCGGATTGTGTGAGAAATCGCGCTAAAATCTCGCGCCGCGCAACCGACTCATTGATCGCGGCGTGACGGAGTACTTCCGGAATCAAAGCCGCGGCGCCCTGCTCAAGGAGTTCCGCAGTGCCCAGCACCAGGGACAACCGCTCGGGGCCGAAGGCTGCGATGTAACGTGGATATGTCTCCGTCAGAATGAAGCGCCATTCCTCTGCCCCTTCACCTCCTAGCTGGATCGCGATGACGCGCCCGGTCTCCAGTAGCCTGGCGAAGGGATCTCCACGGATATCTTCCTCCTCCGACGCGATACGAGATCGCAGCTCTTCGCCGGAGAGATCCCCCGCGCAGTCGAGCAGATGCGCGAGCTCGTCATCGGATCGCGCACGACGGCCTGGTGCTGTTCCGCGCCTTTCCGACAGAGTCTGCTCGATGCCTTCGCGTGTGATGTCGTCGCTGCCCTCTCCGCCCATGACTTCGTCGAGGAGTGATCTATCGATCGATAGCAGCGCGGCTCTCTGCTCCGCCCGCGGAGTGTCGTCACCGTAGAGCCAGTCCATCACGAAGCCGAATTGCAGGCTCGCGGCGAACGGCGAAGGTACGTCGGTCTGCACACTGTGGACGCGGATCTTGCCCGCCGCGATTTCCGCCAGCGTCTCCTTGAGCCCCTGCATGTCGAACGCGTCCTGCAGGACTTCGCGGTACGTCTCGACCAGAATCGGAAAGCTGGGAAACTGCCGCACGACCTGGAGCAGATCGAGCGATTTCAGCCGTTGAAGCCAGAGCGGCATACGACGCCGCGGATTGCCGCGCGGCAGCAGCAGCGCCCGCGCCGCATTCATTCTGAAACGCGCGCCAAAGAGAGACGTCGAGCCTACTTCTTCCAACACGAGTTGCTCGGCCTCGGCTCCGGACAGGCCGAGGAGCGATTGCAGCGGTACACCCATGCCCAGATCGGGCAGACGAAGCATGATGCCGTCGTCTGTCGTCTGCACCTGCAGGTCGGTGTCGTTGATCGCCTCGCGCACACGCTGGGCTAGCGCCATTCCCCAGGGTGCGTTGATTCTTCCACCGAACGCGGCGTGAATGACTATGCGCACTGCGCCAGTCTCGTCTCTGAATTGCTCGATCACGATGTTCCGGTCATCAGGAACGATCCCTGTGGCCACTCGCTGTGACGCGATGTATTTCACGATCGAGCTGGCGGTCGCGGCATCACAGCCGTATTCGGTGGCGAGTCTCTCCTCGTTCGGAGCTTCGGCCAGCTCGCGGCGCAGCGCCCCGACGCGATGACTCAGCATCAGCGATCGCGCCATGTACTCCCCGTGCCAGAACGGCATCCGCGCCGGCGTCCCGGGTGCGGGTATCACTACCACCCGGTCGTGCTCGATCGCCGCGATTCTCCACGTCGACGAGCCGAGCTGAAAGACATCGCCCATCCTCGACTCGTGCACAAACTCTTCATCCAGCTCTCCAAGCCGGGTGCGATCCGGAAGATTCACCGTGTACAGCCCGCGATCGGGAATCGTCCCACCTGAGATCACTGCCGTCATCCGCGCCGCGCGGGATCCGATCAGCTTGTCGTTGACGCGGTCCCATGTGATTCGCGGCTCCAGCTCCGCGGCGATGTCGGACGGATACTTCCCTGACAACATCGCCAGCACTTCATCGAAGGCGCCGCGCGTGAGCTGGTGATAGGGATAGGCTCGCCGCACGAGACGAAACAGGTCTTCCGTTCGCCAGTCATCGACCGAGACAGCGGCTACGACCACCTGGGCGAGCACATCCAGTGCGTTCTGCACTACGTGAGTGGGCTCAACATCTCCGGCACGCATCGCTGCGACTATAGCCGCGATCTCCACCGCATCGTCGCGAAAGGTCGGTACGAGTATTCCGCGGCTCGGCACGCCCAGAGTATGTCCGGCGCGTCCGATTCTCTGCAGCGCCGAGGCGACGCGCTTGGGCGATTGCAGCTGTATCACGAGATCTACCGACCCGATGTCGATTCCCAGCTCGAGGGAGCTTGTCGTAACGAGAGCGCGGAGAGATCCGGCCTTGAGCCGCTCTTCCAGAGCCAATCGTCGTTCTCGCGCGAGAGACCCGTGATAAGGGAGTGCAACTTCTTCCTCGGCGAGAGCGTTCACGCGCGCCGCTATCTTTTCCGCCTGTGCGCGGTTGTTGACGAACACGAGCGTCGTGCTGGAGGCGCGAATGTGTCGCAGCACGAGTGGAGCGACTGCCGGCCAAACGCTCCCGCCGACGTTTCCGAGATCGGCGACGGGCGATTCGACCGTGATCTGCATCTCCTTCGTCATGCCGCAATCGACGATCGTCACCGGACGGAACTCCGGTCTTCCAGAGGTGCTCTCTTCGCAACCACCAAGGAATCGCGCGACCTCATCGAGTGGCCGTTGCGTCGCGGACAGGCCTATGCGTTGCGGCGGTTTTTCGACCAGCGCTTCGAGTCTCTCCAATGTCAGCGCCAGATGGGCACCGCGTTTGGTCCCCGCTATTGCATGGATCTCGTCGACAATCACCGCGCGGACACCGCTGAACATGCCGCGTCCCTTTATCGTGGTCAGCATGATGTTGAGCGATTCCGGCGTCGTGATCAGAATGTGCGGGGACTTTCGAAGCATCCTTGCGCGCGCGGAGGCTGGCGTGTCTCCCGTGCGAACGGCGACGCGAATCTCTGGAAGCTCCTTGCCTTCGGCCGCGAACCGCTCTCGAAGCTCCGCGAGCGGCCGTTCGAGATTTCTTTGAATGTCGTTGTTGAGAGCCTTAAGCGGCGAGATGTAAAGAAGCTGAACCGCATTCGAGAGCGGCTCTTTCGTTCCGCGCACGATCAGGTCGTTCAGCTCCCACAGAAACGCCGCCAGCGTTTTCCCGGTCCCGGTTGGAGCGAGTATGAGGGTGTGCGCTCCGCTGGCGATCGCCGGCCAACCCTCGCGCTGCGGATCACTCGGCTTCCCGAAGGTCTCCTTGAACCACCGCCGCACGAGCGGGTGAAAGCGCGCCAGCATGGAAGGGCTAGTAGTCACATCACCGGCCAGGCAGCGGCTCCAGGCGAGCTGCTAAAGAACACGCCTCAGTTTCTGTGCCCCCCACTCTAGAATCTTGCCCGACAGCGGCCGCTTTCTGAACTCGTCGAGCTTGATCTCCTTGGACCATTTCGTGTCATCCATGAAGATCGAGTCCATTTGTGCTCCAACATGGCGGTCGAGCGACACCAACAGCGACTCGTTGTTGAAGGACAGCGAACGGTTGTCGAAGTTCATGGATCCCATGTAAGACCAGATGCCGTCCACTACAATGCTCTTCGCGTGCATCATCGTCGGTTGGTACTCGTAGATCTTCACGCCGCCTTCGAGGAGTTTCTCGTAGTAGGTTCGCCCCGCGTACCAGGTCGTCTTCACATCGGTCTTGTCGCCCACTGTGATAACCCGAACGTCGACACCCCTTTTCGCTGCCGCCAGAAGCAGCTGCATGAAATTCTCGCCCGGAACGAAGTATGAGTTGCTGATGTAGAGCGTTTTTCTGGCGCCTGCGATCGACAGCGCCAGAAATCTTTCCGCCGGCGTGCTTCCGGTGCTGGGAATGCTGTACATCAGGCCGGCCTGCACGTCCCCGACATCGGCAAAAGAGCTCCTTGGAAAGAACAGGTCGCCGGTCAGCAGCTCGCCTGTCGCTTCAGCCCAAGCCGCCGCAAACGCTGCTTGCAACGCTGCCACTGTCGGCCCCTCGAATCGCACATTGGTCTCGCGCCACTGGTCCGCGTGATGGCCGTCTCCCAGCCAATAGTCGGCTAGCCCGAACCCTCCGGTGTAGCCGATCTTTCCATCGATCACGACCACGCGAACGTGCGATCGCTGGGCTGCCTTCTGCAGTGTGTACCAGCGAAGAGGTCTCAGCCACCTGACCTCGACGCCGGCGCGCTTGAGACTGTCACGCCACTCCCCCTTGAGCGGCTGGGACCCGAACGCATCGAGCAGCAGCAGCACGCGCACCTTGTGCTGCGCGCGATCGATCAGATACTTCGCCATCGTGTCGGCGACCGCGCCTGGCTGCGAGTAGTACATCTGCACCGTTAAGGTGTGCTGGGCGGAACCGATATCCTTCCATAGTAGAGGGTAGGTGCCGTTTCCGTTCAGCAGGATCTGCACGCTGTTGCCGGGATCGATGTGCGTTCCCGTGAACAGCTCGATGCTCCGGGCGAATAGCGGATCCTCGACGCTCGGCGGCCCGTCCTTGTCGCCTTCCGCGATTACGCTCGTAACCGGCGTGTCGTGAGTCACCGACAAAATGCCGATAAGCGCCAGAACCAGCCCGAACAGACTGAGCGCCGCGATTGCTATGTACTTGATCAGTGACATATTCTCTCTGCATGACCTTCGTGGCCCGTCGACGAATCGCGACGCGTGCTATCGTTCTCGACCGCTCCCTCGAAGCGCTCCCGATCTTCCGACTGAGCGATTCTGCCGAGGACACGGCAATTTCCTTCTCTCCGGAGAGCGGCGGGCGGTGGCGTGTGCTGCCCAGCCCGGGCGACCGCTTGCCCGGAACCTTCGATCAGGACGTGTACATCGAGCTCCTCCATCGTTATCACGAGGCGGGAGCTCCCGAGGACGGAGTGATAAGCTTTACGCTCCACGCCTTCCTCCGCTCCATCGGTCGGCGCGTTGACGGCAGAACATACGAGCAGCTGCGATCCGCATTGACGCGACTCGAGCGGACCACTCTCGAGTCGAGCGGAGTGTACGTTGCGGCAAAAGAAGGACAGCCGCTAGAAGGACGCTTTACCATTCTCTCCTCGGTTTCCATCGCGCGCCGACGAATGGCGGAGCGCGAACAATTCACCCTGTTTCCCGTGCTCACCGCTTCGGAGCCGGGCGACGCACACATAACGATCGGTCCAGTAATCCGCGCAAACATCGCGGCGGGACACACCGTGACGCTCTCTTCGACCCACTACATGTCTCTCACCAATCCCGTTGCCAGAAGGCTCTACCGGCTGCTCGAAGTGGCGAGAGAGGAGGGAATGGTAACGTGGAGAGTACCCCTCGCGTCCCTCGCGGAGCAGCTTCCTCTGACCCAGCGGTATCCCTCCCATTTGCAACGAGTGCTCCAGCCCGCCCACGAGATGCTGCTCGCGGCCGGGCTCCTCCGCGATGCCACCTTCAGGCAGCTAAACCGCGACTGGCTCGTGGACTACGTGCTGGCCTCCCGTGCCGCCTGATCGGCGATGTTCCGCTGGTGCCTTTTGTGCGTCCATGGAGGAACACTGACTGGCCGAAGGCGTATCTATTACGTTACCGCCTTCTTCTCTCTACCTAGAGCCGTATGTCCCGACCCAGAATAAGCTTGCTGCTCGGCCTCGCACTGATTCCGCTGCTGGCCGGCGGTTTCGTATTTCAGCAGCACGAGAGCCAGCAAGGCGCTCGCTTGCTCGACCAGGTCCTTAACATCGTGTCCAGCCGCTTCGTCGACACCGTCGACGCCGCGACTCTTTACGAAAAGGCCGCTCGTGGACTCGTTCACGAGCTGAACGACCCATACAGCATCCTGCTCTCGCCGAAAGAGCTTTCTTCCTTCAACGCGCAGACGAACGGACGCTACGCCGGCATCGGAATGGAGATCGCCGAGACGCAGGGCTTCATCAGCGTGCAGCGCGTATTCCCGCATACACCAGCCGAGCAGGCCGGCGTACAGGAAGGCGATCACATCAACTTCGTCGACACGACCAATACCCGCGGTTGGACCGTCTCACAGACCTCCGATGCGCTGAAGGGAAGTCCTGGCAGCAAGGTTCTGGTCAAGTTCTCACGGCCGGGCGTGCCTGAGCTGATCCCGATCACTTTCACTCGCGCCGTCGTCAACATCCCCGCCGTTCCCTACGCGATAATGCTCGACAACAAGGTGGGCTACGTCCCCCTTCTCCAGTTCAACGAAAGCGCGAAAGACGAGCTCGAAACCTCAATCACCCGCTTGTCACGCGAGGGCGCACGGGGAATCGTCATTGATCTCCGCGGAAATCCGGGCGGCATCCTCGATCAGTCGTTGAGCGTCAGCAACCTCTTCCTCAAGAAGGGGCAGCAGATCTCGAGCATCCGCGCCCGCAACGGCGAGAATCAGAGTTTCGTCGCCAGCGATGATCCAGTCGCGCCGACGATCCCGCTGGTGCTTCTGACCGACGGAAGAAGCGCTTCGGCTTCCGAGATCGTTGCCGGTGCTCTCCAGGACCACGACCGCGCTCTCATCGTCGGCACTACTTCCTTCGGAAAAGGCCTCGTGCAGTCGGTGTTCCCACTCGAAGGCGGTTATGCGCTCAAGATGACGACGGCAAAGTGGTACACGCCGAACGGCCGCTCTATCCAGAAGGAGCGCAAGCTTCTTCCCAGTGGTGAGTTCGTGGAAGTGATGCCCGATTCTTTGGAGACCGATTCGGCTCGTCGCTCGCGACCCGCCTTCAAATCGGACGCCGGCCGCATTGTTTACGGTGGCGGCGCCATCACGCCCGACATCATCGTTCGCCCCGACACATTGACCACCGCGGAACAGAAGGTGTTCAACGCCTTCGCTCCGAAGACGGCCGATGTGAGAGCGACGCTTATGGACTACTCGCTCGAGCTGAAGAAAACAGTCCGCCCTGATTTCACAGTGCCTTCGACGTGGCGCGAAGAGTTCTATCGCCGCCTCCAGGCGAAGGGAGTCACCATCGATCACGCACAGTATGAACAGGCTGGTTCAGAGATCGATCGACTGCTCAGCAATACTGTCGCGCGGTTGGCCTTCGGTGATTCCACGGCCAAGCGGCGCAGCGTCCCGGAGGACAATCAGCTGATGCACGCGCTGCAGGTTCTCAAGCAGAGCGCGTCTCAGAAGGATCTCTTCACCATCGCTCAGCGGGAGCAGGCGACCGCTGCGTCCGCCTCGGCTCGTCAATAATTGCAACGTCGCTGAACGGAAAGACAGAATTGAAGGCTCCGGCGGGAATGCCCCGCCGGAGCTTTTTTCATTTAGGGCCAGCGGTGCTTGTTCGAGTATTTGCTGCCGAATACCTCGAGGAGGGTAGGCTTCGGATCCTCCGTTCGCACGACGGCGTCCAGCCTGCCGGCGAGGACGATTGGCCGGGTGAACTGTCGGTACCTTCGGTAGCCGTGACAAAAGCAGAGCGGTCCTTTACGGGTAATGTCTCCCAACAGAATGTCGGGCTCCCCAAAGATCGTCATGACGTAGAAAAAGTTGAGTGTGCGCGGTCTCGGAAGGTCGCTTTGTCGAACGTTTCGGGGGAGACTTCCGTGCTTCCCCCATTGAACATCGATCACGACCTGAGACCGGGGCCACGCCGTGTGAAGGATTTGACCGTGCCAGTATGTCCAGACGTCAGTTGGCGCATAAGTCGAGTCGTAGCCTACCCATAAGACCTCCTCATCGGTCGGTACCGTGAACGGAATCCACGACCCGTGGACATCGTCACGCCACAACAAGTGGTAGGCGATCACACGCCGGATAGGGTGCAGAACGGCCACCACCCGCTCGAGCCGGAACGTTTCATCCCGTTGCAGGTATAAGACCGGTGCTAGGCGCCTTGCCAGGAGTGCTCCGCTGTCCGTTGGTACGAGGGCGTCAGGCAGATTGGCCGGTCGGAGCGGTATGTGAGCATGCGGGCCGCAGGCGGTAATAAAGCCCAGGGCCAGCCCGACGCAGATCCGCTCGCGAATCTCGATAGCTCTTCTTCTCATTGGATAGCCGTCAAGAACGTCCACCTCACCATGCGATGCCTACCGCGCAGCGCCGTTTCGAGTAACTGGAGAGCTCATGCGCAAGCCACGTCCGAACGCGTACAATCCCGCCCAAGCCCTGTTTCTCATTAGCAACGACCGCCACGGATCTCCACTCAGCTGCCCGTCGTGCGCCGGATCAATCGAGCGCGATCCGCGACAGATTCCCCCGCCCCCCTACACGCACGTGACTCTCCGCTGCCAGAGCTGCGGACGGTCAGCGCACTACGTCGCAGGGGCAGCCTAGTGACACGGCCTGTTGCACAAAACTTGCCCTCCTCTGCGAATGCCGGATGGATAATGCGTCACGCGGACGAGCATCCGGCCAAGCGACGCATGCTCTGTACGGTCGCCAACCTGTGGTAAACGCTTCACAGATTCGCCCTGCGTGGGAGAGAGAGAGGATTAGTTCAATGGCACGCATCACTGGAACGGTCAAATGGTTCAACGACGCCAAGGGATTTGGCTTCATTTCACGCGAGGGTGGCCCGGACGTCTTTGTCCATTTCAGCGCGATCAGTGGATCCGGTTTCAAATCTCTCGCTGAGGGCGATAAGGTCGAGTTCGAGGTAGTTCAGGGTCAGAAGGGACCTCAGGCCGCCGACGTCACCAAGGCGAGCTGACTGCCCTCGGTTGTATTCCAGGAAAGGCCCCGCCCGGCGGGGCTTTTTTTTGCACTGACTTAAGGATGTCGTCGCCAAGAACATGACATCAGTCGAATCCGGACGTACTATGGCTGAGATCGCGTCGGGCAAGAGCAAGGTCTGGAGAAGCAACCGCGAGCCGAAGAAGCACACAGTGAGATCGTCCGCCACGAAGAAAATTGGACCAGCGTCACCCGCGTCAAAGCTTTCCCTCGAGTCGCCCGAGCCGATGTACGCCAGTATCGGCACCGAGATTCCTGATAAGGGTTGGACGTTCGAGCCCAAGTACGATGGAATCCGCGTTCTCGCCTATGCGACGCCAGCCGATGTAAAGCTCGTTACCCGAAACGGTAAGGACAAAGCGGCGCAATTCCCCGAGGTCGTCGCAGCGCTGAAGAAGCTTGCATCGCAGACAAAACACCCACTCGTCCTCGACGGCGAGATCGTTGCGCTGGTCGACGGAGAGCCGGCGAGGTTCCAGGAGCTGCAGGGCCGCATGCACGTCAAGGAACCGCAGATGATCCAGCGACTCTCAGTTGCCACGCCCGCTGCGCTGATTCTTTTCGACATCCTCATGGATGGCGATGATGGTCTCATCGGGGAGCCGTGGACGGAACGGCGCGCGCGGCTGCTGAAACGGGTTGGCAAGCGGACATCGACACACCTGCGCGTAACCGAATCCACCGAGGGCGATGGAAAGAAGATGCTCGAGAAAGCCCGTCGGCAGGGGTGGGAAGGTCTAATCGCCAAGCGCATGGATTCCCGCTACGAACCCGGCAGACGAACGCGATCATGGCTCAAGCTCAAGATCGAATTTCGGGAAGAGTTTGTGGTCGGCGGCTACACCGAGCCGCGAAACAGCCGTGAGCATATTGGCGCGTTGCTGCTCGGCTACTTCTACGGAGACCGCTTCATCTACGTCGGTCACACCGGTGGAGGCTTCACCCGCGAGGAGCTGAACGACATGTCCAGGCGACTCAAGCCGCTGGAAAGAAAAACATCGCCATTTGAAGAGATCCCGAAAACCAATGAGAAGGCGCATTGGGTCAAGCCTGAAGTCGTGGTTGAAGTGAAGTTCAGCGAATGGACGGCCGACCGCCGCCTGAGGCAGCCCATTTTCGTTGGGCTCCGCGACGACAAGGACGCTAAGGACGTGGAAATCGAGGCTCCCAGCGTGCAGCGAAGGGAAATCCGAAGCGGCTCCATAGCGAAACGCCCGGCCCGGCTGAGGGTCAACGCGCGGGCAAAAAGCTCTCCAAAGACCTCGATCGCGAAAGACAGACGTCGCGCCGCGTCTGTCAGTCAGATCCAACAAATGGATAAAAGCGGCATTATCGGGCAGCTCTCGGCCATTGAAGAGGCGGGCGGAGGCGGAATACTCGACCTCGGAGGCGGAAAAGCGCTGAACGTTTCCAACCTCGACAAGATCTTTTTCCCCAAGGAGAAGTACACGAAGGGAGATGTGATGCGGTACTACACTCGCACCGCTGACTTCATTCTCCCGACGATTCAGGATCGCCCACTCGTACTGAAGCGATTCCCCAACGGAATAGACGGAGAGAGCTTCTACCAGCACAAACCTTCAGAGACTACGCCGCCTGAGGTCCGGGTCGAGGTAATAGAAACCGAAGGCGAAGAGAAACAGCCTCGGATCATCGGCGGAGACCTGCTCACGCTGCTTTACACGATCCAGCTCGGCGCGATCTCGATCGATCCCTGGCATTCGCGCGTTCAGTCGTTGGAGCACGCCGACTACACCATCATTGATCTGGATCCGGGAACGCGCGCGAATTTCACCCGCGTGGTTCAGGTCGCGCTCTGGACCCAGGAGGTGATTGATGGATTCGGGCTCCACGCCGCAATCAAGACGTCCGGGTCGACCGGGTTGCATATCTATCTACCGCTCCCGCCCAAAACACCCAACGAGACGGCGACTCTCGTCGCTCGGGTGATTGCGACGAAGGTGGCGGATGCGCATCCCAGGGAGGCAACGACAGAGCGGTTGGTCAAAGCGCGGGGAGCCGCTACGATCTACGTCGACTACCTGCAGAACATCCAGGGGAAAACAGTCGCCGGTGCCTATTGCGTTCGGGCAAAGCCGGGAGCCACAGTCTCGACCCCACTTAAGTGGGCCGAGCTGACCGATGACATCGATCCGCGAGATTTCCATCTCGGCAATGCAGCCGAGCGCTTTGAAAAAGTGGGCGATATCTGGAACGAGGCGATGGGGAAAAAGAACTCGCTTCGCGCGCTCGTCTAGAGCGTTTTAGCGGTAGAGCTAATTAGCGGCCGCTGTTTCCGACTTTTCGGAGTGGCAGCTCCATCTGTCCGCCCTCGGCTTCTCCGTGTTTCGAAGCATCTCCGAAGATCGGATCGCTCGACTCGTCAACCATGTGAGTGAGCTTGTAATAGAAGTGGAGTGAGTGAATCGGAGCCATGAAGCTGCGGTTACCGGCGCGAGATATCGCGACGGCTTCCTCACGCACTCGACGGGGAAGATCGCGCGCCGCCGGAAGTGCAAGAAGACGCTGTATCTCTGTGCTGTCTCGTGCGAGCAGTGCCGCGCACAAACTGTCGAGATAAGCGAGCATATATCTACCGGGCTCCCAGTTCAGGGTGTTTTAGCCTTAGGTACACATTGCAACTAATACACCGTTACCGCAAGAGGTTCCGGAGGCTAACCGGGGGTAGATACCTAGCTGTTACGGGCCTCAGGGGTAGAGGAAATCGAACCTCACACCCCGGTGTGGCCTACGCTTTTTCTTCGGTAAATACCGGAAGAGTTGAGCCGGTCTACCCCTGCCCTCGCTACGCCATTCGTCCATAGGTTCGACGAGCCAGGCGGCCTGAAGGGCACGCCTGAAACTCGCTTTGTGCAGGCGTTTACCCAGCAATAACTCATACATCTGTTGCAGCTCGCTGAGCGTAAACGTCGCCGGGAGAAGCCTGAAGGCAATCGGGGCTTGGTCGAGGCTGCTTTGGAGGGTCTTAGTCGCGCCGTCGACCATCGCGCGTTGCCTGGGAGCGAGCAGTGGCGGATTCGCAACCGGGAACCATGTGTGGCCATCGCGGGGTGACGCCGTCTGATGGGGAATGAGCCCAACATAGGCGACGGACACATCAGCTTCGCTCGGGTGCCGCTTTCCGTCGCCGAATGCGCCAATCTGTTCCATCCAGCTGGGCAGCTCGCCCAGCGCATCTCTGGCGGTTGTGGCCGCGGCCGCGTCGAGCGTTTCGCCGGTTTGAGGAATTCGCCATGGGAGCGACCATCGCTCCCGATCACTCGAGTTGCGCCCCAGTAGGATCGCCAGCTCGCTTCCCATCGCCGTCACCAGAACTGCATCAACAGTATAAAGGGCTAGTCTGGAAGGGCGTTCGCGCATCGTCCTGCGAATTAGTCACTTTGTGTGACTAAAGTCAAGGCCGCGCAAGATGTATTTTCGTTGGAATGACGTCGGCGCTCAGCGGCGATCGTCTGGAGGCGGGCAACTAGTGATATAACAATGCTTCAATCAAATCGTCAACAGGAAATTGCGAAAGTTTTTTCTTTTTTGGCGCGTCAACGATTTGCCTTGGGAGCGAATCGGCTCAGGGGGCTCGCACCGCTCTCTCCTCGCCTCTGCCGCGGCTCACGTATGGCGGTATGCTGATCGGCAAGTGACCGGAGATCGCCGAAGTTCCAAGCAATGCTCGCGCTGCCGCGGTCTGCGAAACCGGAAATCCACCCCACGCAACTAGATAGGCGCTTACCCACGGCAGCTGCTGCAACATGTAAGGATTCCCAAATGCGACCACGATCGGTTTTCGCCCCCGCTGAACGAGGGTCTGAACGAAATCCGTGAACGCCTGCGGCGCGCTTGCTGTAAGCGCATCCCAGCTCTGCCCAACGTAGGAGCTGACGATCGTTACGTCAGAGGAGTCGGCCGCCGCGATCAATCGCGGATAGTTGAGAGTAGCGTCCTCGGTCGCCACAAATTCGGTCCGCAGATTTGGCAGGCCTGTCCGCAGCTCCGCATTAAATGCGTTCCCAGCCGGAAGATCCGCTCGCCGCGCAACGGTGATCGAGAGCACTCGCGCGCTGGCCATGGTGATGGGAACCTGCCCGAGCGAGTCTTTGACGAGCGTGATCGACTTCTCGGCAACCCGCCGAGCGATCTGGACGTTGGAGCTGTCCCCAACAAGAAAGCGTAACGCGCTCAGGTCGACCAGCTTGCTCTGCGCGAGTCCCAGTTTGCGCTTTGTCTCGAGCACCCTGCGCACGGACGAATCGAGACGCGCTTCCGTGTACCGCCCTTCCTTCACGCCCGCGACAACCGCATCAATCGTCTGCGTCACGTCGAGCGGTTGAATGAGAACATCGATTCCCGCCGCGACCGCCCGCTTCGCTGCCTCTGCCGCGCCGAACTGATCCAGAACTCCGCGCATGTCCATCGCGTCGGAGATGATAATCCCGCGAAATCCCATCTCGCCACGAAGGAGACCGGTCAAAACCTTGGACGAGAGCGTCCCAGGCACACCGGAGGGATCGAGCGCGGGCATCGCTCCATGAAACGACATGATCGCGCCCACGCCACCATTGA
The DNA here is from genome assembly GCA_003131365.1 of Gemmatimonadota bacterium. GTDB lineage: Bacteria > Gemmatimonadota > Gemmatimonadetes > Gemmatimonadales > Gemmatimonadaceae > UBA4720. The sequence goes on along the minus strand of PKVB01000188.1, from coordinate 14,091 downwards.
TCGCTGCCCGGAACGGCACGAGCTCCACCGTATCGAGCCGGCTTCTGCTCACCGTCACCACTGGCAGCGCCAGGTGTGAATTGACGCCAGTGTCGCCATGACCGGGGAAGTGCTTCCCTGTCGCGATCATGCCGTGATCCTGCAGGCCATGAATGAAAGCGACACCCATCCGCGCTGCGAGCTGAGGGTCCTCGCCATAGGAGCGCGTATTGATGACCGGATTGTCGGGATTGTTGTTGACGTCGAGCACCGGCGCATACGCGATGTGAATTCCGAGCGCACGCCCTTCGAGTGCTGTTAGACGTCCCTGTTCATAAGCGAGCGTGGTGTCTCGCGTTGCGCCGATTGCCATCTCCGGCGGGAATACGATCGCCCCTCCCAGATCGATGGCGTTGGGAACGAAGTACCCGCCGCGCGCGCGAAATCCGGCGCCGGCCTCGAGATCCGCCCCGAACAGAAGGGGAATCTTGCTCATCGATTGCAGCGCGTTCAGCTTCGCCGCGACTTCGATGGGGGATCCGACGGAGATTGTGAAGCCTCCGACTTTGTCCTGCTGGATGTATTGCGACAGTCGCCGCCATTGTGGCGAATCGCCGGATACGTAGTCGCCGAACAGGCTCGGCCACACGATTTGTGCGGCTTTCTCGCGCAAGGACATCGAGGAAAGAACCGAGTCGGTCCAGCGCGCCGAAGTAGCCTGCGTTTTTCCGGAGCCGCCTGCGTTGGTGCCCATCGTTGTGCAGCTCGCCGCCAAGCCAACGAGCGCTAAGACAGGCAATACCATCGACTTGTGCGTCATCAATGGTTTATCGTGCCCTTTTTGCTGGTATCGATCTCGGCCGAGTCGCCGGTCTTGAAGAAGAACGCGGTCATGTTCTTCGTGAGGAACGCCCGTGCCTGCGGATCCATCACGTTGAGCCCATAGTGATTGATCAGCATCGTCTGCTGTTTGAGCCAGTCCGCCCAGCACGGCGTGCAGATTCCCTCGACGACGCGGGCCCCGATCGGACCGGGAAAGGGCGGCTTCACGAATCCTGCGCGCGTTTCTCCGCAACGCGCGCAGGTTACTGTCTCAGGCACGCTCGAAGCTACCTGCGTGAGTACGAGATTTCAGCTAGGCCGAAAATCGAGAGAAGCCGGAGGTAGACCCAGCCGATGTCGAGCTCATACCACTTCGTCTTGAACTTGGGAGAGTGGGGATCGGCGTGGTGATTGTTGTGCAGCTCCTCGCCGCCCAGCCAGATCGCGATGGGTGAGATGTTCCGACTCTCGTCTTTGACGTTGAAGTTCCGATAGCCGACCGCGTGGCCGACGCCGTTGATGATTCCGGCAGCCCAGAACGGGATCCAGATCATCTGTACGCCCCAGACGAGCGGTCCGACGAAGAATCCGAACAGATAAACGTCAACCACGAGCATTACGAGGATGCCAACCCAGTTCAGCGGCGACAGGAGATGGCGCTCGAGCCAATCATTTGGCGTCCCTTTTCCATACTTGTCGAGCACGCCTGGCTGGCGAACAGCCTTTCTATAGTAGAAGGCACCCTTCAGAACGATGTTCCGAAGTCCTTCCATCAGCGGACTATGCGGATCACCCTCGCGATCGGCAAACGCGTGATGCTTGCGATGACAAGCAACCCATTCCTTGGTGACGATTGCGGTCGAAAGCCACAGCCAGATTCTCATCGGCAGCTCGGCGAGATAGTGCAGCTTGACGCCGCGGTGGGTCTGGGCGCGGTGCAGGAACAGGGTGACGGACACATTGGTGAGATGTCCCGCTACAATCACGAACAAAATCGGCTTCCACCACGCCGTAGCCCAACTTCCAAAATCCGGCATTAGTTACTCCGTTTATCTAAGGCTTACACCTGCAATCTACCCGGACAGCACCCACAATCCAAACGACCACAGCGCTATCTCGTAACGGGCCCGGGCGGGTTCGCGTTTGGTGGTTTGCCCCACGTATCGTTTGAGGGATTCCAGTCGGGAACCGACGGATCGGGCCAGAGCCGCACCCCGACGACACTTCCACGCACCGGGATCACCGCATCGAAGCGATTGCTCCGTGCCCAGATATTCACAGGCAGTGAGAAGTCCTGCGTCGTTCCGTCGGCATAGGCGACGCGCAGTCGCACCGGAAATGGAACTGATGTGAATCGGTGCAGTGCTATCGTAGCGAATGTCTGTCCCTCCGATGTTCGCGTGGACACGCCGTCGATGCCGATATCGAGGACATCCGTCGTGTAGAAGAAGCTGTGCCAGAACCAGGAGAGATCGTCTCCCGTGGAATTCTCTATGCTGCGAAAGAAGTCTCCAGGAGTGGGATGCTTGAACGCCCAGGCCCGGATATACTCGCGGAATGCCGTATCGAACATTTCGGGCCCGACCACGTGATTGCGCAGGGTCAACATGACCACAGCCGGTTTGCGATAACCGATCGCTCCGAGTGCTGAAGGGTCGATGTTGTCGGGTGCGGTCATCAGTGGGGATTGAGTTCTCTGCGTTACGGCGTCGGCCCAGTTTCGCAGGTACCCGGGGTACGCGCTCTGCCCTGGATAGCGTGCCTCTGCGGCGAATGCGTTGAGATACGTGTTGAATCCTTCGTCCATCCAGGCGTAGCGGCGCTCGTTTGACCCGACAATCATTGGAAACCATTCGTGCCCGTGCTCGTNNTTGATGGTACCGAAGATCGACGTCGGATCATCATTGCCATAATGCACCATTACGAACATCGGGTATTCCATTCCACCGACCGGTCCGGCGACGCTCGTCGCTTGCGGATAGGGGAACGGGAAAAAGAGCTGAGAGTACTGTCTGATCGTCCACTGCGTCTGCTCTGCGCCCTGTTCCCAGGCCTTTCCGGCTTTCGGGAATTCGTAGTAGGCTTGAGCCAGAATTCCGTTCCAGCTCGTTGCATCCCATCTAAAGTCCGGGGCGCCTGCCCATGCGACGTCGTGGACACTCCGCGCCCGGAACCGCCACGTCCTGGTGCCCGCCTTCGGCCGGGTCTTCGCGGCAGCTGCCTCCGCCTGTGTGATGATCTGAACTACGCTGTTGCTACTTGCCGCCGTCGACAGCCTGCGCCGCTGTTCGGATGTTAGAACATCTTCGGGATTCTGGAGCACCCCGCTGCCGGCGACCACGTATCCGGCCGGCACTGTGACCGAGTAATCGATGTCGCCGTACTCGAGATAGAACTCCCCCTGCCCCAGATACGGATCTGTGTTCCAACCCCGGACATCGTCATACACGGCCATCCGCGGATACCACTGCGCAATTTCGTAGAGGGTGCTGTCCCGTCCCATCCGATCCGATCCGTGTTCCGGAACTCTGAACGAGAAGTGGATCGAGATCGTCGCCTTCCCACCACCCGGCGCCAGCGGAGAGGCAAGATCGAGACGCATCATCGTGTCGTTGATTCTGGGGCGCACGAGTGCGCCGTTCACGCGCATCTCGCTCAGGTTGTATCCACCTTCGAACCCTCTCACCCCCCAACGCGAATCGGCAGGGAAGAGCGCTGAGCCTTTGCTGCCGCTGCGATAGAGATTCTGATCCACCTGAATCCAGACGTAGCGGAGCGTGTCGGGAGAGTTGTTGGTGTACCGGATCTCCACTGACCCGGCGAGCTCGGTGGTCCCGGTGTCGAGAGTGGCGACGATCGTGTAATCCGCCCGCTGCTGCCAGTAATCAGGGCCCGGAGCGCCGCTCGCCGAGCGATACCGGTTTGGCCCGGGCCAGTCAATGCGGTTTGTCGTCGCGAATGGATCATCGCGTTGCGTGTCGAATACCGGGCGCGAGCGCAGTGTAGCCGCTGATGTGTCGCCCGCCAGGGAATCCATTCGAACTGGGGCGAGCTTCACGGGACGCTGCTGCGCGCACGCAGTCAGCGTGATGAACACCAAAGCGTATGATTTCACTTTCGAGCGCCGTTGTTGGGGAAAGTCTCGCAAGCTGTACCCTCGTGTCAAGCAACGTAAGGGCCAACGCGCCCTGCGTGTACCTTGCAATACTCGGGTGCTGCCGATAGCCTCTCCGCAATGGCTCGTCCGAAAGTCTTGGAATCCCTCCTGGAGGGACACGCAACAGCGGAAGGTACGCGGCGCTTTCAACAGCGATTCGCCAGGACTCAGCCGGATCATTTCTATCGGTCTATTTCGGACGGCATCATCGTGTCATCGCTCGGACTGGGTACCTATCTCGGCGACTGCGACGACTCCGAGGACGCACGGTACACGTCAACCACCAGAGCCGCGCTGGAGAAGGGCTTGAACCTTCTGGACACCGCGATCAACTACAGGTGTCAGCGCTCTGAGCGCGCGCTTGGGCAAGCTGTCCGCACCAGTGTCGCGACGGGTGCTGTCAGGCGGGAAGAAGTTGTCGTCTGCACCAAAGGGGGGTACATCCCGCTCGACCGAACTCCTCCCGCCACCAAGGAGGGATATCGCGGCTTCCTGGACAGCGAATACTACGGGCCCGGCGTGATGCAGCCCGCTGACGTCGTCTCCGGCGGCCACTGTCTGGCGCCACGCTATCTGGACGATCAGGTCGAGCGCAGCAGAAAGAATCTCGGGCTCGCCGTCATTGACATCTACTATCTCCACAATCCCGAGCAGCAGCTGGATGTGCTTCCTCGTGCGAGGTTTCTGACTGTCATGCGGGATGCGTTTTCGACGCTGGAGAAACACGTCAGCCGAGGAGTCATCGGAAGCTTCGGATGCGCAACCTGGAATGGACTCAGGGTCCCACCGGAATCGCGAAACCATTTGAGTCTCGATGAGTTGGTGGCAATCGCGCGGGAAGTCGCCGGTGAGGACCATCACTTCAGAGTCGTCCAGCTTCCCATCAACCTGGCGATGACTGAAGCGGTAAGGGCACCCACTCAATGCGTCGCAGACGATCGCGTTCCTTTGCTCGAGGCTGCCAGCCGGCTCGGCATCTCGGTGGTGGGGAGTGCGACGCTGATGCAATCCCAGCTCTCGCGAGGGCTCCCCGAACAGGTGCACTCCGCCTTCCCTGGATTCAGGACCGACGCCAGGCGCGCGATAGCTTTTTCGCAGTCGCTCCCGGTTGCGGCGGCGCTGGTTGGAATGAAATCGCTCTCGCACCTCGAGGAAAACCTCGCGCCGCCTAGTATCATCTAGCGATTGCGACGTGATCGGAATGACTCAACAGGCAACGGGAATACCAGTTCATCATCGGCCGGAAGGGGGGTTCAGAAACCCGTGGCCATCCGCGCAGCTGCACGGATTCATAGATTTCTTGAAGTGGACATTGGTCGAGCGTCGGCGAAACCCACGTCGCCCTGATCCCAACCCCGCCATATTCGCGCGAGTTGCTCCGGAGTTTGTGGTGCCACGTGCCGCGCCAGACCAGCTGACGATGACGTGGGTCGGACACACGACCTTTCTGATCCAGATCGCGGGGCTCAACATCCTCATCGACCCCATCTGGAGCGAGCGAGCTTCCCCGGTTCAGTTCCTCGGGCCTCGGCGCTGGGTCCCGGCAGCCGTGGAGTTCGACCGGTTGCCCCCGATCGACGCCGTAGTGCTCTCGCACGACCATTACGATCACCTCGATGCCGCGACCATCTCACGCATCGCCCGGCGTTATCCAGCAGCAGTGTGGTACGCGCCCCTCGGAGTAGGCGAGATACTCCGCCAACGCGGGGCACGCGAGGTTACGGAACGAGATTGGTGGCAGGAGAGTGCGATCGGAGCGCTGCGCCTTACTTGCGTTCCAGCTCAGCACTTCTCCGGCAGAACTCTCGGCAAGCGCAATAACACCCTCTGGTGCGGGTGGACGTTCCGTTCCCCGTACCAGGCCCTGTTTTTCGCTGGCGACACGGCCCTGCATCCCGAGTTCGAGGCCATCGCCAAGCACTGTGGACCGTTCGATGCGGCGATCCTCCCGATTGGAGCCTACGAGCCTCGATGGTTTATGGGCCCGGTCCACATGAATCCCGAAGACTGCATGAAAGCGGTCGCCCAGCTTTCCGTGGGACAGGGCGGCAAACGCCTCATAGTGGCCGCCGCGCATTGGGGAACGTTCAAGCTCACCGACGAGCCGATGGACGAGCCACCGGCCAAGATGCTTGAGCAATGGCAGGCATCCGGTCTCGAAAGCAAAGATCTCTGGATCATGCGACACGGTGAGACGCGCACAATCGGGTAGTCACCGCGCGTCGCCGAGATTTGTGCTTGCACATGATGAGGAATGTGACAGCTTTGTTGTGCGCGAATCTTGCTATCGGTTCTACGAACCTTCCTACGCGGAGCATTCCAATGGCTGCAGCCAAGAAGTCCAGTCGTTCAAAGAGCGGTAGAAAGAGGTCGCGGTCGGGATCCTCTGGACGTAAGCGTGGAGGTGCAAAGAAGCGCGCCACCAAACGGCGCTCTGCCAGCGCGCGCAAATCGCCACGCCGTGGCGCTCGGAAATCCTCGGCCAAGCGCAAAAGCAGCGGGCGCAAAGCCGCGAAGCGGAAGGGAGGAGCGCGCAAAAGCAGCGGCCGTAGCCGTCGTAGATCGCAGTCTCCGGTGGCTCGCGTGAAGCGCGTTGCCAGCGGGGTCGTTCACCAGGCTGCAGACTTGGGCGAGCGCGCCGTCGACACCGTTACTGAGTTCGTTCAGGACCGCTTCTAGCTCCAGGGTCGTTCGACAGCCGCTCTGCTACTCGGCGGCGGCTGTCGCGCTACGGCTGTCGTGTGCCCGCAGCCACTTCTCGACTTCGCTGAACACGCGCTCGCGGCCGTAGTCGACGGTGATGATATGTCCCGCGCCTTCGGTCCAGACGAGCTTTTTTTCTTTCGCCCCGATCTCCTCGAGGGCAAATTGCGCGACTTCGGGAGCGACGCGCGGATCTTCCCGCGACTGCACTATCAGAGTCGGAGCGGTCACTCCGGGAAGAGCCTTCCTGGCGCGAGCCATCACCTTCGAGAGCTCGAACAGCGCGCGCCCAGTCACGGCACCGTACGCAAGGCTTTTTTCGCGCTCGATAGGATCATGAATCGAGCGGGGATTCCTTCCGTTTAGTTCTCCAGCCAGTCTTCCCCAGAGCCAGTGCGTTGCCGCAGCGAGGCGGAGCAGCCGCGGCATGCCCAGATAAGGCGCGATCAGAACCAGAGCTGAAATATCCCGGACCTCCGCCGCGAGCAGAACAGCGAGCGCTCCGCCCATCGAAAGTCCGACGATGTCGACACCGTTGTTCCGATCACGCATCTCGAGGAGCGAGCTCCTTGCGGCATCGATCCATTCGTCAGCGCGGGATCGAGTGAAAGCGTCCATGGTGCGTCCGTGTCCTGGGAGCAGCGGGACGAATACGCCGTACCCGGCCTTGTGTAACCTCCGGGCAAGCAGGGAGAGCGTCTGCGGAGTGTCTCCAAAACCATGCAGGAGGAGAACTCCGTGTGAGCCCTCCTCCTGCAGGTCAATCGTCTCAGCCCCTTTCCGTACGGCGGCTGCGTCAGCGTCTCGCCGATCGACCATTCATCTTCATTATTGGGACATCTCTCTCGTAATGGGAACCGTGGAATCGCCGTTCCCGTTCTCGCCGAATGAGGACATCAGTGAACCGGGCTCTATCAGGAAAGTCATGCCCTTTCTCTCCGCGATTCCAGCCGACACCAGGCGGCTCAACGCCAGTGCTATCGACTCTCTCGTGGCACCGACCATTTCGCAGAGCAGTCGATGATGCGTATTCTCCAATTTGAGGCGGCCATCTGATGTCGTGAAGCTGCGATCGGTGCTGAGATGCGACAGCGTGGATATCAGGCGCTGATCGACGTTCAACGCTGCAAGCTCGTGCAGCTTCTCGAGCAGATATGCTCGCTCCGACATTATTTGGGACAGTAAGGGAATCGTCTGAGCAGGATGCTCTCTCACGAAGGCACGGAATTGAGCTCCGCTCAAGAACATGGTCTGTGTTTCTTCCGATGCGTTCGCGTCCGTGACGTAGTGACTGTTCGGAGACAGCCCTTCGCTTCCAAATGTCTGTCCCGCGGTGGCAATGACAGGAACGAATCCACGTCCAACCTTTATCTTGTTGCGCAGAACGACGTGGCCATCGAGAACGATGAAGACGCCGTCTGCCGGAACGCCGCGCTGATAGAGTTGAAACCCGGGAGGCCAGTTTGCCTTCGCGCCGTATTCGCCAATGGGCGCTACTTCTTCGGAAGTGAGACGTGAGCGTCGCACTCCTACATGCCCGTTTCTCGCCTGGCTGTCTTTCAGNNTCTCGTCGAGCGGTCGTCTAACGCAATGTCCGGGCCCGGACAAGACAATGACGATTTCGCGTTTCAGGTTTTCCGTAGCAATTCCGTCGCCACCTGCAATGCGCGTGTCGCTGCATCAAAACGTTGGGCAAGATCCGTCAACTCCTGCCCGACAGCAGTTTGGTCACCGAGCCGGATCGCTTCATTCACCGACGGCAGGACCATCGTGGAATACCCGTTGTTCTCGTCGGCGGCGTAAATGAGGTTTCTGAACCAAGGTCGAGTCACAAGGCCCTGCTGTCTTGTAAGCTGGCGCTCAACTTCGAGCAGACTCGCATTGACCTGCTTCGCGACTCTCGGTGCCAGCTGAGCCGTAAGAGCTCGGTCACGCGCGGCATTGAATGCCACCGCCGCATCTTCCATTCTCCCGATTGCGGTGGTCAGTGCGGCGGCGGAAACTTTCCAGCGTTTGTCGGCAATTGCCTGGTCAACCTGCGATCCGAACCGTCGCATCGTCCGCGCGAATTCCACATAGTCGTACGGCAGGATCTCGGCGTTCGCAATGCGCAGTAGCGTCGCAGCTCCGATACGCGCGGTGGTNNGAAGTTCGGGTCGCCGAACTTCGACATCCAATGATACGAATCGTACGCCGAGTGATAGACGCCCGTTGGTCCGCCAAAACCCCAATCGGCGATCGGAATGCCCAGATGATTGTAGAATCCGGCGAAGTCAGAGCCACCACCCGGATCGCCCATTTGCGGCTCGAGTGAATCCGCCGCGAGGTTGGCGTGTTTCCTCCACACCTCATACACGCTACCCTGGTGGCTCGGATCGGGTACCTCCTTCGCGACATCCCGCAGCAGCGCGCGGAGTGATGGCGATCCCCCGCTGCTGAAGTTCGGGCCTTGCGCCACGTCATCCTGATTGAGATATGCGACGGCGCTCTTGCTCAATCGCAGTGAATCGTCTTCCACGTACTCCGTCGATCCGATCAATCCCCACTCTTCCGCATCCCAGGTCGCGAATACTATTGTCCGCTTCGGTCGCTTTCCCACCTTCACCTGCTCCGCGATCGCGCGCGCCGCTTCCAGCACGCTCACGGTGCCGCTCACATTGTCCGCCGCGCCTGGTCCCCACGCGTCGCGATGCCCGCCGATCATCACGATTTCATCCGGGAATTCGCCTCCACGCACGATCCCGAATGTGTCCCATATTTGCTTGTAAGGATTCGTCGTGGCGTCTGTCGTCACCGCCATTCGGGCTTGCACCGGACCCGGCCCGACATGGTATCGGAAAGCCAGGCCTCCCTGCCACGGCTGCGGGATTGAATTGCCCATTAGCCCTCGAAGAAGCTCGGCGGCGTTTCCGTAAGAGATGGGCAGCACTGGAATGTGAGGCACGTCCATCTGCGACAGAGGGATCCGCTTCGCGTTCGCCGTGCTGGGATATCCCGGCGTGCTCGGATCGCCATTCGGGTTCATGACGCTTCCGCGCTGGATTCCTTGCGACGGTCTCATCGGACCGGCCGGGTATACATCTCCGCGCACGTAGCCATCGTCGGCAGGATCGCTGTAGATCATCAGTCCGACCGCTCCATGCCTCTCGGCCTCACGAGCCTTGATGCCGCGATACGATCTGCCATAGCGGGCGATCGCAATTTTTCCCTTCACCGAGACGCCCATCGAGTCGAGCTGCGCGTAGTCCTCGATCAGCCCATAGTTCACATACACGACTTCACCGCGCACGTCTCCGGCTGCCCCATACCCGTTGAAAGCCATCACCTGCGGAAATGCAACCGATGTCGTGTCTTCGGGAATTGGGCCTTCCCGCAGATCGAGTTCGAGCGGATCGGGCGCGATGCGCCATATTCGCGTGCTTACCGGATGCGGCATCCACACGCTGTAGGAGCGCACTTCCGTTTCCAAGCCCCAGGATTTCATCTGACTCACCACGTAATCGCGGGTTCGCGCCTGCGCCGGTGTTCCAGCCATGTGAGGCTGGAGCGAAAGAAATTTCGAGTGCACGGACGCGCTCGACGGAGATGGGCGACTGATGACATCGGCTTCGGCGGCGCGTTCTGCCGCCGCCGATCGGGGCGAGTACCCTGGAGTCGTCTGCGCACGGAGCGGAAGTGCCAGCACGAGCGTTATGGAGAGCGCGAGATGTGTGTTCATTCTCTTGCAAATTCCTACGTTCTGGGCTGAGTGCCGTGAAGGAGCGGTGCTATTCGTCCAGCTGTTCGAGCGCGGTGGAGATGGCGTTACGAAGTCTTCCTTCGCCCTCCATTCCCGGAGCGACGCCGGCGGCGAGTGAATTGAATTTGGACAACATTTCTGCTTCCACAAATTTCTCGGGGTGCTGCACTCCGAGCGATTCCAGGGAGCGAACCGCCAGGCGGCGAAGGAGTAACAGAGTCGAGCTATCCAGCTCCGCCAACGGTCGCGGATCGGAGGGCGTGGCAACCAATGCGTGGTCCCGCTTGCGCTTCGGAGCGTCGAGAAGAGACGAGATCGATCCCAGCTTTACGACGAAGGACCCCGGTGTGTGCTCCCGCCATTCAGTTACGACACCACGTCTTCGCAATGCCGGCAAAAGCGCGACGATCGCCCCCCTTACAGCGGAGACTCCGCCGGGACTCTGATTGCCGCGTCCGGTTATCAACAGGACTTCGCTGGTCCCGCTGACTTGCCGCTCACGCAACCATGCTTCAGCACGATGGCGCGCGTCGGCGGCGGTCGGCAGCGATTCCCGAAGATTCAGAATGTTCTTCGTCCCAAACTCGGCCTCGTCGAAAGCCTTCCAGACGGAATGGAGGGAGACCCTACCGGATCGCATTGTGAAGTATATGCCCGTCCAGCTTTTCCTGCGGTGTTACGCGCACGATCGCCGCCAGAGTCGGGGCCATGTCTACCACCCTCGCATATTCCGGGTAGCTTCCAGGCTTGATGCCATTCCCATAGAAAATGATCGGGACGTGCGCGTCGGAGTCGTTGGGGCTTCCGTGCTGCGCCTGATAGCTGCCCAGCCAGTAATTGTAAGGCGCGAGCGTCACCACCAGAGCTGCTTTACCATCGTCCGCAAACATGTGCAGCCATCTGCGGGCGATTCTGTCGTTCACCGTGTCGGCCCGCGCCAGCTCGGAGATCCTGTCCGCACGCGCAACTCCCGACACCTGAAGAAACTCGGCGCGCAGCACGCGCACGAGTGAGTCCGGATTGATCTTCGCCTTCGCTAGTGCCGGCCTGTCGAGCTCCAACACTCCGGGATCGAACGAGAAACCATTTCCTTTGTAGACGCCAAAGACGTAGTTGAGTCCGTTGCCCGGCACCCCGGCTTCAGAAAGCGAGTTGCTGAGTCGTTGCAGAACCGGCCGCACGTTGACGCGCATCGCTCCGGTGTTCGGATCGCGCGCATGAACTTCCGGAAATGGCGTAAGGCCGTGATCCGCCGTGAGGGCGATGACGATTTCGTTCGGATTTCGAATGCGAAAGAGTGAATCCAGGAACGCGCCCACTGATCGATCCAGACGAAGTATCTGATCGTGCAGCTCTCTTGAATCGGGTCCATAGCGGTGACCAACCGCGTCGGTCGTCGATAACGAGATCGCCAGAACGTCGGTCTGCGGGCCCGTGCCGAGCTTGAGCGCGTTGACGCCGGCGAGTGCGAAATCGAGCGTTACCTCGTCCATCCACGGAAACTCCGTGAGGAATCGCGCGGCTGAATCAGGTGAGCCGGGTTCGACATGCGGAAACAGGAATCCGGTCCCACCAGACTCAAATGGAACGCTGTCCGGTTCGGGATAAACGCTTTCCGGTAGCAACAACTGCCACGCGCGCCCGGCAAAGCTTGCGGGAACTCTCCGCGCATTGAAAGCCTTCACCCAGTCGGGAAGTGCAGAACCGTAGTACGTGCTCGTCGTGAAAGTCCCGTTCGGGGAGTACCAGAAGACCGGCTGTTTCGACCTTCCGATCGGAAGGATCGCAGCCCGGTCCTTTCTCGATACGGAGAGCACACGAGTGCGCGGATCTTTGGCGATGAGCCAGTCGGTGAGCGTGGTGCCACGAAAGCGAAATGGCGATGCTCCGGGACCGGGTGCATCAATGAGCGTGACGGTGGTGTCGTTCACGCCAGCCGCATTGGCCGTGATGCCGTTGTGAACAGGGAAGCGGCCCGACATCGTCTCGGAATGGCCAGGCGCAGTCTCCGTGATCGCGTGATCCTGAAATGCGTTCGTGAAAACGGCGCCGCCTCTGTAGAGNNTTGCCCAGTCCGCCAGTGAGCTGCGGCTCGAACCGCGACAAATAGTCTGGCCGCATCGCGTCAATCGTGATGAACAGCACGAGCCTGGGCCTTATGCTGTCAGGGGCCTGAGATCGCGCGGGGGCTGCTATCTGGATAGCCAGCACGATTGGCAGCAGAATGTTTCTTGAGCGCCAAATCACTAGTGCCTTCTTGTGTAGTCTGTGTTTTCTTGCGGCAGGAATCTCAGTCTTCTTACTTGGGATTCAGCGTTATTGCTGGGGACTCTGTTTTTTCTTACTTGCACTGTGCGGGCGCGCCCGCTGAGAGTCCGAACGCCGTCGTGACGGCTATTCTCCAGCCTTCGGGCGTCTTCACGAAGATCCGCTCGGAGACGCCGCTCGAGGTCGTGTCCTTCTGCGTCACGGTGTAACAGTAAGTCCCATAGACGACTCCCTCGGCAATTGGCAGCACGCGCAGATTCCGGGCGACGAGAGTGTCGGGCCAGGTCGAATCGCGGCGCGCGCTCCAGCCCTCGTACCCGAGCTCCAACCCTGCTGGTCCGTTGCGTCCCAGCGCGCTTGTGTGAAGATAGNNTCGCGGTCACGTTTGTGTATCGCGTCTATGTTCTCTTCGAATACGCGCCGCGCCTCGACCGTGTCGGAGGTACTCGACACCGAGGGTGACGGATCGTTATTGGCCGGTGCGGGCGCGCACCCTAGTGCTACGAACAAGGCGACGAGCCGGCCGGACGAGAATCTCATAGATGCCATGCATCTCCGCGGAAAATGTCCCCGCAATTTTAACCGGACACGCCGCTATTGGCGACTCCCGCGCCCGCTACTGGCCGATGATTCTCTCGAGGATCTGGACGCCGCGCATCAGATCGTCCCTATCCATCACGAGCGGCGGGAGAATCCGGAGTGTGTGCTCTCCGGCTGTAAGGGCGAGCAGACCCTCGTCCCACCCGCGCTTCACGATCTCGTTCGCTGATTCGACCACGTCGAGACCCCAGATGTAGCCGGTTCCACGGATCGCCCGCACCCTTCCGGAGCGCCGAGCAACCGTATCGAGCTGCTCCCCGAGCCATACGCCGTTTTCACGAACGGCTTTCAGCAGAGATGGATCCGAGAGACGGTCGACGACGTATCCGGCAACCGCGGCTACAAGGGGTCCGCCGCCGAAGGTGGTTCCATGATCCCCAGGCTGGATCGTCGCTCCGATTTCCCCTGACAAGAGAACCGCACCCATCGGCAACCCACCCGCCAGGGGCTTGGCGAGCGTCAGCATGTCAGGAATGACTCCGACATTTTCGTAGGCGAAAAAATATCCGGTGCGTCCGAGACCGCATTGAATCTCATCGAAAATAAGAGCTATCTCGCGTTCCGCTGTCATTGCCCTCAGGCGGCGAAGAAAATCGGAATCGAGTACGCGCACTCCGCCTTCGCCCTGGATCGGCTNNAACGATACGAGGGGCGGTCGGTCGCGGCGAGAGACGCGAAGAGCCTGCCGTGAAAGCTTCCTCGCAGCGCGATGATCTCGACCTTCGCATCGGTACCGGTCTTCCGGGCCCACCGCCTCGCAAACTTGAACGCGCCCTCATTCGCCTCCGCTCCCGAGTTGCAGAAAAACACCTGCGACGCGAAT
>PKVB01000123.1 GCA_003131365.1 Gemmatimonadota bacterium | reverse complement strand
TTCGGCGCGTTCGTCGAGATCATGCCGGGCACCGAAGGTCTGGTTCACATCTCCGAGCTCAAGCACGGCCGCACGGAGAAGACGGAAGACGTCGTGAAGAAGGGTGACCGCGTCAAGGTCAAGCTTCTCGAGCGCGATGAGCGTGGACGTCTGCGCCTCTCGATGAAGGCACTTACACCTAAGCCCGAAGGAGACCAATCCTCCTCCTCCGGCGGCGGTGAAGGACACCTCGCTGGCGTCGGCGCGGAGAATGAAGGGGGAAGCGAAGGGTCCGAAGGCGGCCCATCGGATCGTGGCGACAGGCCCCGCCGTCCGCGCAGCGGGTCGCGCGGTGGCAGTGGGGGACGTTCGCGCGGGTGACCCTCGCCGCGCAGTCCGCCGAAGCTGACCTGCGACGTACCGTTCTCCGGAACGGATTGACCGTACTCTCGGAGCACATGCCGGGAGTACGGTCGGTCGCTTTGGGGGCGTGGGTTCGCGCCGCATCCCTCCACGAGAGTCCCGAAAAAATGGGCGTCTCTCACATGCTCGAGCACATGGTGTTCAAGGGCACGCCCACGAGGAGCGCCAGGGATCTCGCGCTCGCGCTCGAGACGCTGGGTGGCTCGCTCGACGCCTACACCTCTCGCGAGCACACAGCGTATCAGGCCAGGGTTCTTGACGAGCACCTTCCGCAGGCCGCCGATGTTCTCGCGGATCTCGTCTTTCGCCCCGTGCTCCGGCCTTCGGACCTCGCGCTCGAGCGAAAGGTCGTCCTCGAGGAGATCAACACCGTCGACGACACGCCCGACGATCTCGTCTTCGAGCTGCACAACGCTCAGCTGTGGGGGAACCATCCCTACGGGTACTCCATTCTCGGAACCCGCGAGACCGTGGGAGGGCTCGACCAGGCCGATCTGCGGGCTCTCCACTCGCGAGCGTATCATCCCGAGCAGATCGTGGTGGCAGCCGCCGGAAACGTCGAGCACGATGCGCTGATCGAAACGCTGGAAGCGAGCGGCTGGGCCGACATCCCCCGTGGTGGGCTGCCCGCCCTCAAGTCTCCGGCTCCAATCGTGCAATTACCGAGCGCTGTGCACTTCGAGCGTGATACGGCCCAAACCCACATCGTGATCGGCAGCCCGGCGTTCGAGCACAGTGACCCGCGTCGCTACGCGATGAGCATGGTCGGAATGCTGTTCGGCGGTGGCATGAGCTCGCGCCTCTTTCAGCGCATCCGCGAAGAGCTGGGATTGGCCTACTCCGTTTACTCGTTTCAGTCCTTTCACGAGGACGCCGGAGTACATGGCGTTTACGTCGGCACGACGCCCGAGACCGCGCGAGCGGCGGTCGACGCGATCAACGAGGAGATGGAGAAGCTTGCCGCGAACGGGTTGAGCGAGGACGAGCTGACCGCTGGAAAAAGCCAGCTAAAAGGTCAGATTACACTGTCTCTGGAAAGCCCGAGCTCGAGAATGTACCGGGCCGCCGGGGTGGAGCTTTACGGGGAGCCATACAGGACGCTCGACGAAGTTTTGGCGCTGGTCGATGCGATCGACACCGAAACAGTCGCGTCCATTTGCAAGACTTACTATCCGCCCGAAAAGCAGACGTTGGTGAGTCTGGGTCCCAAGGTCGCCGCGTGAAGAGAGCAAAGGCACAAGAAGACTACCTCCCCTCTCAGGTAGTCTTCAGTTCAAATATGCGATTCAACATCAACTAGAGCACTCTGAACTACTTATGAAGATCGGCATTCCGAAGGAGATCAAGACCAACGAGAATCGGGTCGCCCTGGTGCCGGCGGGCGCTGAAGCGCTCGTGGGATCGGGTCACAGCGTCATGATCGAGAAGGGAGCCGGCGAGGGAAGCGGCTTTCTGGATTCCGCCTACACGTCGGTCGGCGCCACGGTCGGTGCCGACGCCGACACTGTTTGGCGCGAAGCCGATATGATCATGAAGGTGAAGGAGCCGGTCAAGGTCGAGTGGCCCCGCATTAAGAAGGGCCAGGTGATCTTTACCTACTTTCACTTCGCCGCCGACAAGGAGCTGACGCTCGCCCACATCAAGAGCGGCGCGATCTGCGTCGCCTACGAGACCGTGGAATTGCCTTCGAAGGAGCTGCCTCTCCTGACGCCGATGTCGGAAGTGGCGGGACGGATGGCGGTCCAGGAAGGTGCCAAGTACCTCGAGAAGCTCTACGGTGGACGCGGGGTCCTCCTCGGCGGAGTACCCGGCGTCGCTCCGGGCAAGGTCGTGATCCTGGGGGGCGGCATCGTCGGTATCAATGCTGCGAAGATGGCCGCCGGGCTGGGCGCGAAAGTCACGGTTCTCGACCTGAGCCTGGAGCGTTTGCGCTACCTTTCGGACGTAATGCCTGCCAACGTCACACTCATCTATTCCAATCGTCATAACATCCTGGAGCAGATCTCCACCGCGGATCTGGTCGTGGGAGCGGTTCTCATTCACGGAGCCGTCGCGCCTCGACTGATTCGGCGCGAAGATCTGAAGACGATGCAGCCAGGCGCAGTCATAGTCGACGTCGCGATCGATCAGGGCGGCTGCGTCGAGACGATCAAGGCTACAACGCACGAGAACCCAACCTACGTCGTGGATGGGATTATCCACTACGGAGTCGCAAACATGCCCGGCGGAGTACCACGCACGTCAACACTCGCGCTCACCAACGCGACTTTCCCTTACGCGAAGGACCTCGCTAAGAAGGGATGGAAGCAGGCTCTCAAAGAAAACGCCGCACTTAAGAAGGGACTCAACATCGTAGACGGAAAGGTGACATATCCCGCTGTCGCCGAGGCCTTTGCCTTGCCGTATACTCCACCCGATTCATATTTGAACTAATGCGCTGGCCATTCTTTAAGCCGGGTGCGCTATTCCCGGCGAATGCGATTGCCGTGGACCTCGGCACCGCGAATACATTGATCTACGTGAAGGGCGAAGGCATCGTGCTGAACGAGCCCTCAGTCGTCGCGCTCGACCGCGAGACGAGAAAAATCAAGGGCGTCGGACTCGAGGCGAAGCGCATGCTCGGCCGTACTCCCGAAGGCGTCATCGCGGTGAGACCGATGAAGGACGGCGTCATCGCCGACTTCNNAAGGAAGTCTTCATGGTCGCCGAACCCATGGCCGCGGCGATTGGCGTGGGGCTGCCGGTCGAGACGCCCACGGGGAACATGGTGATCGACATCGGGGGAGGCACTACTGAGATCGCCGTCATCGCGCTGTCGGGAATCGTTAGCGACACCTCGATCCGGACCGGCGGCGATGAGCTGGACATGGCGATCGTTCAATTCATGCGCAAGAACTACAACCTTCTCGTCGGTGAATCGACCGCTGAGCAGGTGAAGATTCAGATCGGATCCGCGGCGCCAGTCGGGGATGAGAGGGAAATGGACGTCAAAGGCAGGGATCTTGTATCAGGCATCCCGAAGACGGTGCGCGTGCATTCGTCGGAGATTCGCGATGCGGTTCAGGAGCCGATTCAGCAGATCGTCGACGCGGTGCGNNTCGTGATGACGGGCGGTGGCGCTCTCATTCGCGGCCTCGATGTCCTGCTGTCCCAGGAAACCGGTCTGCCGATCCACGTCGACGAGGATCCTCTGACCTGTGTGGTGCGGGGTTGTGGCCGAATACTTGATGATGAGGCGAAATACTGGTCCGTCCTAGCGACTTGAGGTAAAAGTTGGCCCGCGCCATAAGAAGCAACACCCGGCTCGACCTGATCGTTCTAGCTACCTGCGTTGTCCTGGCGCTCGCGGCGCGTGCTCTTCCGAACACGATGCGCGACCCCGCCGCGACGGGGATGCGGCGTACCTTCCTTGCTCCGCTCGTGATGCTCCAGGAAAGATCGGAGCGGGGCCGCCAGTCGCTGCTCCAGGCGGATGCCAAGCAGGCGAGCATCGACAGCCTCTCGCTCAACTCGATGAAGGCTGGCTCGCTCGAGAGCGAGAATGACCGCCTGAGGAAGATCATCGGGCTCGGCTCCCGGCTTCGCTGGGGATTCATACCGACTGAAGCCCTGCACGGCCGCGGCGTCAGGGACGAGACCACCGTGATTCTGAGCGCCGGCTCGCGCGCTGGCGTCAGCAGACTGAGCCCCGTGATCGCTCCGGAAGGCCTGGTCGGCGTGGTGGATCAGGTGGATCCCACGATGAGCCACGCCATGCTCTGGACGCATCCGGATTTCCGCGTCAGCGCGATGTCGCCCGACGGCACCGCATTCGGGATCGCGCAGGCGCATCTCACGGGATCGGCAACGGGTGGATATCTGATCGAGCTGCGCGGTGTTCCATTCAGAGCAACGCTCAAGCCGGGCGCGGTGATCGTCAGCTCCGGCTGGGGCGGGGTGTGGCCGCGCGGCATTCCCATTGGAACGGTACTGGAAGAGATGAAGACGAGCGAAGGCTGGGCGCGCACCTATCTGCTGCGTCCGGCGGTGAATCCGTCCGACGTCTATTCCGTCATGATCCTGCGTCGCGACCGGCTCGCCAAGGGGTTCGACGGTGTGTGGCAGAACGTCGCTCAGGTCGACCAGGCGACGCAGCGCATCATCGTGTCGGGTGACTCGGCGGCCAGAGCCGCGGCACTGGCGGAGGCCGCCGCGCGCAGAGCCGTGCTCGACAGCATTGCGCGCTCGAATGGTGGTGTTCCGCTCGGCGTGACCGACAGCGCCAAGGCGCCGGCCGTCGCTCCGAGACCCGCTCCCATCCGGAGACCCGTAGATACCGCCGCCGCTCNNACTCCGCTGCTCGCGATACGATCAGACGCGACTCCGTCAGAAACGACACAATTCCGCATCAACCGGGAGCAGCGCGATGAACGTGGGCGGAGCGATTCGCGCGATAATCAGCTTCCTCATCTTCATCGTCCTTCACTACACGCTCCGTCCTCTCCTCGGCTGGCGCGCGCCGATGGACTTCCTGATTCTGGCGCTCCTTCTCGCGGCAGTGCGCGTCCGACCGTCGACGGCAGCCGTGATCGGGTTCGCGCTGGGTCTGATTTCCGATTCGCTGGCACCCGACGCTCTCGGCGCCGGTGCGCTCGCGATGACGGTCGTCGGCTTCGGCGCTTCCTACCTCAAAGCCGTGTTCTTCGCCGACAATCTCGTGCTCAACGCTTTCTTCTTTTTCCTCGGGAAGTGGGTGTTCGACATCCTGTACTTCATCGGTGAGCAACGCGTGCATGGATTCGAGCTGCTGCAGCAGCTACTGCTTTGGTCGCCACTCTCAGCGGCGGTAACCGCCGCCGTGGGCGTCCTGTTACTCTTCATCATGCGACCGCTACTCGAGCCGACTCCCACATGAGCTTCCATCCGAACGACGTGGCCAGAAGAGCGAGGATGAGCTCGGTGGCCCTCGCGATCGGATTCGTGCTGCTCGTGGGAGCGTTTTTCAAGACGCAGGTCGNNTATCGGAGGAGAATCGCCTGCGTCCGATTCCTCTGCCTGCGCCGCGCGGAATCATCTATGACCGGCACGGCGAGGTGATCGCCGAGAATCTTCCCGCGTACTCCGTCTCGATCACGGCGCCGAGCGTCGACAGCTTGCGCAGCGCGCTCGCGCAGCTGGGGCCGACGCTGCAGCTCGGACAGAACGACATCAACAACGCCATACGCCGCTATCGCCGCGCGCCGACGAGGCCGACGGTCATTCTCCCCGATGCGACCATCGACATCGTGTCGGTTCTCGAGGAGCATCGGCTCGATTTTCCGCGACTGATCATCCAATCGGTTCCCAAGCGATACTATCCCGACGGACCCGTAGTGGCGTCGTTCGTCGGCTACACGGGCGAGATCACAGAATCGGATCTCAACGATCCGAAGTACGCGAGCTACAAACCCGGACAGCAGATCGGTAAAGCCGGCCTCGAGAAACAGTACGAGCCGATACTCCACGGCAAGGAAGGCGTGCGCTTCGACGAGGTCGATGCGCGTGGCCGCCCGGTGCGGGGCGAGGGGCCGAGGCCTGATCTCAGCCCGGAAGGCGCGCCGCCGCTCTACACCAACATCGATCTCGATCTCCAGAAATTCACGGTGGGCCTCTTCGCCGATTCGCTGCAGGGTGGCGCGGTTGCGATCGACCCGAATACAGGCGAAGTCCTCGCGCTCTACAGCGCGCCGAGCTGGGATCCAAACAAGTTTACCGGCGGGATTCCTGTCGAGTACTACAAGCAGCTCCTCGATGACAAACGGCGCCCTCTCGTAAACAAGGCGATTCAGGGAACGTATCCGCCCGGCTCGACGTTCAAGCTCGCCACCTCGATCATCGGCCTCGAGGAGGGCGTCGTCGGCGTGAATGATCACATGCCCGTGCCTTGCACCGGTGGTTACCAGTTCGGCAACCGCTACTTCCGCTGCTGGGAGAAGAAGGGCCACGGCTCGCTCAGTCTCCAGGGCGCGATCACGCACTCGTGCGACGTGTATTTCTATCAGCTCGGCCTGAAAATCGGACTGTCGAGGTTCATCGCGGGAGGGATCAAGCTCACCATGCGCGACAAGTCAGGCATCGATCTGCCTGAGGAGACGCAGGCGCGCTGGCCCTACGCGATCGACTATTACAACAAGAAGTACGGCGCGCGAGGGTGGAGCAATGCCGAGACGCTGAACCTGGCGATCGGGCAGGGAGCGAACTCGCAGACCGTCATCAATATGGCGAAGCTCTATAGCGCGTTCGCTGCCAAGGGAATGGCGCCGAGACCTGAGATCGCTCACCTGGTACCGCAGCGGAAGCAGGTATTCACCCTGACCAGCCTGCAGGATTCCGTAGTGCTTGAGGGACTGAAGGCGGTTCTGGAAGCAGGCGGCACCGCGGGCGCATCCGCGATTCAGGGTCTCACCCTCGCCGGCAAGACGGGCACGGCTCAGAACACAGGCGGTGACGATCATGGCTGGTTCGTCGGCTTCGCTCCGGCTGACAAGCCGAAGATCGTCGTCGCGGTTCTTCTTGAATTCGGATTGCATGGCTCGCGTGCGGCACACATCGCATCAGCGATCATCGGCCACTTTCTGAAGGTCGGGCCGATCAAGGCAGTGATGGACGAGGGCTGATGAGTCGCCCCATCGTCTCGGATTTCCGTCTCCTCGCCGCAGCCGGGATCCTCTCGTTGTTCGGTGTGGCCATGGTCTATTCGGCGGGACAGACTGACACGCCGACCGCCGTCGCCACTCTATACAAGTCGCAAATCCTCTGGCTTCTGATCGGAATGGGCTTCGCCTACGCCATCGGACATTCCTCGGTTCGATTCATCGAATGGATGACGACGCCGCTGTACGCGTTGTCGATCTTCCTGCTCGGGCTCACCCTCGTGATCGGGAAGGGAGCCGGAACCGCCGCGAGCACGAAGAGCTGGCTCGCGATCGGGAGCCACCGCATCGGTCAGCCTTCCGAGATCGCGAAAGTGACCGTCGTGCTCATGCTCGCGAAAGTGCTGTCTAACCAGCGTGAAACGCCGAAATCGCTGCTCGATCTGTGGAAGCCCGCGCTGGTCGTCGGCATTCCGTGGGCGATCATCATGCTCCAGCCCGACCTCGGCACCGGCATCGTGTTCATCGGGATCTTCTTCGCGATGCTGTACTGGGCGGGCGTGTCGTGGCCGCTTCTGATTCTGCTCGCCAGCCCGGCGATCAGCCTCGTCCTCTCTTTCAGCGTCGGATTGTGGGGGGCGTGGTTCTTTGTCCTGCTCGCCCTCGTCCTCTGGTACCGGCCGTACCTGATCGAGGGAATCGTACTCATGGTGCTGAACGTCGCCACCGGCGTCGTCGCGCCGATGATGTGGGAGAAACTCGCGCCGTACCAGCAGAACCGGTTAAAAGTGTTCATCGATCCGTCTTCCGATCCCCGCGCGTCAGGTTACCACGTCATTCAATCGAAGGTCGCGATCGGATCCGGTGGATGGTTCGGCAAGGGGTTCACGCTCGGCACGCAGAAGCGTCTGGCGTTTCTGCCCGAGCAGCATACTGACTTCATCTTCTCCGTCGTAGGAGAAGAGCTCGGCTTTCTCGGCGTGACTATCGCGCTGGCGCTCTTTCTCTGGCTGTTCCTCCGCATCACGAAGATCGCCGAGCGCGCGAACGATTCCTACAGCAGCCTGGTCGCGTTCGGACTGATGTCGGGCTGGTTCGTTCACGTGCTGGTGAACGTCGGCATGACGCTCAACCTGATGCCGATCACCGGAATCCCGCTTCCGTTTTTTAGCTATGGGGGATCGTTCATGCTCGCGAGTTGGCTCGCCGTCGGCATCCTGATGCGCATCTCGGGCGAGGGCCGCGGCAGCGCCCTACCGCTCCGCCGCTAGTTGCCAGCTCGGCCGATCGGCCATCGTGGTGCGCGCTTTCTCTTGGTGCACCGCGCGGCATGGCAGCCGCGCTGGCTCCGGCCGCTCCCTCAGAGGACATCCCTCGCCTCCCTGCCTGAGACCTTAACAGCGCGCGGAGTTTCCGCTGGCGTTCGCCCGTGAGCACAAGCGGCGATCGCGGCAGGGGGCTTGGTTGCGGTCATTGATCCGTGCGCGCCAAACGGAAGCGCGGCAAGTTTGCGCGGGGATGCCGAGCTTCGCTCGGCGCGCTACCGCGCGAGGGGTGAGACCGCGTGGCATTCCTCGCGGCGTAATCGCGCCCCCTGCAGTTACAGATTCCGCGGGAAGGAGGGCGAGGATGTCCTCTGAGGGAGCGGCCGGAGCCAGCGCCGCTGCAAGGCGGCGCGGTGCAGCGAGCCGCAAGGCGAAGCGGCAGGCGAGAGCTCCCGAAGAGGACATCCCCGCCCGACTGACCGGCGACGATCCAAGTACTGCGAGACAGCCCGAGCGCGCCGGGAAAGAGCGGCCCGGTCGATTCACGCGCGCGAAAGCCGCCGAGCCTGAGTACGGGCCAAACCGCTGCAAACTCAGCCGCGCTCGCGTAAATTGCGCGCATGGCTTGGTTCCGCAAAGAAAAAAAGCCCCGCCTGCCGCGGCACGAAAAACACGAGATTCCGCCCGACGCCTGGGAGAAGTGCGACCGTTGCGGTCACACCGACCTCCGCGAAAAGTTCGTGCGCAACCTCAATGTATGCCCGAACTGCGGATTCCACCGCCGCATTCGCGCCAGCGAGTACGCTGCAATCCTGCTCGACGAGGGGACCTCCGAAGAGACAGAGCTGGACATTCGCTCCACGGATCCGCTCGGCTTTCCCGAATATCCCGCGCGCCTCAAGAAGGCGACTGGCGCGGCCGGTGAGGGCGACGCGATTCTCACCTTCACGGGGAAGCTCGGCGGAATGCCGGTCTGTCTCGCGGTCATGGACTTCGCGTTCATGGGCGGCTCGATGGGGTCGGTCGTCGGTGAGAAGATCGCGCGACTCGGACAGCTGGCGATCGAGCGCAAGTATCCGCTCATCATCATCTCCGCGTCTGGCGGCGCACGGATGCAGGAGGGCGTGCTCTCGCTCATGCAGATGGCGAAGGCCGCGGCGATCCTGTCGCAGCTCTCGGAGCGGCGCGTCCCCTATGTCTCAATTCTCACGAATCCCACCACTGGTGGCGTCAGCGCGAGCTTCTCGATGCTCGGTGACGCGATTCTCGCCGAGCCAGGAGCGGTGATCGGATTCGCTGGCCCGCGCGTGATCAAGCAGACGATCGGACAGGAGCTCCCCGAGGGATTCCAGACAGCCGAGTTTCTGCTCGAGCACGGAATCGTTGATTCGGTGGTGCCGCGCTCCGAGCTCAAACAAACCGTGGGTCAGCTGCTTCGCCATATGAGCGGCAAGCCGGCGTCGGCAGGGTGGACGACCACCTGACGCCCTACGGCGAGGCGATCCAGGCACTATTCGCCCGCACCACTGGCAGCATCAAACCGGGTCTCGAGCGCACCGAAGCGCTCCTCGCCAAGCTCGGCTCGCCGCAGCGCAAGCTCAGTGCTATCCATGTCGCCGGCACCAACGGGAAGGGAAGCGTTGTTGCCACCTGTGAAGCGCTGCTGCGCGCCCGAGGACTCGTGGTTGGGCGATATACCTCTCCGCATCTCATTGACTTCCGGGAGCGCGTCACCGTCAACGGGCAGCCGATCTTCGAGGAGGAGGTTCTCGAATTCCTCGAGCGCTGGATTCCGACCGCCGAGGAAATGGGAGCGACGTTTTTCGAGGTGACAACCGCTCTCGCCTTCGACTGGCTTGCCAAGAGAGAGGTCGACTTGGCGGTGATCGAGACCGGACTGGGCGGCCGCCTGGACTCGACGAACGTGCTTACGCCACGCGTGGCGACTGTCACGTCGATCGGGCTCGATCACATGAATCTGCTCGGCGATACTCTGGAGGCGATCGCGAAAGAAAAAGCCGGAATCTTCAAGGCAGGGATTCCCGCCGTGATTGGCGAGCCGGCGCCGGCGATCCGCGAGCTGTTGGCCAAATGCGCAAAGGAGGCCGTGGCGGCGCCGGTGGTAATTCTCGACGACGCCTACCCGATCAGCGACGTCCAGGTCTCCGCGACTGGAACGTCGTTCAAGCTCAACGGCCAGACCATGACAACGCCTCTGCTCGGAGTGCACCAGGCGCGCAACACTGGCACCGCGATCGCAACCCTGGCCGCGATCGGGAAGGAATATCTGCCGCCGCCAGGAGAGATCTCCAAAGCGCTCGCCGGAGTATTTCTGCCGGGCCGGTTCGAGCGCAGAGGGAAAGTCATCTTTGACGTAGCCCACAATCCGGACGGTGCCCGCACCGTCGCCGAGACAATTCGCGCCATCAATCCGCCGTCCCCGCGTACGGCTCTCGTTGCCGTTCTTTCTGACAAGGATTGGCGCGGAATCATCCGCGAGCTCGCTCTGGCGGTCGATCGCTTCCTTTTCACAAACGCGCCGTCCGCTCCCGCGGAGCGCAGGTGGGACCCGGCGGAGGCGCGCTCCTTTGCAAGGGCACAGGGCTTCGACGCCGATCTGGAGCCGGACATGGATGCAGCGCTCGCGCTCGGGCAGGAACGGTCCGAAACGCTGCTCATCACCGGCTCGTTTCACACTGTGGGGGACGCGATGTCGCGCTTGCAGGTGTCTCCGTTCGCCACGTAGCTTTCCTCTATGTCACAGGGAGCTTTACCAGGATTTCGAGACTTTTACCCCGAGCAGCTCGCCACCCGTAACTATCTCATGTCGGTCTGGCGCGACGTCGCGCGGAGATACGGGTTCGTCGAATACGATGGTCCGCCCCTGGAGCCGCTCGAGCTCTACACAAAAAAGAGCGGCGATGAGATCGTCGGTCAGCTGTACGCCTTCACCGACAAGGGCGGCCGCGAAGTGGCGCTTCGTCCCGAGATGACGCCGACGCTGGCGCGCATGGTCGCCGCGAAAGCGAACGCCATGCGGAAGCCCATTCGGTGGTTCTCCGTTCCCCAGTTGTTCCGCTACGAGCGGCAACAGAAGGGAAGGCTGCGCGAGCACTTTCAGCTCAACGTCGACATCCTCGGCGAAGCGTCGGTCGCGGCGGATGCGGAGCTCCTCGCGGTTGCAATCGACGTGATGCGCGCAGTCGGACTCACCTCGCGCGATGTTCGCGCTCGAGTGTCGGACCGGAAGCTTCTCACAGCGGTTCTCTCGCAGGCTGGAGTAAAGAAAGCGGAGCTGCCGGCAGTGTTCGCCGCGATCGACAAAACGGGGCGCGAGCCCCGCGACGTAACGCTCGGCAAAGTCGAGAAGGCCGTCGCCAGCGTGGAAGCGCGAGCCGGCGTGTCGCGCATCCTCGATAGCTCCAGGGACCTCAACGCGCTGGCGGGGGAATTTAGAAACTCGCCCGATGTGATGGAAACAGTCACGCACATGCGCGAGTACATGAACTTTCTCGACGCCCTCGGCGTCGGAGAGTGGATCGAATTCGACCTCTCCATCGTGCGTGGGCTCGCTTACTATACAGGGAAGGTGTTCGAGCTCTTCGACGCGAAGGGAGAGTTTCGCGCGATCTGCGGCGGGGGGCGCTACGACGATCTCCTTTCGACGATAGGTGGTGTGGATCTTCCGGCGCTTGGTTTCGGAATGGGCGATGTGGTGCTCACCGAGTTGCTTCGGTCGCGCGATCTGCTTCCCACGCCGGAGCTGGGGACCGAGTACTGGGTTGCCGCCGACGACGAGTCGATGCTGTCCGACGTGATGACGGTCGCGGGGCGGTTGCGCGCCAAGTCGCGAAGCGTGGAATACGCGCTCAAGGCGCAGACGCTGGCGCGCCAGCTCAAGACCGCGTCGAGCGCCGGCGTGAAAAACGTCGTGCTGCTTCGCCGCGATGACTATGCAAATGGAAAGGTGACCGTGAAGACGCTGGCCGATGGATCCGAGCGCAGCGTAGCTCTCGATGCATTCCTGAACTCATTGTAAGAACGCCAATGGCAGAAGATAAGAAGCTGACGAAACGCTCCGAAGATTTCAGCGCCTGGTACAACGAAGTTGTGCTCAAGGCCGAGCTGGCCGACTACTCGCCCGTCCGCGGCTGCATGGTCATCAGGCCGCGGGGTTACGGTATCTGGGAGCGCATGCAGCACCAGCTCGACACGATGTTCAAGGAGACGGGGCACGAGAACGCCTATTTCCCGCTGTTCATCCCGCTCTCCTTCATCGCCAAGGAGGCCGAGCACGTCGAAGGCTTCGCCAAGGAAATGGCGGTGGTCACGCACCATCGCCTGAAGACCATCGACGGCAAGCTGGTACCCGATCCCGACGCCAAGCTGGAAGAGCCGCTGGTGGTGAGGCCCACCTCGGAGACCATCATCGGCGATGCCTTTTCGCGCTGGATCAAAAGCTATCG
>PKVB01000014.1 GCA_003131365.1 Gemmatimonadota bacterium | reverse complement strand
GAGCCCTTCCCAAATGCTTGATTGAGATCGCGCGATACGAGCTCCGAGGGACTGCCCGGCACGGCGTCGGTACTTCCGCGGAGCGCGCCGGCCAGCCGGGAAGCGAAAGGCGCGGCTGCACCGAGTATCGCGACCCACACCAGGATTACCAGCTTCGGCCGACGCAGCGCGAATTGAATGAGAGTGCGCATGATGTGCCCCGCTCAGGCTGCCGGTAGGAAGCGCGCTTGTTTGATCCTTCCCGCGTCGCCCGCGAATGGACCTTCGCCGAGTCGATAAAGCTGGATCTCGGGTACGAGCGTCTCAGGATATTCGCGCCACGCCTCGCGGAAATCGGCGTTCAACTCCACAAGACGGGACAGGATCGACGCCGAAAAGCGACGCGAGAGCTCGGCGTCGGGCTCTCTCGAGATCTCGAACAGGAACCGCGGTCGTACGTCACCGTTAGGGCTCTCCGCCAGGGAAAGGCAGAACGAATGCGTCATCTCGGCGAGCGCGGTGTCGTAATACAGACACTGCTCGATGTCCTCCGGATAGATGTTGGCGCCCATCACGCTGATCGTGTGGTCGCGGCGGCCGAAGATCCACAGAAAGGGAAGGCGAACGTTCCCGTCGCCGCTGTCGCGCCTCAGCTGCTCAATATCCACACCGACCGCGGCGAGCCGTTCGGCCATCTCGTCGCTGGTGAGAACTCCGCCGAGATCGTGCACGTTGTATCGAATGCGCGGCGACAGGAGCGAGCTGCGTGAGATTGTGAAGACTACTTCCTCGTTCTCGTTCACCTCGATGTGGTGCATGACGGGGTTGTACTGAAAGACCATCGGGAGGCGGGAGTCCGAGCCGAATAGCGCGAGCTTCACGTCCTCGCGCTCGCGCGCGAGCCGCCGGATGGCGATTGATACAGGCGTCTCGCCCGCGATGCCGATCTCGAGATCTGTTGCCCCGTAGCCGCTGTAGACCTTTGCGAAGCGCCGCAGCAGATAATCGCGCAGCCCCTCCGACATTCCTTCGCCGCCGGCCAGCCCGTAGAGCCGGTACTTCTCGAAGGGAAATCCTTCCTCGTCGGCGACGTCGATGAGATGCTTTAGAAACGGCGGGTAGCCGGTGATCAGGTACGTGTACTCCGGGCCGAAGACGCGAAGAGTGTGAAGAATTTTAGCAATGTCAGGCCCGGTGTTCTTGACGATCCCGTTCTTTTGCAGCGAGATCCCCATGTTGATCCCGGTGGCCCACGCGCCCATGCTGAAGGCGTTGATCGTGATCCATCGCTCGCGCCCGTAACAGTACGTCGCGAAGTAGCTGACGAAGGTATGGCTCTCGTGGCGCTCGGTCTCGCTACGCACCCAGTTGTATGGGGTACCGGTGGAGCCCGACGATTCGTCGATCATCGTGCGCCCGTGAAAAAAGGACCCGTCAAGGCACCGGGCGCCGGTCTCGTACGCCTTGATGTACGTCTCCTTGTCCGTTTCGGGGATCAGCGGACTGCCCTGGGTATGGATGAACTGGCGATACGCAGGCACCCTGCGGAGGGCGCGGTAATAGGCCTTGCGCGCCTTGACCCGGGATGCCCAGGAGAGATAGGCAGGCGGGAGGAGCCGGAACATCACGAGGAACGTCGCATATGTCACGCACGACGCTTTGAGTATCCAATCGCAGGGCGTCTGCAGGGCAAACTCCAGGCGCTCGCGAACGGTCGGTTGGGTTCGTTGGTCGAGGTTCATCGGTCCTCCAGAGTGGCGATAGAGAGCTTTACTCCAGCTCCAGAATCGCCTAATCGCAGGGGGGACTCTATGCGTCAAATGACGTAGAAGGGCCATTAGACGTCGAAAGGCCGTTAACTGAGCTTGGCTGGGTTGGGCTCTCGGCAACCTGCGCGAGCAGCCAGGTGATCGAGAGCGACATGGCGCACGCTACCGGCTGAGCGGCGGCGCGTGAATCCCCTACTAACGATGCGGGCATTTGCCGACAGCCGTCATTGATCTCAGCCTGTACTCTACATGGTAGCCGCGCCGTTTCGGCGGCCGAACATGCTCTCAGACGCGCTCTCGGTTCTCAATGAGGTTCCTATGCGCTCGACATGTCAGCTTGTCGCTTACGCGACACTCGCGTTGGCCACTGTTGGTTGCGGTCGGTCGATCGAAGTGCGAACGATGGTTGCGCCCGACGCGGGACTCTCGACTCTGCACACGTTCCGCATGCTGCCCGGGCCCGCTCGCCGCGACGGCCGTGCCGCGACGGGTGCGGACGATCCGATGATCAGTAACTCGATTGCGAATCGCGCGATCCGAGCGCCAATCGTTAAGGGGTTCCAGGATCTCGGATACACGATCGATGAACGCAATCCCGACTTCAGTGTGGCGCTCTACGCCAGCGCGCGCGAGAAGCTCGACGTGACGGTATGGGACTACGGCTATCCGGTCGGCCCGCGTTGGTACCGCTACCCGCGGCCGACTCAAACCGTGACGCCGTACACTGAGGGCAGCGTGATCGTCGACGNNCCGAGTGGTGGCCGCGCGGCCCTGACCGCGCGTTTCGATGTCGACGTCCACCGCTGTCGAGGAGCCGCGCGGCGCCACCGGCTTCATCGATCTCATCTATCGGCGGCGCGCGGTGCGTGCCTACCAGCCCAACGCCATTGAGGAGCGGCGGCTTCACGCGCTGCTCGAGGCGGCGGTACATGCGCCCACAGCCATGCATCAGGAGCCGTGGCAGTTCGTCATCGTGCAGGACCGCGCGCTCCTCAAGCGCCTCTCCGACCGAGCGAAGGAGATGGGCAGAGTGGAGGCGGCGCACCACGGCAACTTGCTCAAACCGCACGGCGCGGCCGGCGATGGCATCACGTCGCCGCTCGCCGACCCCGATTTCAACATCTTTTATGACGCCGGCACACTCGTTGTCATCTGCGCGAGGCCGACGAACGAGTTCGTCGTCGCCGATTGCTGGCTGGCGGCGGAGANNACCTGATGCTCGCGGCCTGCGCTGACGGACTCGGGACGTGCTGCATTGGCTTTGCCGTGCCGGTGCTCAACACGCCGGAGGCGAAAGCGGAACTTGGGATTCCGGCGGACGTTCATGCCTTCGCGCCGATCATTGTGGGTATGCCGCGAGGCGAGACACCCGTCACTCCGCGCAAGCCAGCCGTCGTCCTCAACTGGATTCGCTGATACGCGGATTGAGCATTCTTAGAGAGACGGACGCCAACGTTGGTCCGTTGGGTGAACGCTCGAGGCACCGTTCACCGCGGTCAAATGCAGGGAAATCCTCACGTCTCGTGTCGGGCTTCCGCCTACGGCGCGCCGCCCTTCGCCCGACTGTGTAACCGTCTGGCGCAGCCGACCTTTCACTAGCGCTGGTTGAAGTGGGTCGAGCACACCTTAATCCCGATGCGTGTCACATGAGACGTACAGCAGCCCTCACCTCTTCGCGCGACAGTGCGTCTGGGCCGATCCGTCTAAGGCGCCTGTTCGCCGACGTCTTCGGAAACGATGTGCTGTCGCAGCTCTCGCTGCGCCTCCGGGTGCTGCGCGAGCGCGACGACGAAGGCCGCGCTGAGATTCCGATCGTCGTGGCACCAGCGCACCCGGTGTACGGTCATCATTGGCACTCATGGGCATCGCGCTGGCCGTCCTGATCGCACGTCACGCTGTCCATTCGAGATGAGGAGATAAGAATGCCAGAAAGTTCAACTCCCGTCTTACCCCCCGAACGAGCCCCAGGGAGCAACGGCGCCGACAAAAAACCCGCGAACGGCCGTCGGATGGACAGGGCTCCGCGACCAATGTCGCCCGACGGAGTGGCGCACAATGATGTTGCCGCAACACTCGGCCTGGCAGGCGGGGCGAACCGCGGTGCGATGCTCGGACGCCGGCTGCTCCGCTGGGGGATTCCGATAGTCGCAATCGCCGGCGCTGTGCTCTACTTCATGTCGCATCACACGCCGGCACCCGTGCGCTATCAGACCGTGGCCGCGCGAAGCGGCGACCTCGCCGCTACGGTGACGGCCACCGGCACGCTGGCCGCGCTCGACACCGTCGCTGTCGGCACCGAGGTGTCCGGCGTTGTCGATGTCGTCGCGGCCGACTACAACGACCACGTGCGGAAGGGCCAGACACTGGCGATTGTGAACACCGATCAGTTGCGGGCACAGATCAGGCAGGGCGAGGCGGCGCTCCAGGCGGCGGAAGCCACAGCGCAGCAGACGGCGGCGACACTTGTCGAAACGAAGGCGCAAACGGTTCGTGCGGAGTCGCTCTTCGCGACTAGGATGATCTCTGAGCAGGAGGTCGAGAGCGCCCGAGCCTCGCTCACCCGTGCGCTCGGTGCCGATGCCAGCGCGCGGGCGCAGATCGCCGCATCGACGGCGGCACTCCAGGCGCAGCGCACGGTGCTCGAGAAGGCGACCATTCGCTCGCCGATCAGCGGCGTCGTGCTGCAGCGGCAGGTGGAGCCGGGGCGCACGGTGGCGGCATCGTTTCAGACACCGGTGCTGTTCGTGCTCGCCTCTGATCTCAAGCAGATGACGCTCGCGCTCGATATCGACGAAGCGGACGTCGGCGAGGTCCACGCTGGACAGGAGGCGGACTTCACCGTCGATGCCTACCCCGACCGCACGTTCGCAGGCAATGTGCGCTCGGTGCGCAACGCGGCGAAGACCGTGGAAGGCGTCGTGACATATCAGGCGATTCTCGACGTGGCGAATCCCGATCTCGCGCTACGCCCCGGGATGACTGCAACGGCGGTGATCAAGACGGCGCAGGTGCACAATGCGCTGCTGGTGCCGAACACGGCACTTCGGTTCACGCCAGCGAGTGATTCCTCGGCGCTGGCCGGTTCTGGTGTTTCAGCCACGCGCCGGTCCGGCAATGCGCACCAGGTGTGGACGCTTCGCCAGGGCACACCGGTGGCGATCGCACTGACGACGGGACTGACTGATGGGCAGTGGACGGAAGTCACCGGTGGCAGCCTCACGTCCGGGCTTCCGCTCGTCACCGGCGTCGTCGAACAGGGCACGGCGACCACGACCTCCGCCGATTCCTCGGCGAATCGCCGGTCGTCCGGACCGCTCCCGATGCCCCGTGCGAGATAGTGAGACAGCCGCTGCGGCGGCGGGCGCACAGCCGGTAGGCGAGCTCACCGGCGTGACCAAGGTCTACGGTCATGACGACACCGCCGTCGTCGCGTTGGGCGGGATCGACGTCCGCATCGACGACGGGGAGTTCATCGCGATCATGGGCCCGAGCGGCTCCGGGAAGTCCACGTGCATGAATATCCTGGGCTGTCTCGATACGCCGACATCGGGTTCGTACCGCTTTCGCGGCGTGGAAGTGACGACGCTCACGCGCAATCAGCGCGCGCTGCTCCGCCGTAATTATCTGGGTTTCGTGTTTCAGGGTTATAACTTGCTCAGCCGGACGACCGCGTTCGAGAACGTCGAGGTGCCGTTGATCTATCGCGGGTTTCCAGTCGCCGAGCGGCGTGATCGGGTGCGAGAGGCGCTGGCGGCGGTGGGCCTCGAATCGCGCGGACACCATACGCCGGCGGAGCTCTCCGGTGGGCAGCAGCAGCGCGTGGCCATCGCACGGGCGATCGTGAGCCAACCGACGCTGCTCCTCGCCGACGAGCCTACCGGCAATCTCGACTCGAAACTCGGCCGCGAGATCATGGAGTTGCTCGTTCAGCTCAATGAGACGCGCGGGATCACGATCGCCATGGTCACCCACGAGCCCGACATGGCGGCGTACACCAGGCGTCAAGTGCGATTTTACGACGGGCTCGTCATGGCCGATGAGCCGACACATGGAGCTACGCGGCTGCCGGCGGTTCTACAGGCGACGCGATGATCCGGGACGCTTTCGCGCTCGCGCTTCGCGCCATCCGCCGCAATGTCATGCGCTCGACGCTTACAATTCTTGGCATCGTGATCGGCGTGGCCGCCGTGATCGCGATGGTCACGCTCGGCAACGGCACGACGGCACGCATCACCGAAAGCATTCGGAGCCTGGGCAGCAATGTTCTGATTCTGACGCCCGGTGCGCAGACGGGGCGTGGGCCCGGTGGCGCCGCTGTCGCCGGACCGGCGTTCACGACGCGCGATGTCACCGCCATCACGCAGAACATTGGCGGCATCAGCGCCGTCGCGCCCATGACGAGCGCTCGCGCGCAAGTCGTGTACGGCAACCTCAACTGGCCGACGACTATCACCGGTACTGACAACGACTATTTCGTCGTACGGCAATGGCCGATGGCCGCGGGACGTGAGTTCACCGACGCGGAGATCCGCGGTGGCCGGGCGGTGTGCGTGATCGGGACCACGGTGCGCGACAAACTGTTCGCTGGGCAAGATCCGCTCGGCGCGTCCCTTCGCGTGCGCAACATGCCGTGCGAAATCGTCGGCGTGCTCACCGCCAAGGGACAGGCGATGGGCGGCAACGACCAGGACGATGTAGTGATTCTCCCGCTCCGCACCGTGCAGCGCCGCATCAACGGCAACGAGGACGTCACGGTCATCCAGGTGTCTGTGCAGTCAAGCGCGATGAACGCGCGCGTGCGCGCCGACATCACGGCGCTGCTCCGCGAGCGCCGGCGGATCGTGCACGGCAAGGAAGACGACTTCCGGATACTGGACATCGCCGAGATCGCGAACACGGTACAGTCAACGACTCGGGTGCTGACCGCGTTCCTGAGCGCGCTCGCCGCGGTGAGCCTTCTCGTCGGCGGCATCGGCATCATGAACATCATGTTTGTGTCGGTGGCGGAACGCACGCGCGAGATCGGCATCCGCAAAGCCATCGGCGCGAAACGG
>PKVB01000035.1 GCA_003131365.1 Gemmatimonadota bacterium | reverse complement strand
TGTATTTCACCTTCTTCAGCTCGAGCTTGAGGATCTTCACCGTCGTCGCGTTGAGCCGCACGACCTCCTGCTCCGCGAGACCGAGGCTCTTTACGAGCTCGATGTTGCGAAGTGATTCCGTGGTGGACCCCGCCAGTGCCGTCGTCTCGGCCACGATCACCTTCTGTATGGTCTTGATGCGCCCGCTCAGCATCCAGCTCAGTGTGCCGAGCAACGGGACCGTCGCGAGAAAAGCCGGCACGATTATCCAGTTCACCGAAAATGCGTAGATGACTACGAACACGACGCCGACCAGCGTCGTGAAGAGGAGATTGATCGAGAGCGAGATGAACTTTTCGACGTCGGACCGCACTTTCTGGAGCTTGCCGAGCGTCTCGCCGCTGCGCTGGTCCTCGAAGACAGAGTATGGAAGCTCCAGCGAGTGCCTGATGCCGTCCGAGTACATCTCGGCGCCGACGCGCTGGACGATGACGTTGACGTAATAGTCCTGAAAGTTCTTGGCGACACGCGACACGAATGCGACGCCCATCGCCATGAGCAGCAGCTTTCCCGCGCCCTTGATGAACGTGCTCGTCTGGTATTCCCGGAAGCGCGTCGCGTAATCGTCTATCACGTGCCGGAAAATCAGAGGATCCAGGAGCGAGAACACCTGGTTGGTTGCCGCCAGCACGAGCGCGAGGAGAATCAGCCTGCGGTATTTGCGCAGGTAGGAAAGGAGGAGATCCACACTCGGATACTATTGGGGTACGGCTAGGCCCGCAATCTTGACCAGAGGCAGTACTTTCGATTGCGACTCATTGCGTCTCCGAGGCTACCCGGTCTTGTTCGTCGATGGGGAAGGTCGGAGATCTTACTTCATGAACTCGACCGGCCGCCCGATCGTCCAGGGGATTTTTGCCGCGTCGAGACTCGCATTCAGCGCGGGAATGCGGCGCTCGAGTAGCGCATTGATTCTGCCAACCTCGCGCTGCAGGTCCGACGACGCCAGCGTCAGCGTCGCGCGCTGAAGCTCAGTAGGTGGCGAGCTGACGTTCCCGATCTCCTCGGCAACGTTGTTCACACGCTCCTGAATCGACGGATCCTCGACTCTCTTGTCGTCGCTCACGGGCTCACCCTCGGGATCCGCGCGCAGTTTCTTCAGAATGTCGGAGATCTCCTTGTCGACCGCATCGGCCTGCTTCGAGACGCTGTCGGGAGCAGTATTGCTCTTCAGCGCGGTCTTCACGTCGGTGACCTGCTCCTTCAGCTGTTCGGCCGTTCGAACCGCGGCTTGTACTGTCGCTTGCAGCCGACTGGTGCTCACACGCATGTCGTAGAGCGTTCGGTAGTCAGAATCGCTCATCTGCACGAGCGGATCGGAGCGGACGTCGACCGGGACTTCCTGGACGGCCGGCGCGCCTGATCCTTCCTTCACGCTCATTCGCGCCGTGTATCGGCCTGGAAGCACGAACGGTCCCGACGGATCGCGCTGCCTGCCCTGCGACTCTCCAGCCTGACCGGCGGGACGGCGCACCGTATAGGGCGCCGCGGTACGAAGGTCCCATGTCACGCGATGCATTCCACGTTTCTTGTTCGCGGTCAGCTCGCGCACGCGTTTCCCCGTCGCATCGTAGATGCCGAGCGTGACATCTCCGCCCTTCGGCAGAGAGTCGCGCAGGAAGTATGTGATGATCGCGCCGAACGCTGGGTTGGGGGCTGAGTACTCGCGATCGCCGGTAGCACCGGCACCGCGGACTCCTCCGGGGACAGAGCCGTTCGGGTTGTACTCCGTCGCCGATTTTACCGGGAAGAGATAGGTGCCGACTCTGTTGGCCTCCCCGAGTTTTTCAAGCGGGGTGATGTCGTCGATGATGTAGATGCCGCGGCCGTGCGTGCCNNCGATGACGAGGTCGTGTTCGCGTGGATGGACCACGATGTCGTGCACGGCCACCGTTGGAATGTTGTACTTGAGCTGCGTCCACGAGCCGCCCCCCAAAGCCGTGTAGAACACACCGAATTCCGTGCCGGCGAAAAGAAGATTCGGCTCGGCGAGATCTTCGCGTATCACCTGCACCGATCCGTTGGCGGGGAGGTTGCCGCCGATCGAAGTCCAGTGCGCGCCGTAATCGATGCTCTTCAGGACATACGGCTTGAAATCATTGTTGCGGTGATTGTCGAGCGTAGCGTACACGATTGCTTCATTGAACCGCGAAGCGACCACTCGGCTCACGTACGTCTGGTCGGGGACGCCCGGGAATTTGATATACCTGGTCCACGTCGCCCCGCCATCGCGCGAGACGGAAATGACTCCATCGTCGGTTCCGACGTAGAGGAGTCCCTGTTTCAGCGGGGACTCGTCGATCGTGCTGATATTGCCATAGTCCGCCGTTCCCTGGTGGCGGGCGATGGCATCGCGCGGCCAGATCTTCCCCATCACCGGCAGGCTGTCGCGATTGAGCTGCCGAGTGAGATCGGGACCGAGACGGGTCCACGCATCGCCACGGGCGCTGCTCTTGAAGAGAAAATTCGCGCCGAAGTAGATCGTGTTGTGATCGTGCGGCGAGATGAGCATCGGTGAGCTCCAGTTCCAACGATACGGCTTGCCGCCAAAATCCGGCAACGGCTTGATCGTTTTCTGCTCACCGGTGCGAACATCGAAGCGCACGATGTCGCCACCCTGTGATTCGCCGTACACCGTATTCGGGTCGACGGGATCGATCTGCGCGTAGAAGCCGTCGCCTCCGGTGGTGCGGATCCAGTCAGCGTTGGTGATTCCCTGGCGGTTTCTGGTCTGACTCGGTCCACCCCAGCTGCTATTGTCCTGCAATCCACCGTACACATAGTAGAACGGCAGGCGCATGTCGGTTGCGATCGCGTAGTACTGCGAGATCGGCAGATTCGGGACGAAGTCGACGGTGCGGCCGCGATCGTGGCTGATGTAGACTCCGCCGTCGCATCCGATGATGAGATGGTTGGGATCGGTGGGATCGATCCACATCGCGTGATGGTCCGAGTGCGCGCCGCTTGCCGTCGTGCGAAAAGTCCGACCACCATCCGTCGAGACCTGAAGCTGCACTCCCATGAAATACACGCGATCCGGATCTGTTGGATCGACTCGAATCTGTCCCATGTACCACGGGTAGGAAAATCCAGTCCCCATCTTCTGCCAGCTGGCGCCGCGATCGTCCGAGCGGTAGACGCTCGCTTCGGTATTGCCTTGTGACGCGCCGTTCCCCGTCACCTTCGTCTCGATCGTGGCGTAAACGATGTTGGGGTTCGACCTGCTCACATCGAGGCCGATTCTTCCCACATCTACCTTCGGCAATCCCTCGGTGAGTTTCGTCCACGTGTCGCCGCCATCGATGCTCTTCCAGAGTCCGCTGCCGGGGCCGCCGCCGACGTCTGCCTGTTCGATCCCGCCGAGGAATGGGTTTACGACGCGAAGNNCTTGACGTTCTTCCAGGTGTGTCCGCCGTCGGTGGTTCGAAACAACCCGCGATCACCGCCCCCCCCCCAAAGGGGCCCCGCTGCAGCGACGAAAACGATTTGGGGATTCGTCGGATTGACGATAACGCGCCCGATGTGCTCCGATTTCCTGAGCCCCATGTTCGTCCACGTCTTTCCGGCGTTCTCCGACTTGTAGACCCCATCGCCCCACGACGAGCTCCGTTGGTTGTTTGCC
Source organism: Gemmatimonadota bacterium (assembly GCA_003131365.1). Lineage (GTDB taxonomy): Bacteria > Gemmatimonadota > Gemmatimonadetes > Gemmatimonadales > Gemmatimonadaceae > UBA4720. Next base: position 1,310 of record PKVB01000035.1, on the reverse strand, counting down.
TCACCCGTGCCGACCCAGATGATGCTGGGATTGCTAGGCGCCACCGCGATGTCACCAATCGATGCGGAGGCTTGGCTGTCGAAGATAGGTTCCCACGTGGTTCCGCCGTTGACAGTCTTCCACACGCCACCGGATGCCGATGCGACATAGAACAGCTCGCCGAGCCGTGCACCGATCTGCGATTTTGGTCCTTCGGGAACCGCGAAAGCGACGACGCGTCCGCTCGTGACAGCCGGACCGATCGAGCGCCATGGCAATTCCGCGAGACGAGCCGAATCGGCGTCGAATACCACAGGCGTGGTCTTGGCGGTCGAAGTCGCCTGAGCGATGAGAGTCGCGGGAAGAGACGCGATGAGGACGATCGCGAGAACAGAGCGCGAGAACGGACGGGGCATCGTGTAGGGGAGTGAAGAGACGGGGATAATCTCATTCACGGCCCTGTTTTTTGCCAACCCTCCACTCCTTGCCGTGAAACGCTCCGGTCTCTACTCTGAATCATGCGCTCGAGTGTCGTTGTGGTCGCGATCGGCCAGCTGCTGCTGATCTCACCCACCGCTGCAGCCCAAAAAGACTCCGTATCGCCTCCCCGCGAGGGGACACCCGCGCGCGTGTGGATCCTTCCCGTCGGAATCGCGGCGTCCGCGGCGCTCGACCCCGAGATGCGGAAGTGGGCGCTGCACACACATACTCGATCTCTCGACCACTTCGCGAAATCAGTAAATCCACTCGGGACCTCACGGCGGCTCATCCCGGCGATGGCGCTCACCTACGTCACCGCGTTGTTGACTGGGCGCGAGTCGCTCGCCAATGGAACGCTCAACACCGCCGCAGCCTACGTCGTCTCCGACCTCGTCGAATCAGCCCTCAAGCCTGTGATCGGTCGCGAGCGGCCCCACGTAGAAGGGAATTCGCATCGCTTTCAACCCTTTACCGCCTCCGGCGACTGGCACTCGCTCCCTTCCGCGCACGTAGCGCATATCACGTCGATCGCTCAGGCAATCTCCATGCAGACGCAGTCGGCTCCCATCACTGCTCTCTGCAGCGGTCTTGTCGCCCTCGTCGCCTGGGACCGTGTTTATGAAGATCAGCACTGGACGAGCGACGTGACCGCAACAATCGCCCTGAGCTCCGTAGTCAGCGGCGCCACTGTTAGATGGCTCGAATCACACTGGTCGCGCTCACACGATGCCGCGCAAAGTGCCAGATAGTCGCACCCCGCCGGGGCCACCCGCTCGCTTCCCCGGTCACATGCTGATCAGGTTCGCGCGCCGCCGGCTTCCCTTCATGATCGAGTCCGCGAAAAAGTACGG
>PKVB01000143.1 GCA_003131365.1 Gemmatimonadota bacterium | reverse complement strand
TCGGATGCCGCAGTAGTTGAGCAGTGTATTGCCCTTCCCGGGGGCGCCATAGCCAACGACCCGCTTGCCTGCGTTTTTCGCCTCTATCAGAAATGCGAGGAGCTTTCTCTTGGTCTCCCGCACCCGTGACTCGAACCCCGCGTAGTACGCAAGCGTGTCCACACCAGCGTCCGCCTCGCGCGCGCGGAGCGCGAGCAGACGGTTTGTGACACTCTTCGACCCGTCTTCCGCATGTCCCGCGTAGATGCGAATTGAACCCCCGTGAGTTGGGAGTTCTTCCACGTCGTAGATCGGGAGACCGTGCCCGGCGAATATTCGTTCGACCGAGTACAATGAAAAATAGGAGAAGTGTTCGTGGTAAACCTGGTCGAACTGATTTCCGTCGATCGTGCGCATCAGGTGAGGGAACTCGATAGTCACGACTCCAGTCGGTGCCAGCAATATCTTGATCCCGCTAACGAAGTCGTTGAGGTCGGGGACCTGTGCGAGCACGTTGTTGCCGAGTATGAGATCGGGCTTGTGACCGCCGGCTGCGAGTTCACGCGCAGTCTCCCGTCCAAAGAACTTTACGATCGTCGGAACCCCCTTCTTTTCCGCCACCCTAGCGACGTTGGCGGCCGGCTCAACACCGAGGACATGAATCCCTCGCTCCACGAAGAACTGCAGCAGATAGCCGTCGTTGCTCGCGATCTCCAGCACTTCACTGTCGGCAGTCAACCCGAGTTGTGTAATCATTTGGTCCACGTAGCGGCGGCAGTGGTCCAACCAGGAGTCGGAGAAGGACGAAAAGTAGGCGTAATCGGAGAAAATCTCCTCACCACCCACGTATTCCTCCAACTGTACCAGGAAACAGCTCTCGCAAACCCAGACGTGCAGAGGGTAGAACGGCTCCATCCGGTTGAGGCTGTGCTGGCTCAGAAAACTTTCGCATAAGGGCGACATCCCCAGGTCGATGACGCGATGGCGGAACGACGTACCGCAGAATCGGCAATGGCCTGAAGAGGGCGCGCTCGGAATGGCCGATGGCCAATCGATCGAATGGGGGCTCACATTAACTGCTGTCATCAACTCTCAGCCTCCAAAGGCGTTCGTTACATCAGTTTACGGGCGGTCCAGGAGCGTGTTGGCTGCCGCCATCTGATGTCATTCGGGTCAACTCCGTGCCAACAGGCAATGGCGATAGCTGTGCCGCGTATCTTGTCTTCCTGGCATTCGTACGCCCGTGTTCGACGCACCGGACTCGGGGGCGAAGCGTCCAGTAAAGACACCGGTGTTGCTCTGAATCGCAAACCTGTCGGATGGACGCTACACCTTGGTTGCCAATCCCTGATTTGTCTCGCTTTGAGGGGTGTTCTGCGACATCTGGTACGGGCGCGTGAGTTGCCTATTCCGCCCGCAGTGGCCGTCAATCCGCGGTCGCGCGACTAGCCCGCCAAATCACACGCACCGCCCTTTCCAGGAAGGCGACATGAATTCGGTTTTCTTCGATCCCGCGCTCACCGATAATGAGCGGCGCAATCTGCTTTACAGCGGACAACTGTTCGTGTACACCGCTTCGCCGGGGGCCAGAAAACTGGTGGCGCTGGCTAGGGAGATGATCGAAGACGCGTTCCACGGTCGGGATCCCGAACTGGCGCAGCACGAGATGCCGGTCGAAGAGTACGCCGCTTTGCTCACCGACCTGAAGCCTAGGTTCATCCACCATCCGAACTCCAAGCAGTGCATTCAGGAAATCCTGAGTGAGGCCGGGTGCGATCCAGAGCAGACTTATTTTGACGTCCCACGGATGCGCACGTCCACCAGTGAGAACTACCTGACATCCGGGATCGCGTACGCTTTTCACCTGCATCGCGACACGTGGTATTCCGCGCCAATGTCCCAGATCAACTGGTGGCTGCCCATTTACCCCGTCTTGCCCTCCAACGCGATGGCTTTCCATCCAGCCTACTGGAACAAGCCGGTGAAGAACGGATCCCGCATATACAACTACGAAGAGTGGAACCGCACCAGTCGCCTGGAAGCGGCAAAGCATGTGAAGACCGACACCCGCGTGCAGCCGAAACCAGAAGAGCCGATGGAACTCGATCCGCAGCTTCGACTCCTCCCGGCACCGGGAGGCATGATCCTGTTCTCCGGGGCGCAAATGCATTCCAGTGTTCCAAATGATTCTGGCCGCACCCGGTTCAGCATCGATTTCAGGACGGTCCATCTCGGGGACGTCAAGGCGAACCGTGGCGCACCCAATATCGATTCGGAGTGCACCGGAACTACCATGCGCGACTATCTCCGGGTTTCCGACCTCGCCCACATCTCCGAAGAAGTGTGTCTCAGCTACGAAAGTGGAACACCTCTTGTCGGCGCGTCAGAAAGGATGGAAGCGCTGGTCGGCGCGGCGTAGAGATGCGCGTCCTGATAACCGGTCATAACGGGTACATCGGCTCCGTTCTCGCGCCCCTGGTGCGAGCAGCCGGGCACGATGTGGTGGGGCTGGACACGTTCCTGTTCGAGGGAGGAACATTCGGCCCTGACGCCTCGCAGATTGATGCACTGCGAATGGACCTTCGAGACGTGCAGGTCTCCGACCTGCGTGGCTTCGACGCGGTGATGCATTTGGCCGCGTTGTCGAACGACCCGCTCGGCGACGTGAACCCTCAGTGCACTTACGATATCAATCACCTGGGCTCTGTTCGTCTCGCGCGCCTTGCAAAGGAGGCCGGAGTCCCGCGCTTCATCTTCGCATCTTCATGCAGCCTCTATGGGATTGCTGGTGATGAGATGCTTACCGAAGAGGCCGCATTCAACCCGGTAACCCCGTACGGGACGTCGAAGGTGCTCTTTGAGCGCGACGTGGCCAAGCTCGCAGACGATGATTTCAGTCCAACGTTTCTGCGCAATTCCACCGCGTATGGTGTTTCTCCCCGACTGCGCGCCGATGTGGTGGTGAACAACCTGGTCGCGATCGCTTTCACGACCGGCGACGTCCTGATTCAGAGCGACGGAACGCCGTGGCGTCCGCTCGTCCACATCGAGGACATCGCGAGCGCATTTCTGGCCGTGTTGCACGCGCCCCGTGAACTGGTGCACAACGAGGCGTTCAACGTCGGGCGCTCCGAGGAGAATTATCGCGTGCGCGATCTGGGTGAGCTCGTTGAGCAGGTCGTTCCGGGAAGCAAAGTCCGGTACGCTGAGGGCGGCGGTCCGGACCCGCGTTGCTATCGGGTGGACTGCGGCAAGTTGATGCGAACGCTACCGGAGTATCAACCCCAATGGACCGTCCGTCGCGGGATGGAACAGCTCCGCGACGCGTTCAAGCGAAACGGACTGACCCGAGAGGAACTGCTCGGCGATCGGTACTTCAGGATCAAGCGGATTCGCGCCCTCCAATCGGAAGGGCTGCTCGATGATTCCCTGCGGTGGACTTCCCTCGACAGCCCGGTGCTCGCGGGCAGCGTCGCATGAAAGTCGTAATCTTCTGCGGCGGCCTTGGGATGCGGCTGCGAGAGGCTGGGGAGGACATCCCCAAGCCGATGGTGCCGATAGGGAATCGTCCGATCCTCTGGCATTTGATGAAGTATTACGCCCACTACGGTCATACGGATTTCATCCTCTGTCTGGGCTATCGCGCGGACGCGATCAAGAAGTTTTTCCTCAACTATGAAGAGACCAGCTCCAACGATTTCGTCCTCTCGAAGGGGGGACGCGAAGTCGAGCTGATGAACAGGGACATCTCGGATTGGCGCATTACGTTCGCCGATACGGGAGTGAACGCGAACATCGGTCAGCGGCTAATGGCGGTGCGCCAGTATCTGCGCGGTGACGAGACCTTTCTCGCAAACTATGCGGACGGTCTCACGGATATGCATCTGCCGTCTGTGATCGAGCGGTTCGAGTCCGCCGGGAAGATCGCCAACTTCGTCAGCGTTCGGCCCAACCTGAGCTTTCATGCCGTTTCTGCCAGACCGGACGGCAGAGTGAGCGAGATCAAGCCTGTGATGGACACCGATCTGAGAATCAACGGCGGATTCTTTCTATTCAAGCGCGAGATCTTCGACTACATGCGGCCGGGCGAGGAGCTGGTTCAGGAGCCGTTCGACCGCCTCATACAGGCTCACCAGCTGCTCACGCACGCGCACGACGGCTTTACAGCGTCGATGGACACCTTCAAAGACAAGCAGCACTTCGATGAGCTTTACGCCAAGGGAAGGGCGCCGTGGGAGGTGTGGCGGAATTCTTCGGCGATTGCCAGCGAAATTGCCCTTGAGCCAGCGCTGCCTACGGCGAGCACAGGTCCATTCGGGGCCGGCTCCGCGGTAAAATACGGCGGTGGGGATTTTCTGACTCTGGTCTCTCGAGGATCCTCAGAAGCGGTGAAATCGCCGGCCGCGTCCTAGCCGACGCGGTGCTGCTGATGTAGCGCGCCTTTGTTGGCTGCTACAGTGCGAGTTAATCAAAGGCGAAAGAGAATTAATTCAGATCGCGACGGAGCCATCGTAATCGGGGGCGGAATCGTGGGACTCGCCACCGCCCTCGCGATGGCTGAGCGGGGACATCCGCCGATCGTGCTGGAGGCAGAGCACCGCCTTGCGCTGCACCAGACTGGGCACAACAGCGGCGTCATCCATTCGGGTCTCTATTACAAGCCGGGATCGTCAAAAGCGCGAATGTGCCGCGCGGGACTCGAGGCGATGTATCGCTTTTGCGCGGAGGAGGGCATCCCTCACCGTCGATGCGGCAAGATGGTGGTGGCGGTCCGACAGGACGAGCTGCCGCGCCTGGCCGATCTTGAGGAGCGAGGCCACGCTAACGGCGTGGCCGTCCGGCGCCTAACGCCCGAAGAGATACGCGAGCGCGAGCCAGAAGTACGGGGACTCGCCGGACTATGGGTCGAGGAAACCGGCGTCGTTAACTATTCGCAGGTCTCGGAGCGCATGGCCCGCCGGTTGGCCAGGCTGGGAGGCGAGGTCCGCGTAAATCACAGAGTCCTGGCCATCCGGCGTGAGAAGAGCGCACAGATTGTCGAAACCACGGGCGGTCTCCTGCGGGGCTCGCTGCTGATCAATTGCGCAGGCCTGCAGTGCGACCGCGTCGCTCGGCTGGCCGGGGTAGATCCGGGAATCCGAATTGTCCCATTTCGCGGCGAGTACTACGTCCTGCGGGCGGAGCGGGCAAGCCTANNCTGGTTCGCGGCCTGATTTATCCGGTCCCGGATCCCGCGATGCCTTTTCTCGGTGTTCACTTCACAAGGGGCATCGACGACGTGGTGGAAGCCGGTCCCAACGCCGTGCTCGCTCTGAAACGGGAAGGCTATTCCTGGAAAGACGTGTCACTCACGGACATGTCCGATATGGCGGCATTCCCCGGATTCTGGAGGATGATGCGTAGGCAGTGGCGAACGGGAGTCTCAGAGATGCAACGATCGCTGAGCCGGAAGCGCTTTCTTGAATCACTTCAGTCACTGGTTCCCGCTCTCACCGACGCCGACATCGAGCGCGGAGGAAGCGGAGTCCGGGCTCAGGCGGTGGGCGCAGATGGACGTTTGATCGACGACTTCCACATCCAAATCGTCCCGGGGATGGTCAACGTCCTCAATGCACCATCGCCGGCAGCGACCGCGTCTCTGGCGATCGGGCGAGAAATTAGTGAGCGCATTCTGGCGATGCGCACAGCCGCATGAGCGCACGCTACGAACACGTCCTCCGGAGACAAGTATGACCGAGTTACCCTCGCTCACGCCACAGATATCTGTCGTGATCTGCACCTGGAATCGAAGCCGGCTCCTGCGGCTCACGCTGGAGCAGATGACTCGTCTCGACGTGCCGCACGGCACAACCTGGGAACTGATTGTCGTTAACAACAACTGTTCGGATGACACCGACAGCGTGCTGGCGGAGTTCGGCCAGCGGCTTCCCATAGTGAGACTGTTCGAACCCACGCCCGGCAAATCGCACGCTGGCAACTACGCCATACGCCAGGCGAAGGGAGAGTACATCATCTGGACGGATGACGACGTGCTCGTCGAGGCAGGTTGGCTGCAGGCATACCTTGACGCGTTCGCGCAGTGGCCTGAGGCAACGATTTTCGCGGGGGCTATCGACCCCTGGTTCGAGCAGTCGCCTCCGCGATGGCTCGAGCTGGTTTTTCCGAAGGTCGCAAGTGCCTACGCTGCGCTGGATCACGGCCCCAGCGGTTTCGATCTTACTCGTGACACCTATCCGTACGGGGCGAACATGGCGCTCAAGCGCAGCGCGCAACTGAGAGAGCCGTATGACACGCGGCTCGGGCCACGCCCCAACAGCGGCATCCGCGGCGAGGAGATGATTATGGCTCGCCGTCTGTTGGACGCTGGAGCGACCGGTCGATGGGTGCCTGAAGCGAGAGTCAGACACTTCATTCCGCCGAATCGCCAAACGTTGGCCTATCTGCGAGAATACTTCTTTGGATCCGGCGAAGTTCTTGGGATGTTGGGAAGGAACGACACCGGGGAACGGCGCGCGTTCGGCCGTCCGCTGTGGCTCTGGAAAGAAGTGGTGTCCGCAGAGCTGGATTATCGATTTGGTCGGGTATTCCGGTCGCCGGAAAACTGGATCGAGGCGTTTCGCAGATCTAACGTGGCCCGGGGCCGACTCAAGAGATACGTCTCGGGAAGGACTGTCTAGACCAGAGTATTCTCGAGATCTGCCGTAGTCGCTTGTTTCTCGGCGACTTGCTCGAGGAGCGCGTTGATTGCCGCGGCGGGCTCTTGCCACGAGAAACTTCGGACTGCTGTCGACCTTGCGAGGGCGCCCAGTTTGGTCCGACGATCCTCGTTCGTCAGAAGCTCGACGACCAAAGCGGACAACTCGGGTCCTTCCCCGGTGAGCAGCAGTTCCGACGGTGCACTGCTCAGCCCGTTGGTTGCGATCGGAGTCATGACTGCCGGGGTGCCTACGGACCACGCCTCGAGAACTTTGTTCTTGATGCCGCAGCCCGTGAGCATCGGCGCGACTGCCAGCCACGCGCGCGCTAGAAAAGCCTGAACGCTCTCGACATCAGCGTGCACTTCGATGCCCGGGCGCTGTCCGAATGCCAAAATCTCCGGAGTCGGACTACGCCCCACGATTTGGAATACAGCATCGGGAAGACGCTTCTGAATCGCCGGCCAGATCTCATTGGCGAAATAGACAACCGCATCGATGTTTGGCTGGTAGTTCATGACCCCGGTAAACATCACCGTCGGCCGTGACGATCGCCCGATGTCGGGAGTATCGGAGACGTCGACCCCGTTCGGAATCACATGGACATTTCGCACGCGCAGGAAGCGGCGCAGCACGCTCGCGTCGGCGTCTCCCACAACAACCGTGGCGCGCGAAGAGCGGCGCATGCTGAACTCGTACCGCGCCACATAGGCAAAGTGTGCCAGGCGCCGGCGAATCGCCGTTCGACCGCGTGCATGTGTCAGCAGACGCCACGACGAAAGCGTCATGCAGTCGACGCGGTCGCTGATCGACGGAGGCATCGCGGGGACGTGCTCGCGCAGGTATTCCATTCCACCCCAAAGCAACGCCACGGTGGGCCGGTGAGCTCGGACGGCCTCAGAAACCGTTCTTACTACGGGTTCCACGTCGTACTGCGATGGGACGTACATCCACTTTCCGACATGCGGAAAGCTGATCTCGGCGGCCAACTCGACTCCATTGGCCGCAGCCGGTTCACCACCCGCCGGACAGATCAGGACTATCGACCAGCGCGAAGCGAGATGCTCGAGCAGGCGCGATACGCGAAGGGACATGCCATCCCTCACAGGCCACGGGGGAATGGGTGATATCGCGAGAAGCGTCGGACGGGAGCGCGGTTCGTTCAGCGAGTAGTCTCGGTCAGAATTCTCTTCGGGGGACAATCGGAGGGGCGAGGATCGCATTTGGCCTCGTGGGTTGCAACCCAGGGGCCGATATCGACTGCTTTCGCACGGGCGCCGCCTACAGGGCGGCGTCGAAGTCTAACCCTCTATCGTCGCACACTTTAGCCGGTTGAGAGAAGTGGCGCCCCAGATACCTGTTCTCATAGGAGAAATTCGAGTGTGGCGAGGGAGCAACATGACTGGCACGTCAGGCCACCCTGCGGGCATTCAAGCGGTCGACCCCCTGACCGCGTCTCGTTCAGCCACACGCGTGGCTATGGCGGCGCCCAAAAGAGTCCCGATCACCGCGGCCAGCCAGTCGCTGGGCGGCGCCGGGCTCAGTCCAAACGCCAGCGGCACAACGACCAACCCAACGTAGAGAAGCGCCACCGCGATCGACACCAGAATCACTCGGGTTCTTGCAGTGTCCGCTCCCCGGAAAAGCCGGGTTCCAACCTCGCCCCAGTAACCGATCGGTATCAGCATCCAGGCAATCCAGATTCCGCTCACGAGTAGCTCCGCGCTGGTTCCCTCGATGTGCCACTGAAATGGTAGGACCATGGTCCAAGCGAGGGAGGCCCTGGTCGCGATGCGGCGATCACGCGTTACCCGCGCCGTCTGTGCGTTCAGACGCGCTTCGCGGGTGGAATAGCTTGCGCGCATCGCGATCGTGTCGGTCGTCAGACCGATGTCCCGACGTGCCACGGCCGGAAAGAGATCTGACAGCGCAAAGATTGGGGGACGAAATCCAAGCACAACTGCTCGCGTGCGAACACCAAAAATCAATTTGTCGCCGTCTTGCGCGAGAAGAACTATCTCCCGCTGCCTGGCATCTGCCACTCGCACGATGGGCGCGATATCGTGTGTGCGCCCGGCGGGCAACACGGTCGTCGTGACGGTTGCCCCGTGGTCGAGCAGCTCTCGCACTTTGCGGCTGTCAGCGAACCTGGTATCCGGTACGGGGACGTCGGCGATGCTGGCGTGAAGGACACGACCCCTGAACTGCTCGAAGTGCCCAAGTTGTCGCGCGATTTCACCGTAGTACTCTGAGCTCGGGATTGCGGGTGAGAACCCGGAGGCGGACACTGTCTGAATTGCCAGCCACACAATGGACCCGCCCACGCTGAGCAGGAGAGCAATTCTCGACGACGGCCGTAGCAAAGTGAACGCGTGTCGACCGATCACGAGGCCGAGTGCACCGCCCAGTGTATTCATGACCACATCGCCGATCGTGGCATCACGCCCGGCAATGAAAAAAAATTGCGTCGTCTCGATCAATGCGGAGAGCACGCACATCGCAGAGAGGGCGAGCCGCGCGCGCGCGCCGAGAAGGCCGAGACCGATCCCGAGGGGGACGAAGAGTATGATGTTGAGGACGGCGTCGACGCCGCCCCGAGACCCGCAGATCAGGCAAAAATGCGAGGCGATCGGCGAATCCGAGTCCGGGAAGAGAGTCGCCAGGAGAATCCCGGCGAAGCCCGCGATCGTGATAGCCAGGCCGAGCCGCCGCACATGTGGCGCCGAGGCAACAGTAGTCAGCATTCCCGAGGATTGAGGTCTCCAGCAACACATCCATCCGTCGCCCCTTCTCCTTGTGGCATAAGGGGATAGCACAAGTGCTGTGACGGTCCTGACAAGCTACGAAAATGGCATTTGAAGTGCGAATGGATTGGCACCGCACCTTCGCAGCGCCCATTCGTCGCACCCATCACATGCAACCAGCACACATCTCGACTTCGCACTTCTTCACGGTCGATGTCGAGGAGTATTTTCAGGTACAGGCGCTGGAGTCGGTCGTGTCGCGCGAAGAGTGGCTGTCGCGCCCGAGCAGGGTCGGCCGGAGCATTGACGGGCTACTGGCAGCTCTCGACCGGCGGGGTGTTCGGGGAACATTCTTCGTGCTGGGCTGGCTGGCTGAGCACCGCCAGGACGTGGTGCTCGCTATAGCAGCCGCTGGGCACGAGATCGCCTCCCACGGCTATTGGCATCAACGCGTGACGGCTCTGGATCCGAATGCGTTCCGGGAAGATGTCCGGACGTCCAAGGACGCCCTCGAGGATTTGATCGGCACTGCCGTTGTTGGCTATCGCGCTCCGAGCTTCTCGATCATCCCCGGATGCGAATGGGCTTTTGATGTCCTGCTCGAGGAAGGCTACCGCTACGATTCGAGTCTCTTCCCGATTCGAAGGGCAGGCTATGGTTATCCCGGGGCGCCGCGTGTTCCGCACCTCATTCTGCGACCGGGTGGTCAACTCGCGGAATTCCCGCTCGCGACGACAAGTCTACTGAACTATCCGATTCCCGCGGCTGGCGGCGGCTATCTCCGTCAGTTTCCCCTCGCCGTTATTCGGCGCGCATTCCGTGAAGCAACTGATCGATGCGTGCCGGCGACCTTCTACATCCACCCCTGGGAGATCGACCCGGGCCAACCGCGTTTGCCCGTCTCCAGCCTGACCCGTATCCGACACTACCGTGGCCTTGAAACCACGTTGGCCCGGATCGAGCGCCTCCTCGATGAGTTCAGGTTCGGACCTATCGCCCCTTACCTCGCTCACCTCGAAGCGAGCGCGTCCACTCTGGCGGCAGAGGGAGCTGCCTGATGATACGCGTTGAACAATTCGCTGGGACCGAAGAGGTGTGGGACAAATTCGCCGCTGCGCAGACCGGATACACGCACTTTCATCGGCTGCGGTGGCGCGCTGTCATGGAACGCGTATTCGGTCATGAATGCGTCTACCTCGCGGCGCGCAATGCCGAAGGAGAGCTCGCCGGAGTATTGCCGCTCGTCCGGGTCCGCAGCGTTGTCTTTGGGCATTATCTGGTTTCGATGCCCTTTCTGAATTACGGTGGACCGCTCGGAACCGACGCGGGAATTCGCGCGCTGGTAGACGAAGCCACTGAATTGGCGCGGCGCGACAAGGTGAAGCTTCTCGAGATGCGCAGCAACATCCCACTCCGTATCGAGCTTCCCGCATCGCACCGGAAAATCACAGTGCTACTGGATCTGCCGAGCACTCCGCAGGAACTACTCAAAGGATTTGGTGCGAAGCTGCGCAGCCAAATTCGTCGGCCGCAGAAAGAAGGCGTCAGCGTAGCGTTTGGTCCTGAACAGGTCGAACCCTTTTACACAGTTTTCTCTCGGCACATGCGCGATCTGGGAACACCGACCCAGTCACTCAATTTCTTTCGCGAGATCGCCCATCAGTTTCCCGACGACTGTTGGTTCGCGTGCGCCTATCTCGGAGGGAAGCCCGTGGCCGGCGGCTGTGGCTTTCGCTTCGGGGACGAGTTCGAGATGACGTGGGCGTCCTCTCTGCGCGAGTACAACCGTGAATCTCCCAACATGCTGCTTTACTGGGCGTGCATGGAGCGAATGATCGGTGAAGGCGTTAGTCGATTCAATTTCGGGCGGTGCACGCCGGGCACGGGCACGCATCGCTTCAAGATGCAATGGGGAGGGCGCGAGCAACCCCTCTGGTGGTACTGTCTCGCCGCGTCGAGTGAGGTGACTACGCCCTCTCCCAAGGATGGGGCATTCCGCTGGGGACCTCGCATCTGGCGTCGGCTGCCGACTTCGATCGCGACGACGCTCGGCCCCTCGATCGTACGCTACATCCCATGACCTGGCGCTGGCAGCCTCCGGTGCTGTCGCCGGTCTCGTCGCGCGCACTTATCGACGGGATAGGAGTGGCGATGGGTTTTATACCAGGTCCCCATGAGACCGTGGTCGCGGCTCTGCGCCAACGCTATTCGGCCGCCGATGCTCTACTGACTGACAGCGGAACCTCGGCGCTCATTCTCGCGCTTCGCAAGATTCTTCCACCGGGCGGCACGGTGGCGTTCCCCGGGTATGCGTGCATGGATCTTACGACCGCGGCGCTCGGAGCAGGGATGCGCGTGCGCCTCTATGACATCGATCCCTCGACGCTGAGTGCGGACCTCGACTCCGTGAGAAAAACCATCACGCGCGGAGTCGATGCCATTGTCGTAGCGCATCTCTATGGGTATCCCGCCGACGTCCTCGGCGTGCAGGAAGTCGCGGCGGAATACGGCGTACCCGTAATCGAAGACGCCGCTCAGGGGGCGGGCGGCACTCTGCGCGGCGGTCTGCTCGGCACTTTCGGCGACATCGCGATCCTGAGCTTTGGTCGCGGGAAGGGAATGACGAGCGGTTCCGGCGGAGCCGTACTGGTGCAGACGCTGGAACTGGCTGCGTGGACTAGTCGCACGCGCGCGGCGCTGGGCGCCGCGTCCGCTGGTGGTTTCGAAGTGATGACGCTCGCGGCTCAGTCGCTGCTCGCCCATCCGTCGATGTACAGACTACCGGCGTCGATACCCGCGCTCAAGCTTGGGGCTATGGTATACCATCCGCCGACCGAGCCGCGCCCGATGGCCGCGGCTGCGGCAGCGATTCTCCATTCGGCGCTGGAAATGGACGAGCGAGAAGTCCAGTATCGACGCGCCCGCGCGAAAAATCTGCTCTCCAGTATGGCCGACTCACCCGACGTGGTCGCCGTGCGGCCTGTCGTCGGAGGTGAATCCGGATTCCTTCGGCTTGCGTTGCTTGACGCCGGCGGCCACAAGTTGCCGCGCGCCACTATCGGAGCGCTCCGCGGCTATCCGATGACACTCGAGCAGCATCCACAGTTGCGGCCGATTCTTGTCCCGGGCGAACGAGCTGGAAAGGGCTCGGAGTTCTTGCGGGACCGGCTCTTCACCTTGCCAACGCACTCGCACGTAAATCGCGCGGATCTAACTCGGCTCGAAAAGTGGCTAGACTAAGCATTGTGAATTTCGCTCCTCCGATCGCCAGGCCAGCGAACAATGTTCGCAGCCGCGCATTCGCTCCGAGGCAGGCGTTGGGGCGTGCCTTTCGTGGGGCCCACAGTCTATACGAACGCGCTCTCCACCGGCGCCGCCACCTGGAGGCGCGTCGGCGACTGTCAAACGCCGAACGCCCGCGGCGAATCCTCGTGGTGTGCTACGGCAACATTTGCCGAAGTCCCTATCTGCAGGCCGTCCTTCAACGCGGCCTTCCAGACATTGCAACAACATCGGCTGGCTTTGTCGGAAATGATCGCCCTGTTCCGCAGATCTCTATTTCACTGAGCGCGCAGCGAGGCCTCGACCTTTCACGGCATCGTTCCCGGCTCATTGCCCAATCAGGAATAGCTGACGCTGATCTGGTGATAGTGATGGACGCAGAACAGGCGGGGCGGGTCGCACGTACGTTTCGAGTCAGACGCGAACGAATCGTGATTGCCGGCGATCTTGATCCGATGTTCGAGACAACTCGCGCCATTCGAGATCCATGGAACCTGCCCATTGAAGTATTCAAGGCATCGTTCGATCGTCTCGACCGCTGTGCCGCGACCTTGGTGAGCGTGCTTCGACCCACGAAGTGACCCTCAACTTGAGGCTCGCACTCCCACTCGTACGGCATGGGGCCACCCCTCCGTAACCCCAACATCGCTGTTGCGGGCGTACCACACCCCGCGATGAAAGAGCCACGAATCGCGCCGACGTTCAACCTGTCTATGTCTTTGTGCCAGTCCATGTTAGGTCAGCTCTGCTGAGCTTGCCACGATAAGACGTTGGTGGGTGCCAAGCTTGCACTCCTGGCGCTGGCCGGTTCGCTCCAAGCTGCCGAAAATGACAATTCAAACCTTGCACCGCGCGTCCAATTACCGGTACAAACTTTTTCCCCATGGGCTCTATGACGACGCGGTATCAAAGCGCTGCACGGCCACTCACTGAGCCGCAGCAACAGGCCCTTTCCGAAAGAAGCCTCCGATGTGTGGGATAGCCGGCATCGCGCGACGGTCACCAACAGGGGTGACTGTGCAGTCCCTTGGCCGTATGGCTGCCGCGATAAGGCATCGGGGTCCTGACGGGTACGGCTTTTATGTCGGACTGAGAGTCGGACTCGCCCACGTCTGGCTGAGCACGCTCGACGGCGATGGCGGCGCGCAACCGCTCACAAACGAAGATGGCCAGCTGGTGCTCACCGCCAACTGCGAGGTTTTCAATCATCCCGAGCTTCGTCACGAGCTCGAGGAGCGAGGCCACGTCTTCCGAACTCGCTGTCACGCTGAGGTCCTCGTCCACGGTTACGAGGAGTGGGGTGCCGATCTCCTTCAAAGGCTCGATGGCCAGTTCGCTTTTGCAATCTACGACCGCAACCGCGAGACAGTGTTCGTCGCGCGCGATCGCCTCGGGGTGCGCCCCCTGTTTTACGCACAGCGCAACGGCGACTTCTATTTCGGATCGGAGATCAAGGCGATCCTGGCGACTGGAGAGGTCGATCCGGCGTTGGATCAACGCGGCCTCGACGAAATCCTGAGACTCGGCGCAGCCCGCCCTCCGCGCACGCCGTTCAGTGGCATCGCGGCACTCGAGCCGGGCACGTATGGAATCTGGAAGGATGGAGCTTTGTGGCTTCGCCATTACTACGAGCTCGACTATCCCGAAGCTTCGGAAGAGCCACTCGATGTAATCGAGCAGCTCGACGAACTCATGCTTCGCAGCGTGGGAATGCGCTTGCGGGCTACCGTGCCCGTCGGCGCATACCTGAGCGGCGGACTGGATTCTTCGATCACCGCATCGCTGGTCCGGAGCGCGTCGTTGCACCCCGTTCGAAGTTTTTCGATCACGTCCGACATTCCGGAATTCGACGAGAGTCATCATCAAGCGGGAGTGGCGGCAGCCGTGGGCAGTGTCCACACGGTGTCTGCGATCGGGATGGACAGCATCGCGCAGAGCTTGCCTGACGTTCTCTGGCACACTGAGACTCCTCTCCTCGGATCCGCGCCCGCGCTGATGTTTCACCTCGCCAAGCTGACGAGAGAGGCGGGAGTTAAAGTCGTGGTCGGCGGGGATGGCGCAGACGAATTATTCCTCGGCAATGATCTATTCAAGGAAGTTTCGGTGCGTCGATTCTGCCTGCGCCGCCCTGACTCGCGGGTGCGCCAGCGGTTGTTCGAACGGGTTTATCCCGACGCTTCCCACGAGTCGAGCGCACCGGACTCGTTGGGTCGGTCTTTGTTCGAAGCAGCGGAGCCGAGCGATCCGCTCTTCTCCCATCTCCCGCGTTTCCTCGCTTCACGGATCGATGACTTCTACACGCCGGATTTCAAGGCGCGTTTGGGCGGAAGCGACGTAGTCAGCGAGCTACGCGCATCGCTGCCGACGCGGTTCTTCGGGTGGTCGCCGCTCAACCAGGCGGCATTTCTCGAGGTGACGACGCGCCTCTCGCCGTATGCCCTCAGCTCTCAGGGAGATCGTATGACGATGGCGCACGGCGTGGAGGGACGCTATCCGTTCCTCGACCATCGGCTGTTCGAGTTTGCAGCTGCGCTTCCAACTGGCTCGCGGCTGCGCGGACTGCGCGGGAAGGAAGTGCTTCGCCGTTGGGCATCGCGCATCCTGCCCGATCAAATCAAGTCGGGGAAAAGGCCGCCGCACCGCGCGCCGGACGCGCAATGCTTTTTCCTCCCGACCTCGCCCTCGTGGATCGGGAATCACCTTACTGCCGAAGCGCTTTGGCGAGTTGGAATTTTCTCGCCAGCTGCCGTGGCCGGTCTTGTGGGTCGCGCTCGTGCCGGATTGACCACCGAACTCGGAGAGAATCAGGCATTAATAGGTGTTTTGTCCACTCAGCTCTGGCACCACCGGTTCATCGAGAGCGCGCTGTTCGTGACGCCACTCTCTCCCAGTGGAGCGTCCGTTCTCCTTGGCAATAGCGCACCGGTCTCGCCAACACTCTCAATGACCACGAACCATGCTGACACAAGAACCTGATTGCGCGCCTGGCATGTCCGAATCGAGCATCCTGTCACGGGAGAATCGCTTCGTTCACGAGAACGCTTTCTACAGGGACCGCGGCTTCGCACTCACCGGGGACGAGCGATTCCTCGGGTCGGTAGGGGTCAACTCGAAGCACGTAGGCGAGATGCGCCGTAGGCTGACCGATGTGTGTAATGTCAACTGACGCTTCACCGCACCGATGAACGCCGCACGCCGCTCGGTTCCGTTATCGGCTCCGGCTGGTCTTACTTCGGATGCGCGACCCGCGAGGGGCTCTTTCGCAATCGACACCGGAAGACTCAGTGTGGTGCGTGATCCGCTGCGGATACTGCTCTTCGCTCTCACAGTCCTGACTGTGAGCCGCGTCCATCAGCACTATCCGCTGATCATGAAGCTTCGGCCGGGAGTGCTCCTCATCGTGGCCGCGGCGGGCTACGCGTACCTGAAACCCCAGTACCTCACGCGTTCCAACGTGCTGAAGCTCTGGCCAATGCGACTAGTCGCGATTCTCGGCGTGCTTGCATGCGGCTCGGCGGTTTTCGGAATCTCGCTCGGGGCGACGGCGACGTTCATTCTCGATTCCTACGTGAAGACGCTGATCTATGCGTTTCTGTTGGCCGTGAGCATCCGGCACGTTCGTGACTTGTACACCTTCGTGTGGGCTTACGTTGTCAGTTGCGGGATACTGGCGTTTTTCTCGCTCTTTGTGTTCGGGGTGAATAAAGTCTCCGGCAGTTACATCGCCCGATTGGATCACCTCTACACCTACGATGCGAACGACCTCGGCGTCATGATGATGGTGGGACTCCCGTTGACACTTCTCCTACTCGTCGTAGCGCGAGGCAAACGGCGCTGGGTGTTGCTGTTGAATCTGGTGGGAATTTGCGCGACGATCGCGCGCTCGGGGTCACGCGGGGGATTCCTCGGCTTTGTTGCCGTGGGGATCGCGGCGTTGCTACTGGCGAACAGCGTGTCTGTCGGGCGTCGAACGGCCGTTGCTGTCGCGGCAGCCCTGGCGCTCGCGGTTGGAGCGCCTTCGGGATACTGGCTGCAGATGGGCACGGTTCTCCAGCCAAAGCAGGACTACAACTACTCGACGCTCGACGGGCGCAAGGCAGTTGCCGAGCGCGGACTCGGCTACATGGCGCGATATCCCATTTTTGGGATCGGCATCAACAATTTCTCGCGGGCCGAATGTACGATTTCGCCGAAACTCCAAACGCTGAATAGAACCGGGCCGATCCGGTGCACGGCGCCGCACAATTCTTACGTGCAGGCAGGGGCTGAGTTGGGGATCCCAGGACTGATCGTTTGGGTGTGGCTCGTTCTTGGGATGATCGGTGCGCTACTGCAGGTTCGCCGTCGCTTGCCCCGATCATGGCGCCGAGGCACTGAGACCGAGCGGTTCATCTACGGAGCAACAACGTTCTTTCCACTGGCCATGATCGGATTTGCGGTGACCGCATTCTTCGTCTCCTTCGCGTGGATGGACGCGCTTTATATAATGGCAGCCCTTACCACCGGGTTATACGTCGTGATCAGGCAGGCGCTACGTCGAACCGATGTGGACACGCTTGAAGCGGGCCCCGCGCACCACCCGGCACCCGGCGGACCTGAATGGCGCATGGCGGCGGGCGCGCACCGCTTCTCGATTCCGCGATCGGCGTCCCACCAAACGGCAGCTCCATGCGTCGCGCGCTGAAACTGCGAGTCGAGTCAGCGCTCGGGTCGGCCGCGATCGGCCGCCTGGCGCGGTATCGTATCCGGGGAAAGCGGCTGATACTGGCCTACCATGGCATCGCGCCCGAGGGCGCGCCGTCGGCCGGCGAGCGCTCGCTCTTCGTGAGCCAGCGGGATTTCGCCGCGCACCTCGATGTCGTTGCCGAGATCGGCGACGTGGTCGCGCTCGACGCGCTCNNCGCCCGCCGAGCCGGGCGTGGTCGCGCTCGACGCGCTCGATGCGCCGGGGAATGGCCGTCCTCGCGTAGTTATCACGTTCGACGACGCATATCGTGGCGCCGTCAACGAGGGTGTCCAGGAGCTCGCACGGCGTGGGCTGCCCGCCACGATTTTTGTCGCGCCCGGGCGGCTGAGCGATCACGTCTTCTGGTGGGATGCGCTATCGAACGGGGGCGCGGCGCTCGATGACGCAATCAGGCATCATGCGCTGCACGGCCTCGGTGGCTCGGACGAGCGGGTTCGCGCCTGGGCCACCCGAATTCGGCTGCCGTCTTCAGACGCGGTGCCGGCGTACGCACAAACCGCGACGCCCGCGGAATTGCGCACTGCCCTCGATTTTTCTGGAATCACTGTCGGCTCGCATAGCTGGTCCCACGCCAACCTTGCTGCTCTCAGCGCGTCCGACATCGCGACGGAGCTCGAGCGATCGCGCGACTGGTTGGACGCTGCTTTTGGAGAGAAGGCAATTCCCTGGCTTGCATATCCCTATGGCCTGGACTCCGAGGAAACCCATCGTGCCGCCGCGAAGGCAGGATACGCTGGCGCTTTGCGTATCGGGGGCGGTTGGCATCGCGCGATTGACGTTCCGCAGCTCGCACGACCGCGGCTGAATGTGCCCGGGAGCCTTACGGTCGCGGGATTTCGCGCGCGCCTGCTGGGAGTCATGCAACCATGAACCGACGCACGGTAATAGTTACGGACGGAGAACAGCGGGCAGCCCTCGCCGTCGTTCGTTCACTCGGAGCCAAATACCGGTGCGTTGTGGCGGCATCATCGGCCGTCCCCCTTGCGGGTGAATCGCGTTTCTGCGCGAAGAGCGTCGTGGTCCCCGATGCGTTGCAGCAGCCGGATGATTTTGCCGAGTCTATCATCGCCCTCGCGGCAGCGGAAGAGGCCTCACTCGTGCTGCCGATAGCCGAGGCGGCATTACTCGCGATTCTGCCAGTGAGAGTGCGTCTGCTTCCCGCGATCATTCCGTTTCCCGACTTTGCGGCGTTCAGCGCGCTTACCGACAAACAGCGCCTTCTCGAGGAAGCTTCAAAGTTGGGGATCGCGATTCCCGCCCAGCAAGTCATCGCGCACCCGGGCGCGTTGGGATCGATCGATCCCGACTCGCTGCCTTATCCCGTCGTGCTCAAGCCCGCGCGTTCCGTGGGCGTTGATTCCGGTGGCCGCGCCAAGGTTTCCGTCTCGTACGCATCCAATGCGGACGAATTGACGCGAGCGATCAGCTCATTGTCTCCGGCGGCGTTTCCGCTGCTTGTACAGCAGCGCATCGTCGGTCCAGGGACCGGAATCTTCCTTCTCCTCTGGGATGGCGAACAGCGAGCGCAATTCGCGCACAGACGGCTTTGTGAGAAGCCGCCGTCGGGCGGTGTCAGCGTGTACCGGGAAAGCATACCTGTCGATGAAGACCTGCTCGAACGGTCTCGTGCGCTGCTCGACTGCTTCGGCTGGCGTGGTGTAGCGATGGTGGAATACAAACGCGAAGCTGCCACCGGGCAGCCGTACCTGATGGAAGTCAACGGGCGCTTTTGGGGTTCGCTGCAGCTCGCCATAGATGCGGGTGTCGACTTTCCCGGCCTCCTCGCAGCGTGCGCGCTTGGCGAGCAAGTTGAGCCTCAGAGGTCTTATCGCGTTGGTGTCCGCAGCAGGTGGTGGTGGGGACAGGTCGATCACCTCTGGGGTCGAGTGCGGCCGAGCCGGGAAGCTCCGCTTCCACCCGGAACGCTGAGCGCGATGCGCGCGCTCGCCGATCTTCTCTTCGGTCCCTTCAGGCGCGCGGACTATGAGGAAGTTCTGTGGTGGAACGATCCGCGCCCGTTCTGGAACGAGACGATACGCTGGATGGGGGCGCGATGACGCAAAGATCCCGACTTAGAATCGCGATGATGCTCGAGTCCGACGGCCCAGGCGGCGCGGAAATGATGGTCTTCCGCCTGTCCGAGGAGCTCCGGCGGCGAGAGCATGTTGTGGTGCCTGTCGGCCCGGCCAATGGCATCGGATGGCTTGGCGACCTCTTTCGCGAAGTCGGCGTGACACCAGAGTCGTTCCGGATCCGCCGCGCGCTCGATCCGGGCTGTGTGCGTGGCTTGGTACAGCTTTTCCGCGATAACGGCATCGACGCCGTTCACAGCCACGAGTTCACAATGGCTGTGTACGGCGCCGCGGCGTCGCGCTTGCTGGGCCTGCCGCACGTGATCACGATGCACGGAGGCTTCAAAGCATGCACCGCGCTCCGACGCCGGATCGCGCTACGATGGGCGATTCGGAATTCCGATCACACGGTCATGGTCTCGCGTGCGACTCAGCGCCAGTTCGCAACGGACCTTGGTCTCGACGAGACGCGGTTTGGCGTTGTGCCGAATGGAGTACCGCTGAACATCGGAACGCAGGAAAAAGTTCGCGCCGAGTTCGGCGTACGAGCTGGCGAGTGCGTGCTATTGGCAGTGGGCACGCTCGAGCGACACAAGGGCCATCGGGTGCTTCTCGAAGCTCTCTTGCATCTCGAGCGCGAGCGGCAAAAGGTGCCGTGGAGGCTCATAATCGCTGGAGGACGCGGTGGCGATCAACACGACATGCTGGTCGAGTTCGCGGAAGAAGCTGGATTGCAGGATCGCGTGCACATTGTGACCAATCGCAACGACATACCAGACCTGCTGGCGCTTGCCGACATCTTTGTCATGCCGTCGATTATCGAGGGACTGCCGATGGCATTGCTGGAGGCCATGATTGCGCGAAAGCCGATCATTGCATCAGCCACGGCCGGCATTCCCGAGGCAATCGCATCCGGACGGGAGGGATTGCTCGTGCATCCTGGTGACGTCGGATCGCTGGCGGGCGCGCTGCAGGGACTATTGACCGATCCGCCTCGGCGCGCTGCGCTGGGTGAGGCTGCGGGACGACGGGCGCATAGCGAATTTACCGTCCAGGTAATGGCCGATCGATACGAGACGCTCTACACGGGCGCGCCGCCCGTGCAAGACGCCGACGTGGAGGCACCGATCGTGTTTGGGCGATGTGCGCCAAAACGGAGTACACTCGTCGCCGCCAGGATGCTCGGGTCCTTGCTGTAGTCGCTGGAGCGACGCGCCGGGCAGAGCTACGCCGCACGGTTGATATTGTGCTTTCACCTGGACAACGTCACAAGCCGCGTTGAGAATGCCTTCCATTTATGGGAAATGGAGGTACTCACGTTTTATATGCAGTGCAGGGCTACCAATCGCACACCGGGGTGCTCAGACGCATGCGAAGCCGGATCCTGTTCTTGTCTCAATGTTTGCCCTATCCTCCCCACAGCGGGGTCACGAATCGCACCTTCCATATCCTGCAGGAGCTGCAGCGCGCATTCGACGTGACGCTGGTCGCTTTCTCGCGGCGGAACCACCAATCGGATAGCGACGCCCGAGTCCGGTCAATGGCGGCACTGCGCCGAGAGGTTTCAGACGTTCTCGAGGCGGTGCCCATCGAGTCGGAGTGGTCGTTGGCCGCGAAGCTGAGTGTCCACGCGTCGAGCGTGCTCGCGCACAAGCCCTACACATTTTTCGAATACGGCAATTCCGAATTTGGGCGTCAGCTCGAGATTGCGGTCGATCGTGCTTCGCCGGACATGGTGCACATGGATAGCATGGATCTCTATCGATGGCTACCTCGGCTTCCCTCGATTCCCATCGCTTGCACGCACCACAACATCGAGTCGGACCTGCTTCGCTTGCGAGCCGAGCATATCGCTGGCCGCGCTGTGAGCAGCTACATCATGCATCAGGCGCGTCTGACGGAAAATCTCGAACGCAGGTTGTCGAGCCGATTCGACGTGAACATCATGACGTCACAGACCGANNGGCTCACGCACGAGCGTAGCTCCAAACGGCGTCGACGTGGAGTTCTTCAGGCCCACTTCATCGCAGCAGATCGTTCCCGGCCGCGTAACGTTCCTCGGACCGACGTACATGTTTCCAAACCGGGACGCAGTCGAGTTTTTTCTTTCCGCCATTTGGCCGATTGTCAGAGCGAGGAGCCCGAAAGCAACGTTGGAGGTAATCGGAAAAAACGCGACCGGCGACAAAGCCCGTTTTGAGTTGCACGCTGGAGTTGCCTGCCACGGTTACGTCGCCGACATTCGCCCATACTTCTCCGAGGCAAGTTGCTCCGTCGTGCCACTCCGCGTTGGAGGTGGAACCAGGCTCAAGATTCTCGACGCGTGGTCGATGGGCAAGGCGATTGTCTCAACCTCGATCGGCTGCGAAGGGCTCGACAACATCGACGGCGAGAACATCCTGATTCGTGACGATCCGGTGCAGTTCGCGGACGCCGTCGTTCGAGTGCTCAGCGATGACGATCTTCGCAATCGGTTGGGCCGCAACGGGAGGAAGACAGCAGAAGAAACGTATGCCTGGCCGGTGGTCGGGCGGAAGCTGAATGCTACCTACCAGGAAATACTCACAAAGGCCACGCCTATCGGCGGGCTGGACGCGGGCTAAGGCTGAGCAGCATGATCCGGGCGTACGGCCTCAGGAAAGGAAGGGCTCCGAGCAGAAAGCGATCCAGCTTTCCCACCGCTCGCTGAAACGGCTCCCATGAAATGACGCGATCCAGTCTTGAAAGCAGGTGATACTCCTGGGTCGTGATCTCGAAGCCGCTCTCGAACGGCTCGAGGTCCTTGTATTTGAATTGCTGTTTCCATTGATCTGGATCGTCCGCGGAGGCAGAGCGAACCGGAACGAAAGTGCGCAGGCGTTCGAGCGCGAGAGAATTGCCGAACGGCTCCTGAAAAACGGCGACCGCGCCTTGCTTCATCACGCGCTTCATCTCGCTCGCAAATCGTGCCTTGTCGCCAAGGTGGTGCAACAACGCGCTACCGATTACGCCATCGAAAGCGGCATCGGGGTAGGGAAGCTCATAGGCGGACGCCGTACGAAACGTGCACGAGCGCTCGACGCCATTGAGCTGGGCTCGGTCCTGCGCAATGCGTATTGCCCCCGGCGAAATATCGAAGCCGTCCACCTGCGCCCCTCGCTTCGCCAGAATCACGCTGAGCCAGCCATTGCCACAACCCGCGTCAAGGATGCGTTTGCCGCGAACGTCGCCGAGCATTCGGACGAGGCTTTCGTACGGAAGCCACGGTCGAGGCTCGTCGTCGAAGCGATCCCAGTCTCGTGGTTCCATCATCAGGCTATTGCGCGCCGCAATTTCCGAATAAAGGCGGTCGTGTCGTTCTGCCTCTGACTCCTCTTCGCTGCGACGATCGAATGACGTATTTGACATATTGCTCCCGAACTAGTGGCTGAAGGGCTTTCGCCCAGCATCAGCACCAGCGACCAAACG
Organism: Gemmatimonadota bacterium; assembly: GCA_003131365.1. Classification (GTDB taxonomy): domain Bacteria; phylum Gemmatimonadota; class Gemmatimonadetes; order Gemmatimonadales; family Gemmatimonadaceae; genus UBA4720. The sequence goes on along the minus strand of PKVB01000143.1, from coordinate 7,607 downwards.
TGGCGTCACTGGTTTGGAGGCGCTACTGACCCTCAATCGCTGATTCACGCGCCTCGACATCGATCCCGCGCGTGGACCCATTCGATTCAATGCTGCGATAAATGTCGTTAATCGAAGCGGCCCATGCATTGACGCCGAAGTCGCGTATCACGCGCTCTCTCGCCAGCAGGCTGCGCTGTTTTGTCGCGGCGGGCTCGCTCAGTAGCTCTCCAAGCGCGCGCGCGATCATTGCCGGCTCCTCGGCCGGAACGAGAAGCGCCTCTGCCGAGCTTACAACGTCCGGCACCCCGCCCACCCGCGTCGCCACGATGGGCACAGCCGAGTGCATCGCTTCGAAGAGCACAATCGGCGTGCCTTCTGTCCGCGAGCTCAGAACGAAAGCATCAAAGGCGCAGAACAGAGTGCCGGCGTTCGGGACTGAGCCGTGCCAGGTGACGCGATCGCTGATGCCGAGGTCCGCCGCGCGTTTCCGAAGTCGTTCGCGCTCCGGCCCATCGCCAATCATCGAGAGATGCCATGGAGGCTTGCAAGCGGCAATCGCATCCAAGATCACATCGGCACCCTTTTCGCGCGATAGTCGACCAACCCAACCTGCGATCGGCGCGCTGCCAGTCAAGCCGAGCTTCTGTCGAGCTGCGTTGCGGGTCAAGTTGGGCGCGACAGGCGTGTAGCCATTCGGAACGAAGTGAATCTTGTCGCTCGCGACGCCGGCTTTAGCGAGCCGATGGACGAGCGGGCGCGACACGGCGAGCACCGCGTCCACGTGCCGAAGTGCGATCAGCTGCATCCNNTGCTCGCGTCACTGCTCCTCCGATGAGATCAGCATGGTAGCCGTGAGTGTGCACGATCCTTGGCTGCAGTTGGGCGACGAGCGCGCGTAGTGAGCGATACTCCTTCAGATAGCTGCGCGCCCCCACCACCACCGGCGTCACGGGAATGCCCAACTTCTCCAGTCCGGTCACGAACGGGTGGTTGAGCGCCTCGTTGGGTGCGAGCACAGCTGCGACATGGGTCTCCTCCGCCCCCTGCGCGTCAGCCAGCATGGTGACGACGCGCTCGAGCCCTCCCTGGCGTGCTGGGGCGAGCAGATGCAGTACGTGAGGTCTTTTGCTCAGTTGAAAAACGACTCGGGTTGACGATCCGATATTAGCCGACGCAGGATGATGCAGTTGGTCGTTTGCTTACGCGCGGGCGACGGGCGTGCCCAGAGAGAGGACCGTGCCCTTCATGTAGTCCGGCTTTTCGATACCGAACATCGAGAGAAGCGTGGGTGCGACGTCACGGAGCGACACTTTTTCAGAGTGTGCATTGGGTCGATTTCCCGGGATTCGCATCCACAGAATTCCCTCAGGATGGTGCATCCCGCTCTTCAGGCTCTCCACTTGGTAGAACAGCCGGAAGAACGACGTTGAGGCTCCGTTTGCTCCGCCCTCCAACAGAACCTCATGATCCAGCGAGGAGAAAATCGTGCAGCCAGAGAAAACATTGGTCTCGCGACGCTCAACGTGCATCGCTTGCCGCCCGTCGATGCGCAATGCGGTGAGGCGATCGGCCGCGTCGGCCGCATCGCTCTCCGACCCGAAGCGAAGATGGAACTGCTCGGACATCACGGGTTCGACCTTCTGACAGCCGCTGATTCCCGCGAACTNNTTTTCCCGCCGATATCCTCATAGATCAGACAGGGTTGCTGGCTGAGCGCTGTCGCCAGCACCACCACCGCGTTCGGGGGCGCTGCGGCCACGATGTCGCCCACGATGCGATCCATCTCCTCGTACCCGTAGCGCACCGCGTGCTGATACTCGGCCTGGTCGGCATCGGTCGGTTTAATCTTGAACGGCTCGGGATCCATATTCCGCCAGTGCGCGTGCTGGAAATGGGCGGTGCTGTTCAGGAAGAAGGTCGAGAACGCCGGGCGAAGCTTCTTGAAGTAATGCAGAAACACATCCCGCTGGAGCTTGTCGAGAATCGTCGCGCGCTTCCATCGTCCTTTGCCCGTCCGGCGCTCACCCAGGAGCTGTTGCGCGATAGATCGAACTGTGTGCACCGAGAGCCCGTGCGTCATCATGAACTTGAGGAAACGTGAATAGTCGCCCTTCGACAGTGGCACGCGATCGTTGGTGTATTCCTGGACGTTTCTCTGAACGAAGAGGTAGTAGGGCTCCAACTCACTCGGGAATGGGCTCATACCGACCGTCCACGGATCCGGTACGACGGCGCCTCGAAGAGGCTTGTCGTACTTGATGTTCATGCTGCCGCAGACCCATACCGCCTTCCCCCCTACGGCGATCATGTCCCAAAGGGACTTCACCGCCAGCTTGTCCCCGTCGCCAAGGTGGTGAATTCCGTGCTGATCGAACGACAATCCGCTGTGGACCGTGACCCACTGAATCCAGGGATCGAGATTGGGTGCGACTTCTTCGGCATCGGTGGTGAAAACCTGGGAGGCATCCCGCAGCCGTTTGAAATTTGGCAGGTGCCCCTGGGAGATGAACGTGTCCATCAGCACCGGGCTCAACTCATTGAACTCGAGTAGCACAAGCGGGCCATCGATCGGGCTATTGCTGGAGCGGCGCTGCGAAGATGGATTGAAGGGGCGCACGGAAGGACGAGTGTCAACGGCCATGGGAGCAGTAAGGATTAGGGTGGCGCAGCCGTGGTCATGACATTCACGAACGTGGACAATGTCCACAACCGTGGCTTTGCGCAGGCCGCGAATGGGGGAATGGACCCGCCCGCGCCGGGCTACCATTGTAGGCACGCTAGGCGCCAGCGTCAAGCAATCCGTTGCGCGCCTTCGCCGAGGGGGGAAAGCGCGTGCGTTGCGGTGAGTCAAATAGGAATCGCAGAAGGAATCGCGGTCTCATGTGTAGGACCTTCCTTGGACCAGACAGGGTAATGGCTTTCAGGAGTCGGTGAGGGTATGTCGACCACAGTTGTGGGGTCACCCAGCGAGTAGACCCGCTGTATCGGCACTTGCGGCCCACTGCTTGCGCCCACAGGGTGACACTTCATTTGACCAATCGTCGCTCATATGTTAGGAAATTACCCCGCCTGCAATCGTTTCAGGCGCTTAGCTGAATAGCACGGCAGGATCGCGAGCCTCCTTGAGGGGTGTGCGACAAAGGCAAACCCGGCGAAAGCCGGCGACGCAAAGCTACGAGGCTAAAGCGGGCAGTTCCGCCACGCCAGTCGGGCCGCCGAATCACACTACAGAGGAGGGGCGCATTCTATGCGTACTTTCATGCTGACAGTGACCGGCCTTGTTTTTGGCGTCGCTGCTTGTTCTTCATATGGGACCTCGGTCGTCGAGGTCGCAAACACGCACGCGGCGGTTGCCTCCGTCTCGGTCGCTGTTCCCCCCTCCATCGTAGCCGGACACACGGCGCGCGCAGTTGCGACGCCGAAGGACGCAAACGGCGCGGTTCTCACGGGCCGTTCGTTTACGTGGTTCACCTCGAGCGCGTCGATCGCCAGCGTGACCGATTCCGGTGTTGTCTCCGCGGTCTCGCCTGGTAACGCGGTGGTTAGCGCGGTAAGCGAAGGCGTCGCAGGTCAGGCGAGCATGTCAGTGATGCCGCCCTCGCCGACTCCCATCGCAACGGTAACCGTCGCGGTCAATCCGTCGGCCGTTCTGATTGGTCAGAAGGCTGTCGCGACCGCAACCATGGAAGATTCGAGTGGCAATACGATTGTTGGGCGAACGGTCACCTGGGTGAGCTCCAACACCAACATCGCGACCGTGGCAGCGACTGGAGATGTTACCGCGGTTGGCTCGGGCACGGCAATGATCATTGCTTCGAGCGAGGGCAAAACCGACTCTTCAGCACTGAACGTCAGTGCGCCTCCTACAATTCCGGTAGCATCGGTCTCGGTGTCGCCCACGAGCGCGACCCTGCAGATCGGTGGGTCGCAACAGCTCTCAGTCGTCACGCGTGATGCAAATAACAATGTGCTCACTGGGAGAGTCGTTACCTGGGGTTCCGCGAACGCCGCAATCGCGACGGTCTCGAGTTCAGGCCTCGTCAGAGCTGTTACAGCGGGAAGTACAACTGTAACTGCATCTAGTGAAGGACAAACCGCGTCGGCAGCGATCACCGTCGCTCTCGCTCCGGTAGCAGCAGTAACCGTGTCGCCCGCGACCAACACGCTCCAGATCGGAGGCACGGTACAGCTGTCCGCGGTTACACGCGACGCCGGCAATAACGTGTTGTCGGGACGCGCTATCACATGGAGCTCGAGCAACGCGGTTGTCGCGACGGTCTCTACGTCTGGCTTCGTCACGGCGCTCACGGCCGGGACTGCTACAGTTACCGCCTCGAGCGAGGGCAAGACCGGGTCGTCCACAGTCACCGTCAATCCCGCTCCTGTCCCGGTAGGATCTGTATCTGTAACTCCCACGAGCGCGACCGTTCAGGTCGGCGCGTCAGTGCAGCTGTCGGCCGCAACGCTAGACGCAAACAACAACCCGCTCACCGGTCGCCTTATCACCTGGAGCTCGAGCAACCCTGCGGTCAGCTCGGTCTCGTCATCGGGACTCGTCAGGGGCATTGCCGCAGGTAATGCGACGATCTCCGCGTTGAGCGAAACGAAGANNGAAGACTGGAACCGCGGCGATCTCCGTGACGGCAGCCACCCCGCCCCCACCGGGCGGCGTTGAGCCAGCCGGGATGACGGTGGTCACCGAACGCTCATTCAGCAGCCTCAATGAGGATGGATGGACCAACACCGGAGGATCGGATTATTCCATTCAGTCGGACGCGGCGGCTCCGAAATCGCCGTCGTCCGTCGGGCAGATTCTCTTTCCAGCCGGCTTCGGAGCTGGTAACGCGCCGGCAGTTTTGGAGAAAGTTTTCGGTGGCACGAACAAGACTATATACGTCTCCTTCTGGCTCAAGCTGTCCTCGAACTGGGTGGGACAGCAGGCAGGCGTCAACAAGATCTTCCATTTCTGGATCGGCGGGAGCAACCACTTATTCCTTAACGCGGCCGGTACGGGGAATGGCAGTTTGACCGCAGAAGTGTGGTTGCAGGGCATTGTGGCCGGCGGCAACTTCGACGCCGGGAAAACCGCGGACTTTGCTCCTAATCTCGGAGCGTCGGGCCAGCTCGTGCGAGGCCAGTGGGCGCATTGGGAGATGGTCTTCACCGGCAACTCGAGCGGCGCGTCCGACGGCTCGGTAGAGTGGTGGCTCGACGGCGTGAAAGTCGGCAGCTACAGCGGAATACAGTTCGTCTCGGGCGCCGGCACATGGCAGAGCATGGAGTGGAGTCCAACGTGGGGCGGCTCCGGCGGCACCGTGCCTGCCGACCAGTTCATGAGCATCGACCACATCTACATAAGCGGAAAGCCCTAAACTGGCGGGCGCTCCACGATACCAATCGAATCGGACTATGCAGCACCGGAACAGCGACGAGCGTCATTCTCGTCGCTGTTCTTTTTTCCCGGCTAAGGCGAGCGCATTATCGCGCCACCCCGGATATAGAGATGGTTGTTCTGGTGCCATCGGGACCGGCAACGGCCAAGCGCCGTAGCGCGGTTGCAACAAAGTGCTGACCAAGATCGNNAATCTCAAGGCGGACCGCGCATTCACACGGAACAACTTGCAGCGCAACGAGTTAGCGCTCCGGCGGTTCCGGCATAAGCAATGCCCCTAGCGACAATCGAGCAGGGCGCGCTGCCTGGCGCCCTAGCTCACCACTCCGCCACCAGCTCTCGGGCGGAATGGGTCTGAACTCGCCGTACCTGCCGTCAACGCATTTCCGACAAAGCCAGAATGTTCGCTCTCGCTGCGGTGCTCGCGGCTGCTCCGGTAGTCATCGCACTCTATGCGTATGCCGGCTACCCCCTGATCCTCTGGGCGGTGGCCAAAATGCGGCGAGAATCGATCGCGACGCCGCCAGGCACTGTCTGGCCCAGTGTCACCATCACGGTGCCCGTGTACAACGCCGCTTCGAGTATCCGCGCCACTCTCGGCGGAATCCTCGAGCTCGATTACGCCCGGGACAAGCTCCAGATCCTCGTTATCTCCGATGCGTCCAANNGGGGCTGAAGGAGCATGGCGTGGAGCTGCTCCGTCTTAGCGAGCGGAGAGGGAAGACCGTAGCCGAAAATGCCGCATTAGCCGTGGCGCGCGGCGAGATCCTGGTAAATGTCGACTCCACGATACTTCTCCCCGCGGGATCGCTCAAACGGTTGGTGCGTGTGTTCGACGATCCCACGATCGGCGTTGCCTCGGGTCGTGACATAAGCATGGGCGACTCCGACAACGAAGGAACCGGGGCGGAGTCGAGCTACGTCGGCTACGAAATGTGGATCCGCGATCTCGAGACCCAGGTTGGATCGATCGTAGGAGCCAGCGGCTGCTTCTACGGAAGTCGCCGCTGCATCCATGCGCGGTCGCTGCCGCCCGGGCTGAGCTGGGACTTCGCGTCGGCGCTCAACGCGCGGATCCAGGGGTATCGGTCGGTCAGCGTTCCAGAGGCCGTCTGCATAGTTCCTCGCGCCGCGCAAATACGTACTGAGCTAACGCGAAAAGTCCGAACAATGGCTCGCGGCCTCAGCACGTTGTTTTACTTTCGCAGACTTATGAATCCGTTCGTGCATGGCAGCTTTGCGCTCATGCTGATCAGCCACAAGCTCCTTCGCTGGCTACCGTACCTGCTTGCTCCAATCGCGTATGCAGCGCTTTGCGTGCTAGCTGTTGATAGCGTGAGCGCCCGCGTCCTCCTCGGGATCGCGTCGGTCGGATTGCTCGCCGGCTTTGTCGGGATTCAGCGCCGCGACTCTTCATTGCCGAAGCTTCTCACCATTGCCGGCTTCGTGGTCGCGGTCTTTTCGGCCGGATTCCTTGCCTGGTGGGCTGCACTTCGGCAAACGCAGATGGCGACGTGGGAGCCGACGCCGCGACCACACGTCCAGATCTGAGGTGACTGCGCGGAATAGTTGCAGTTCGGCTTGTAGCGGGAACGCCACGCAATCGTAGCGTGCCACGCGCACTAAGCCTCGACCCGCAATAGGTAAACTCCACTCGCACAAGGAGTTAGATACGCCGCGGGGAAGTATGCCTCTTGCCTCGCTGACCAGCAAGCAATGCATGACCCGTGGCCGCCCGGAGGTAGGATGTCTGGATGTCCATCGCAGGACTTGACGCCGTCCCGTCTCACGACTCGTTCGCCTCGCCAACGATGATCACCCTCCACGATCTGGAACGATCGCTTGTGATGCAGCACGCCCGCATTGGAACAACACCGGCCGTGCCTCAGGGGAACGGGGAACGACGGCGCACGCCCAGAAAGTCGCTCATCGTCGTGCTCCCGGAAAATCATGAGGTATCGCCGGATCGGGTTACCGAGCGTATGCCGGCTGAAGGGGACAATGAGGAGATAGATGTCATTCTCGCCTGCGCGGGACAGTCGGCGAGCATTGCCGCACTTCAGCGAAGAGTCCGGGACCTGCAAGTTCTCCTCGCTCCTCCAGGAACGAGCCCCGAGGATCTTCGCGTGCTCGCGATGAATCGGGCCCCTGGCGACATCGTTACTCTGCTGAACGGCACTCCGGTCTGAGCGTGAAGACGGTCAAGACGAAGAGAGCTCAACATCAAGCGAGG
>PKVB01000165.1:32784-67210 GCA_003131365.1 Gemmatimonadota bacterium | reverse complement strand
CGTCGGCGTTGTAGATCGGGACGGCGATCAGAACGATGGAGTCGAGAACATTCGGCTTACTGGAGAAGGAGAGATCGCGAAGCAGCGCCAGTAGCGCGTCTTTCCCCTCCACTTCGCCCGCGTGGATGTTGCCCTGAACGTACACAATCGGCCGGCCCAGGCGTTTCGCCTCGGATGGCGTTGAGACGAGCGGGCGTGACGCGATAACGTAAGGAATGTCGCGTCCCTCGTTCGTCTTGCCGATCGATCCGAACACCAACGGGGCCCGCAGCGCGCGCAGCGAGTCTAGATACTTCCTTAGATCCTCGTAGTGGGAGGTCTCGCGATATCGTGTCAGCTCGGGACGGGTTCGGGGATAGTCAGCCGGAGTCAACGGTTTGCGCGTGGTCGGCGCGCACGCGGCAAGCCCGAGCACCGACGCGACCACGAGAGACGACGAACGCAATGTGGCCGGCACTCTCCTCACGAGCGCTCGTCGGGATAGAAGACCTGCCTCCGACGAGCCATCTCGAGCAGCAGCTCCGCTGGCTCGAACCGCCCCGGAAAGCGCGCGTTGAGATCCTCGAGACGCTGCACCACGATCTGAATGCCGAGTGAATCCATGTAGCGGAATGGTCCGCCGCGGAACGGAGGGAAGCCGATTCCGAATACCGCTCCAACGTCGCCATCGCGTGACGAGCGAACGATCCCGTCGCTCAGGCAGCGCGCGGCTTCGTTGAGCATCGCCAGAATCGTCCGCTGCTGAATCTGCGCGGCTGGCATCTCTGGTCGCGCCGGCGCCTCGGTCCCGGCAGTGGGCGCGATCGGTTTCACGATCGGAATGCTACCCGGCGCCAGGAACAGAGCGTAGACAGAGGGATCGACCTCGCCCTTCTTCCCTTCCTTGTCGTAGGTGAAGAAGCCCTTCTTCGACTTTCTACCGTAGCGCCCCGCCGCAACGACGGCCTGAATCGATTTCGCCGGCTGCATCCGGTCCGGATACGCTTCGGCCATGATTTTTCCCGCCTTGGTCGCGACATCGAGCCCGACCTCGTCGATGAGCGTGATCGGCCCCACAGGAAACCCAAAATCCACCAGTGCCTTGTCGATGATGTCTACGGCGACGCCTTGATCGAGCAGGATGGCCGCCTCGTTGATGTAGGGCGCGAGAATCCGGTTGGCATAGAATCCCGGCCCGTCGTTCACGACGATGACGGTTTTTCCAAGCTTCTTCCCGTAGGCCACGGCTGTCGCGGTCACCTGCGGATGTGTCTCCGCGGTCGTGATCACCTCGAGCAGCGGCATCTTGTGCACAGGAGAGAAGAAGTGCATTCCGAGCACGCGCTCCGGACGGCTCGCTGCCTGGGCGATCAAGGAAATCGGAATTGTAGATGTATTAGTCGCGAAGATCGCCCCGGCGTGGATCGCCGCCTCCGTCTCGCGGAGAACTTGATGCTTGATCGCGAGATCCTCGAACACGGCCTCGATCACGAGATCGACGTTTCCGAAGCCGGAGTAGTCGACGGTGCCACCCAGCAGCGCCATGTAATCGCTGTACTGGATTTTCGTGATCTGCTTCCTGGTGAGCCGCTCCTTGAGAATATCGCGAACCGCCGCGTACCCCTTCGCCACGCGCGTGTGATCCGCGTCCTTGAGGCGAACGAGACTCCCGTGCTGCACCGCGATCGATGCGATGCCCGCTCCCATGAATCCGGCGCCGATTATCGCGATCTTGTTGATTGGCAGCGGGTCGAAATCGGAGACGGGCAGGTCCGGGTACTGTGCCGGGTCGACGCCAGGATCTTTCTTCAGCTCGTTCGTCGCGAAGAAGAGGAAGATCAGCTGCCGCGACACATCCGTCATCGCCATCTCGCCGAAACGGCGAGACTCCTCGCGATAACCGTGTGCAACGCCCTTGGCATAACCGGCGGCGATGACATCGATCGCGGCGATCAACGCGGGATAGTGTCCGCGCGATTTGGCGAGCGTCTGCTCGCGAGCCTTTCTGAGCACGATCGCGCNNCTTCCCATCGATGAGCAGGCCCTTTATTCCTCCGGTGTGCCGCTCGCTCTTCTTTCTTCCCTCCGCGACCTCACGTGCCCGCTGGATCGCGACGCTGCGCAGTATGGACGGGTGCACGAGCTCATCGATCAGCCCCAAGTCGAGCGCTTTCTTGGCGCGGACCTGCTTGCCGGTGAGAATCATGTCCAGCGCGTTCGTGAGTCCGATTCTGCGCGGCAGCCGCTGCGTTCCGCCCGCGCCGGGAATCAGCCCCAGCTGAACTTCGGGAAGACCGAGGATGGTCTTTGCATGATCGGTCGCAATGCGATAGTGGCAGGTGAGCGCGGTCTCGAGTCCTCCGCCCAGACACGCGCCATGTATCGCGGCGATTATCGGCACTCGAAGGTGTTCAATCGAATCGAGCAGCATCTGACCGTCCCTGCTCAGCCGCTCGGCGTCCGTAGCGGTCTTCAGCTGCACAAACTCCTCGATGTCGGCGCCCGCAATCCACACGTCGGGCTTGCCGCTCACGAACACCGCGGCCGTGACGGTGGTGTCGCGCTCCAGCCTGCTCACAAGCGCGACGAACTCGTCCTTGACCGCGCGGTTCAGCTTGTTGACCGACTCGTTCGGGAGATCGAACGTTATGATCGCGATGCCATCCGTGACCTCGACCGAGAGCGCCGGCTTCCAGCGCGTGCCTACCAGCCCGCCGATCGTAACTTCCGAAGTCGGGCTCATTGTGTTCTCTCGACCACCATCGCGAAGCCCATACCGCCGGCCGTGCACACGGTCATCAGTCCAAACTGCCCGCCGCGCCGTTGCAGCTCGTTCAGAAGCGTCGTCGTGATTCGCGCACCGGTCGCTCCGAATGGATGGCCAATGGCGATCGAGCCGCCCATGACGTTGAGCTTCGCTCTGTCCACCTCGCCCACCGGCTGTGAGAAACCCGCTCTCTCTGCCCACCACTTCGATTCGAATCCCTTCAGGTTCGACAACACCTGCGCGGCGAACGCTTCGTGCATCTCCACCAGGTCAATGTCCTTCAACGAGAGGCCTGCGCGCTTGAGCGCGACCGGTGCGGCCAGCACCGGTGCCTGGAGTAGCTGCTCTCCCGGATCGAGCGCCGCGTACGCATACGACTTGATTATCCCCAACGGAGCATAGCCGAGCGCCTTCGCCTTCTCCTCGCTCATGAGCAGAACGCACGCGCCACCATCCGTGAGGGGCGACGAATTGCCCGCCGTCACGCTGCCGTACTTTCTGTCGAACACGGGCTTGAGCGCCGCCAGCTGCTCGTAGCTCGTGTCCTCGCGAATCCCATTGTCAGACGTCAGCACGCTTTCGAACTTGGGCGGCACGTAGACCGGCATGATCTCGGCCGTCAATCTTCCATCGGCGGTGCCGGCGGACGCGAGCCGGTGCGAGCGGAGCGCGAAATGATCCTGCTCCTCGCGCGTGATCGCGTTGAGCTTGGCCATTTTCTCCGCTGACTGCCCCATCGTCTCGCCGGTCGTGGGTTCGGCGATCGCCGGGGTGATGGGAATGAAATCTTTCGGACGCAGGCGCGCGAGAGTCCGGAGCCGCGCCGGCAGCGATTTCGCTTTCGACGCGAGAAGGAGCGTCTCGGCAAACCTTTGCGAGTGAAGAATCGGAATGTTGGACAGAGATTCCGAGCCGCCAGCGATCGCGACATCGAGGTGGCCGAGAGCGATCTGGTCAGCGGCGTCGGTGATCGCCTGATTCGCCGACGCGCACGCTCTGCTCACGGTGTAGGCCTGGACGCCCTTGGGCAGGAGCGGCAGCAGCGAGACCTCACGCGCGATGTTCGGCGCGACCACCGATGGAATCACCGTGCCGAACACGAGCGCCTGCACTTCCTTCCCGTCCAGATTCGTGCGCTGCAACAATTCCGCTACGCACAGCTTGCCGAGGTCGATTGCGGAAATCGTCTTGAAGGCGGTTCCAGCTTTTGCAAATGGCGTCCGCACGCCCGCAACTATCGCGACGCGGCGCCCGTTCCCGAATGTAGCCATGAAGGGAACTTAGACGGGCGCCGTTTATCTATCTAGGACGTGCCCTTGTCTCTGGTGGCACGCTCTTTCTCGATCAGTTGCCTCTTGCGCTCGAGGCCCCACCGGTATCCGCCGAGAGCGCCGCTCTGCCGTACGACACGATGACACGGGATAACGACAGCCGCTCGATTGTTCGCGCACGCGCTTGCCACCGCCCGCACGGCCTTCGGAGATCCGATTGCAGTTGCGATTTCACCGTAGGACCGCGTTTCGCCGAACGGAATCTTCTGCAGCTCATGCCACACCTTCCATTGAAATGCGGAGGCCTGGATGTCAAACGGAATGTCCAGCCGCACGCGATCGCTATCTACAGCCTCGATAATTTCCGCCACCCAACCGCTTAGAGAACTCGATGGAGTCGCGACGTGCGTGCGCGTTGCCGCTGGATACTCCTGCTCGAGCGCCGCCTCGAGAGTCTTTGCGTCGTTGCCGAGCGTCACCGCGCAGACGCCCCGATCGGTCGCGCCGACGAGCAGAGTGCCGAGCGAAGTCTTTGCAGTCACGTAGTCGATGTGCGCTCCCGCACCGCCACGACGATACGTTGCCGGCGTCATTCCGAGCCTTTTGTCGGAATCGCCGTAAACTCTGCTGCTGGAGCCGTATCCGGCGCCGAAGGTGGCACGACTCACGGTTTCGCCGCGCTTCAGCTCGCTCTTGAGTCGCTCGCTCTTCCGGGCGCGGATGTACTGCGCCGGTGTCAGCCCGAGGAGCTCCTTGAATTTCCGCTGGAGATGATACGGGCTGAGACCCGATTGTTCGCCGAGCAGCTCGAGCGTGATGCGCTCCTCGCCGAGATCACCGATGTGGGTGTCGATGTAATCCCGCGCGCGCTCGACGCCGCGGTGTGGCGATTTCGCGCGATTCGGAGTGCACCGCTGGCAGGCGCGGAATCCTGCGTGCTCCGCGGCAGCCGCGGAGGAGAAGAAGGCGACGTTATCGCGCTTCGGCCGCCGCGAGGGGCACGATGGACGGCAATAGATGCCCGTCGTGGTGACTCCATAGAGCAAGCGGTCATCGGCAGAGGCGTCTCTGTTGAGGACGGACTCCCAGGCAATGGCTTCATTCATGGGAAGGTCCTCCGATTGATCTCTCGTCTTGCTCGAGGTCATCTTCGTCAGTCGTCCTCTCGATCAGAAAATCATAACAGCCAGTGGTCTGATCTCCCATGGCCACTACGCGATAAGCTTGCATCGTATCCCCACTGGTCGAACGGTCTGTCTAACTGCTCGTACCGAACGATGCTGGCACGCCAGAAAGCGCGATATCCGAATCTTGCGATCAAATTCCTTATACTTTGGCTGATTCCGCGGCCCTCTCGACCTTGCTAGAATGACTGGACTCTCTGGGGACAAATTCGACCTTCTCGTAATCGGGGGAGGCATCACTGGCTGCGGCGTCGCGCGCGATGCTGCAATGCGCGGCCTGAACGTTGCGCTGGTCGAGCGTGACGACTTCGCGAGCGGAACGTCGGGCCGCTCCTCGCGACTGATTCACGGCGGAATCCGGTATCTGGAGCAGGGGCAGCTGCACCTCGTTCACGAGTCGATCCGCGAGCGGCAGACACTGCTTCGGATTGCCCCGCACCTGGTGAAGCCGCTGGCCTTCACCTGGCCGATCTACCGTGGTGCTCGCGTCGGAAAGGTGAAGTTGAGCGCCGGACTCCTCGTGTATCAGCTAATGGCGGTGGGGAGATCGCGGAAGCACTCGACGCTGAACGCGGCGGAGACACTTGAACGCGAGCCGAGTCTCAACAGTGTGGGGCTTACGGGCGGCGCTGTCTACTACGACGCAAGCACCGATGATGCGCGTCTGACGGTGGCGAACGCGATCGCCGCTCGAGAGCTCGGTGCGACCGTCTTGAGTCATACACGCGTGAGCGAGATAATTCGCGATGGCGCCAAGGCCGTGGGAGCGGTCGCGAGATCGCAGCACTCCGGCGAAAGCCGGGACATCCGCGCACGAGTCGTCGTCAATGCGACCGGCGTCTGGCAGAACGCGTTCGACAGCGACGAACGTGCTCGGCGGCTGCGCGGCAGCAAGGGCGTTCACATTGGAGTGCCTCGAGAACGCGTAGGAAACCGGGACGCACTTACTCTCATCTCCCCCGTTGATGGTCGCGTCATGTTCTGCCTCCCCGCCGGGCCGCAGGCGATTATCGGCACGACCGATACCTGGACCGACGAATCTCCAGAGACGGTGCACGCCTCAGCCAGCGACGTGGAATATCTCCTTCGCTCGGCAAACGCATACTTTCCGCGGGCTCAGCTCACCCCTGATGATGTGGTGAGCGCCTGGGCGGGGATCCGTCCGCTCGCAAGCGCCAAGGCCGCAAATCCAGGCGCGGTCTCGCGCGAGCACAGCATCGTGACCGACAGTTCCGGGGTGATCAATGTCACGGGTGGCAAGCTCACGACCTACCGGTCGATGGCTGCCGAGATCGTGGACCGCGTTCAGGAAGCGCTTGGCCGCGAGAAGAAGGCGGCTGCTACGGACTCCGTCGAGCTTCCGGGCGCGGATCGCCCGAAGGAAATCGCGCGGCTGCAGCAAGAAGACCGTGCTCTTTCAAAACCGCTGGTAGAAGGACTCCCCTATACGGGAGCGCATCTCGTTTACGGCGTTTCGAGGGAGATGGCGCAGGATCTCAGCGACTTGCTGGTCCGCCGCACGCATCTGGCGTTCGAGACGCGCGATCACGGAAGGAACGTCGCGCCGCGCGCCGCGGACATTGTGGCGCCACTTCTCGGCTGGAACGATCAGGTGAAAAGAGCGCGCATCCAGGAATTCGAGGAAGATGTCGCGCACATATTCGCGATCAGCAAGGCGTAGCCATCACTCCCGTCAGAACTGGAGGGTTCCGCTGGAGGAATGAGCCAGACGCAGGAATTCGTCGCGCGTCTTGGGATCTTCGCGGAATGCGCCTCTAAGCGCCGAAGTGATCGTCTTCGAGTTCTGCTTCTGCACTCCGCGCATCATCATGCATAGGTGGCGAGTAGAGCTCGATGTCGCGCACCATGATCATGTTGTCGTGCTCTTCCTTGAAGATGCCCCGACCGACCACTTCCTCGGCGCTCGAGTTGTAGCCTTCGGTCAGAAACTTCATTGCCTTGGCGACGCGCTGCGGAGTCTCGAGCAGGCCCTCGCGCTTGGGATCCTCGCCGATCAGTTCCAGCTCGCGCCGTATCAGATCCTCGAACTCACCGCTGCGATCGGTCTCAGTGGTTTCATCATCCTCAGAAGCGCGAACCAGTCGTGTTGCCATTGGTCAGGCCTCCGTCGCTTCGAGCGTGACAGCCGGCGGCGGTTTGAGCAATAGCTCGGTTTCCAGCTGCACTTCCGTCTCCAGATTCTTTCGATCGCGATTGATTGTCGCCATTGCCCGGCGCCTGCTCCCAACCATGTAGGAAACCGCACAGTCCATCTTCATCACGTCTCCTTCGATTCTGGTTTCATCCCAACGCTCGACGTGACCGATGTACTGTATTGACAACTTGTCGTAGTGGGCGCTCCAGAAGAATGGAATGTCGTCGAAGCAATCCCGGGCGCCGAGCATGTTGCGAGCGACGACCTGTCCCTGACGTTCGGCCACGACCCAGTGCTCGATGCGAAGACGGAGATCAGAGTACGCGTCAGGCCAGCGTGCCACGTCACCGGCGGCAAAGACTCCGCTGGCGCTGGTCTCGAGAAACTCGTTGACGGCGAGCCCGTTATCGAGCGTCAGGCCGGCTGATTCGGCGAGCTGCAGGTCGGGCCGTACTCCAACTCCGGCAACGACCAGGTCCGCGTCGACCCGGGATCCGTCGTCGAGAACCACCTTCTTCTCCTCGATGGCTGTCACCGTGCGCCCGAGGCAAAACGTGACGCCCTGCTGCTCGTGAACAGTCTTGACGAGAGTTCCCAGCTCGGTACCGAGCACACGCTCGAGGGGAAGCGTCTCCGGAGCGACGACGCTCACCTTCAGTCCGCGGCTGACGAGAGAGGCGGCGACTTCCAATCCGATGAAGCTCGCACCAATGACCACCGCTGTCTTCGCGGCGCCGAGCTTCGCGATGATCGCGCGGCAGTCTCCGAGAGTACGCAGGTAGGCGATCCGATCGCCGCCCGGAACGTCCAGACGGATGGGAGTCGCGCCCGTCGCGATGAGCAGGCAGCCGTAATTCCGACTACTGCCATCGCTCAGATGCACCGCTCTGGATCGGAGGTCGATTGCCGTGACCTTCAGCCCCGAGAGAATCTCGATGTGCTGCGCGACGTAAAACTCTCGGGGATGAAGTGGAAGCCACTCTTCCGGCGCGTTTCCGGCGAGATAGTCCTTCGAGAGATTGGGCCGGTCGTAGGGCACATCGGGATCCGGGTCAATGATGGTGACCGGGCCTCTATATGCCTCACGCCGCAGCATCTCGGCGCACGCATTCCCAGCGGCGCCGCCGCCGATGATCACGACCGACTCCGGGCCAGTCGTAGGCTTTTCCTCGAACAGAACACGTTCCGGCGCAGGCGACCCGCGAGCCCGGTGACCTTCAGCCTTTAGCTGTCCGCGATCTCGTTTGCGGGTGACTCGTACAATGTTGTTCTCGACTGCGACATCGTACGAAGGCAGATCGTTGAGCGCCGGCGCGCGGGATGCCGCCCCGTCGCGGAGCTCGAAGCAGGCGTGGTGCCAGGGGCAGCGGATGGTTTCGCTGACGAGGACACCCTGGTCGAGCGGAGCGCCGTAGTGCGTGCACTTGCCGCCCACGGCGAACCAGTTTGGCTCGACATGAACGAGCAGCACCGGCTCTCCAAATGCGTGACCGGCGATGAGCTGACCCGCGTGAATACTGCTGACCTCGAGACCCTGCGTCAGGTCAGGGCCGGTCAGCTCATCGGAATGCTCGGTCACTTCTGCTTGTTGAGCAGTCTTTGGGCCAGATCACGGTGGGCCACGAAAGCCGGCGCAACCTTGGTCTCCAGATCTTTTACCTGCGCATTTTGAGTCGCCGGCAGCAGCGTGTTTGTCACGGCATCGATCACCGCGTTATGAAAATCAACTTCGTGATTGAGGAAGGCGCGGTCGAATGCGCTTCCATGGAGGCCGCGAAGATTCCGCATGGCTGCTACGTGCGCCTTGGCCAAGGGGAAGTCCCGGGGTGGAGTGGGGGTCACCTTGAGTGACTTCGCCAAATCCCGGCCCTGCTGCCGGACGTTCCGGTGGTCTCGAACGAGCATTGTTCCAAAATCACGAACCGCCTTTGAATGGCCTTTGTTTACGGCGAGCGCTCCCGTCTCCATATCATACGTGTTGGCGGCATCGAATATCGCGACGATCGTAGGATCGTCGAGCTTGGGGGCGCCGGACTGGGATCGCGCCGCCACGACAGGCAATCCAAAAGCGACGGCCAATGCTGCCATGGTGCCATATCTGATAGTGCGGTTCTGCGAAATCATTCAAAACCTCCGAGAGAGAAACCGAGCGTGAGATTCCTTGCAGCCGCACACTATTCAGTCCATGCAGATAAGTCAAGGTTTGCTTTGACTTATTCGGCGGATGGCGGTAAATTGGAGGGCAAATGACTGAAACGCGCCGCCCATCTACGAAGCTCCGCGCCGACGCGACGCGAGATCGACTCCTCGCCCTCTTGCGAGAGAGCGCGTGGACCGTCGACGACCTCGCCGAACGCCTCGGTGTCACCGACAACGCGGTGCGCTTTCATCTGGACGCGCTCGAGCGCTCGGGAACCGTGCGCAAGGAACGAGTACGGAAGATCGGCGTCGTGGGACAACCAGCATCGATCTACTCGCTCAGCCCGGGGGGAGAGGAAGCCTTTTCGCGGGCGTACGCGCCGGTGCTGATCGCGTGCCTCGAGGAGCTCCGCGACCGGACCTCGACGCCGCAGGTCGTCGCTTTTCTTAAGCGCGTCGGTAAGCGGCTCGCGCGCGGATTCAGCCAATCGGAGGGCCCGCTTTCATCACGCGTGAACGGCGCCTCGGATTTGCTCAACGCTCTTGGCGGAATAACGTCGGTCGAGAAATCAGGCCGCACGTACCGTATTGTCGGACGCGCGTGTCCGCTGTCGCGGGCTGTGGAGGCGGATCATTGCGTTTGTGCGGCCGTCACTACCCTGGTGGCCGAAGTGGTCGGCGCGGAAGTGACGGAGCGGTGCGATCGTTCAGGACGTCCAAAGTGCTGCTTCGAGATTTCTTCAGACCACAGAGCCCGAACGACCGCTCACGGCTGACCAGTCGGCGATTACTGGGTGACCGTGATCGTTCCCGTCATCCCCATTGTCCCGTGTACCTGGCAGTGATACGTGTAGGTACCTGGGGTGTTGAACGTCTTGCTGAACGTTCCCTGACTCTGCAGCGCCGACGAAGCGGATCCGTCGTCGAAGGTCACACTGTGTTCCACGCACGTCTGGCCAGTGCCACTGTAGGGATCGCCGCTCGTGCACGAGTTCCATGCCCACTGAAGGCTGGTTCCAGCAGTGATGGATTTCGTCGCGGGCGAGAACGCGTCGTTGTTGACTGAGATTCCTCCGGCCGGCGGAGGGGTATTGACGCCATTGTTTGTTGATGGGCCGGCGGCACTTCCGCCGCCCCCACCACCGCACCCGCAAAGCGAAGCAACTGCCAGCATTACAAGAACACCCTTCATAGTGAAACGCCTCCCGACGCATCTGGTTTCTGAGGAGACGCTACCCACGTGCGCAGGGCGCAACAAGCGCCTTGACCGCGCGTGACGGTGGACGACCGCAAACAGGCGGTGAGTGGGGGGCAATTAGTCGCCCCCCGTGACTACTCACGCCGCGTCGTGTATGGTCTTGAGCTGGATGATCTTGAGGCGACGTGTCGAAGCCGGAAGCTTGAGCACAACGGTCTCGCCGACGCTTCTTCCCACCAGCGTCTTGCCGATCGGCGACGACATGCTCACGTGCCCCTCCTCGAACTCGACCGAGTCGCCGAAGACGAGGCTATAGCTCTCGCGCTCACCGGTCTTCTCGTCCTGCACCACCACCTGCGAGCCGAGTCCGATCTTGTCCGACGGAATCTGTGACACGTCGATCTGCGACAGCTTACTCAGCCGCTGGCGCAGCTGGCCCAGCCGAGCCTGTACGAACTGCTGTCGCTCGAGCGCAGCTTTATACTCGCTGTTCTCACGGAGATCGCCGAGCTCGACGGCTTTGCGAATCTCCTGCGGCAGCACGACGCTCAGCTCGTGCTGGAGGCGTTGGGCCTCCTCTCCAAGTTTTATCTTGAGTTGTTCGATCATGCGACTCGAGCCTTCCAGAGGGTGCTGCGCCCTTACCGAAAAACGAGCGCCCGACTGCGATGAAAGGCCGGGCGCCCGCTAATCCAAGCTAGGGAGTCCGTCACCGGGAGGCAATCACCCGGCCATGCGAAGCGCATCGAGAGAGGGGCGCTCCGGAACATGACGCCGACCGCCCCGATCTATCGGTGCTGCGGAAGCTTCGAATCCGTGTGATCGATGGCTGCCGGCTGGGCCGACGACTTCTCGTACTCCTCCCTCAGCTTCGACATCATTGCTTCCCGTCGGTCGAACAGCCTCTTCAACGGCCGCGGCTGGTGCCGCGCAAAAGCGTAGGACGTGAGCAGTGGCAGCGCGACCGTCGAATCCAGGTAGCAAACCACCGCATCCGGAAGTCGGTCAGGATCGATCTTGCCCCAACTCACCGCTTCCGCCGGCGTCGCCCCGGAAAGACCGCCCGTGTCCGGGCGCGCGTCCGTGATCTGGAGGAAGAAGTCGTGTCCCTTTTCGTCGATTCCGAGAACCTCCTGGATCTGCGGCTCGGTCTGCAGCATGAAATTCTTGGGGCTACCACCACCGAGAATCATGACGCCGCTCTTCCCTCCACCGCGCTTCGCATCGAGAACGATCGAAGCCGTCTCGTTTACATCGCGGTTGGGATCCAGCAGCAGCTTGTTCCCGTCGAGCGCCAGCGCCGCGATGTTCATTCCGATCGAGCTGTCGCCTGGCGACGACGTGTAGATTGGTACCGCGGCGGAGTAAGCGGCCGAGAGCAGCGACTTCTGCCCAATGCCGAGCGCCTTCTCACGCTCGCGAACGTACTTGCCGGCGAGGTTGTGAAACTCCGCGCTCGACATCGCTCGCTGGAATTCCTTTCCGGTGATGATCTTCCGGAAGAAAGCATCGGTCGAGAGAAGCACATCGTAGTCGAAGAAGATGTCGTAGATGCGGACGACTCCTTCCTCGCGCAACACGACGTCTGACTCTTGCGCGTTGCCGCGATGCATCGCGAGCCCGAGCCCGAAGTGCGTGTCGTGGTAGAGATTCGCGCCGGTAGAAATGATCCAGTCGACGAATCCTCCTTCTATGAGCGGAATGAGGGCCGACATTCCCAGCCCCGCCGGAGTGAGCGCGCCGGTGATCGAGAGCCCGACCGTGACATCGGGTTCGAGCATCTTTCCGGTGAAGAGCTGGCAAGCCTCGCGAAGTCGCGCGGCGTTGTAGGCGAGGTACGTTCCGTCGATCAGCTCGGCGACTGTTTCCTTGCCATCGATGCGGCGAGGATCGATGCGCTGTCCCTTGAGAAAGCGGCTGGTCTCGTGCGCGGTGTGCTGTACTCCCTTCTTCTCCCGCTCTTCCGCCGCGAGCTTCTGCTGCGCCTTGGGTCCGGCCGCCGACGACTTGCCGTGCCGCGACGACTTGAAGCCGCCGCGCTCTCGCCCCTCTCCGTTGCCCTTACTTCCTTTTGCCATCTGGTCCTTCCACGACTTCCTCGAATTGTTGTCCGGCGGTCTTGCCCAGCGACTTGTACGCCGAGATGATCGCATTTGCCGCTTCCGCCGGATCATCCGTTACGAGCATGAGATCCAGATCTCCATCCGAAATTTTGCCCTCGCTCAGGACTCGAGCCTGCAACCACCGCAGCAATCCCGCCCAGTAGTAGCGGCCGAAGAGAATGACGGGAAACCTGTAGATCTTCCCCGTCTGAATGAGTGTGAGTGCCTCGAACAACTCGTCGAGCGTGCCGAAACCGCCCGGGAAGATGACGAACGCCACCGAGTACTTGATGAACATCGTCTTCCGGACGAAGAAATACTTGAAGTGGATGAGCGTGTCGACGTACGGGTTCGCGCCCTGCTCGAACGGCAGCTCGATGTTGCAGCCGATGGACCGGCCGCCACCCAGCCGCGCACCCTTGTTTCCGGCTTCCATGATGCCGGGTCCGGCACCCGTGATGATGTCGAAGCCCGCCACCGCCAGGAGGCGCGCTGTTTCCACCGCCGCATCGTAGTGGGGGTCGTCGGGCCCGATGCGCGCCGAACCGAAGATCGTAACCGCTTTCTCGACGGACGCGAGCGTGTCGAATCCATCGATGAACTCACCCATGATGCGCAACACGCGCCACGGGTCCGTTCTCGTGAAATCAGTGCGCGGCCCCGACTGCTGCAGGAGCTTTTCGTCTTCGGTGACGGGCGAGGAGTCGCGAATGGCCTCATCGACCGTGCGCGTCTTGACCGCCAGTTTTCCCGCTCCTTGCTGTGACGGTGGGGTTCTTCCCGCTTTGAGATGCCCTTCCTCTGTCCTCTGCTTGAGTCCCTCGAGCGCCTTTTGCTCGGCGGAGGCCATCACCTCGGGATTAAGCTTCTTGCCGCCGGCGGTGCGCGCCCGCGTTGACCGCGTGCCACCCGAATTCGTCGGGCGGTCGTTGGATTTATCTTTTCTTTTCTTCATCGTTGGCCGCTGACGCGGGCTTGGCGAACCGTCTTGAACCGACAGTGAAAGAGCCTGCCGAACCATCTTCAATTCAGCAGAGACGGTCCTGTAGAACCATCTTCAATCCAACAGAGAACGATCCTTCGGGCTCTCTTCACAGGGAAACTAAAGTTGCGTGGGTCTGCACAAAGCCCGCCAGGTGATGGCGCGCAAGTCGTCGTGATCATAGCGGATGGGGTGAGACCCGATGCGCTCACTCGCTCCATCGACGGCGGTCATTCGCCGGCGCTCGCGGCACTTCGGGAAGAAGGACAGCTCTCCACGATCACGTCGGCGTTTCCGTCCGTCACGGGTCCGGCGTACGCGCCATTCCTGATGGGAAGATATCCGGGGAGCATCGGACTTCCCGGACTGCGGTGGTACGATCGCTCGCGGCGCATCGCGAGACTGTCGGGACACGCGCGCAGTTACGTCGGCCCCGAGATGCGGTTCGTGGATCGCGACATCGACCGCGTGTCGCCGACCATCTTCGAGCTCGCCAAGCCTAGCCTCGGCGCGCTGAGCGTGATCGGGCGGGGCCTTCGGCGCCGTGAGCGCATCGGCCAGAGCGCGGCATTCGTCGCGCGCGCGGCCGCAACGCACTTTCGCGGCAACGTGCGCGGTTGGCTGGCGATCGACCGGCTGGTGGGAGAGGAAGCGGCCCTGCGCCTGCGCAAGCAGCGAACGAGGTTCGCTTTCATCGCCCTGACCGGAATAGACAAGACGTCCCACGCCGAGGGTCAAGATGCGCAGATCGTCAGCGATGCGATGCGGATCGTGAATGACACCGTCGCGGAGATCCGCTCCGATGCGGAGCGCGATGGACGGTGGAAGAAAATGAGCCTGTGGGTAGGAAGCGATCACGGACATTCGTCCGTGCGCGAGCACGAGGATCTCGTCGCGCTGTTCGCCGAGTGGGGATACAGCACACTCGCCCACCCGTGGGCATTTAATACGTCCGCCGACATCGCCGTGATGGTGAGCGGCAACGCGATGGCGCACCTGTACCTGGACATTGATCAAAAAACTCGCCCGTGGTGGCCGGCGCTCGGCGGCAGATGGAACGATCTGTCGGAGAGACTCCTCTCCCGCCAATCGGTCGATCTGTTGATTCTCCCCACCAGCCCGGGCTCGTGCGAGATTCGCGGGCGGGGCCGGGGGGCCGCGATGCTTGCATGGAGCGAGGCAAGGTATTCCTACACGCCCCGCACCGGTGATCCGCTCGGAATCGGAGAGCAGAAATCCATTGGCGACGACGAAGCCTACGACCTCACGTTCGAAAGTGACTATCCCGATGCGATCGTGCAGATCGCGCATCTCGTTGCATCCCCGCGGAGCGGCGACATCATTCTTTCAGCCGCGAGGGACTGGGATTACCGAGCCCGATACGAGCCGATTCCACACGTCTCGTCGCATGGAGCGCTGCATCGGGAGCACATGCTCGTGCCGCTGCTGTTGAACCGGCCGCCAACTGGCATACCCCGGCGCACGGTGGATGTGATGCCGAGCGCTCTTGCCGCGCTCGGTATCACGGCTCCGAAGACCCTGGACGGAGTCTCTTTCTTCTAGACGGGATTACTGGACGGTGAGTGTGCCGTTCATCCCCGGATGGATGCTACAGTGAAATGCGTAGGTGCCGGCAGTGTTGAACAGTCGCGTGTGCGTGCCGGTGTTGAAGATGTCGTTGACACCGATATCACCAGTGCCATCACCCGCAAGTGCGGCGTTCAGCCCGGCGGCATCGTTCCAGGTCACGTTGTGCTGCTGGCCAGAGTCGTTCTCCCATGTGACCGTCGTGCCGACCCCAACCGTCAGCGTCGTCGGCGAGAATGTGTTGCTGATGGTCATGCAGAAGGTGTTCAGTGCGCAGACGCCTCCGCCACCACCCCCGCCGCCGCCGCCACCGCCACCGCCACCGGGACCAGTCGATCCACCGCATGAAACCGTAGTGAGCACAAGAATCAGCGCACCAAACAAACCGGAAATCTTCCCCATCCTACCTCCTCGTCGAGTTCGATCCAGGTCGGAGCCGTGACCGGTTCCGTGACACCGTCCCCGGTGTCAGGCATCTAAATAAGTTGGCTGTGCTCAGCGAGCGCAAAGCCGGCTAGGTAAGGGTATGGCAATGCCCTGCCAGGGACAGGCTATTTCGGGCGAACGCTTGTCGCGCCTGCTAGTCCTTCATTGCGCAGGTGTAGAGCCTCCAGTCGGATTCGGGAGCCGCGATCGCGGCGATGTAGCGGGGGCGCGGCGCGAAAAGCTTGTGCGTGAGGCTCGGGCGTGGGTTGATGTGTTCCGACCCCGACCAGACGCCTTTCCCTTCCGCCTTGAGACGCGCTTCGCGCACGACCCACGACTTCAGAAACGCCGCATCTCGCTCGTCGGGCGACGTGTCGACGAGGGAGCGGAGCTCGTCGTCGGACATGAAACGCTGGGCCACGTCGAGCAGGCGCCTCACCGGCCGCTCGTGCTCCACATCCACGCCCACGGGACGATCCGGCGCGAACGCGAACAACCCGAGATCAGCCGAGTGCGAGATGTTGAAGTGGATGTCGTCGCGATCGATGAGCGAAGGCTTTCCAGAATTCCCGTAGCTGAAGCGCAGCTTTGCCGCGGACGTGCCCGTAAAGCCGGACAGGAGAGTGCGCAGAATGCCGCGCGCGACCACGAAGCGTCGCGCCGCAATCGGCGTGAGGCTCGCGGCGCGGTCCTTTTCCTCGGAGGGCAGCACGCGCGCGAGGGTGTCGTACCGCTCGTCAGTCACGTCGAGAGACGCCACCCATACCTGTACTTCTTCCGTCATCAGCTCAAGGGATGTCAATGATCTCAATCTCCACTTTCCCGTTCGCGACGGTCAGTTTTCCGACGCTTGGAGAAATATTGAATCGCTTCGCGCCCGCAGCCCCAGGATTGACGAACAGTCTGCCATCGTGCTGCGTGACGAGCGGCCGGTGTGTGTGGCCATAGACGACGATATCAGCATCATACCGCACTGCCAGCTTCGCCGGAGTGGGACTCCCGACCTCGTGACCGTGGCTGACGTGTACGCGCAATCCGCCGACCTCGAGGACGATTTCCTCGGCCAGCCCGGGCTCGCCAGGCGGGTCGGTGTTGCCGAGCACAGCCTTGACCGGCGCGATCAGGCGCAGCTCGTCTAGAATCGCGGAGCCACCCACATCACCGGCGTGAAGGATCAGCTCTGCTCCCGTCAGGGCGGCGTAAACGCCCGGGCGAATCCGTACGTGCGTGTCTGAGATGAGGCCCAGCACGTGTGCGTCGGAGTGTGACATGACCTCTTCTATATATTACGAGGCACATGCCGTGGCTACGACTCGCGTTCCGATTGGCGTTGCGTACAACACGCCGTCCGCGACTTGCGCTCGATCTGATCCGGATCACCTGGCGATTCAGGTCAAACACCTGGTACCGTCACTTTCCCTTTCTTCCGCTGCCCGATCCCACCTATCTCCGCTGGCGTATGTACACCGCATATGGGGACTACGATGCCGTCCCTTCGGTCACTGACGTCGAGCGTTATGCCCGCTGGGCGAGTGTAAGCGAGTGAGTGCCGCCATCGCCGAGACATCGTCCCTCGAAAATCTGCTCAAGGCGCAAGCGTACGGGCTGGGATTCGACCTCGTCGGTATCACATCGCTCGGCCCAATGGAGACAGCCGACGCGTTCGACTCCTGGGTCGAGAGCGGATACGCGGGCGAGATGGACTATCTCCCACGCGGCTCGGCGAAGCGCCGCGACTCCCGTCTGCCCGTCCCCGGGGCCACGAGCGCGATCGTCGTTGGTCTGAATTACGGCGGTCGCGAGCCGACCGGAGCTGTCGCGCGTTATGCCCGGGGCGACGACTACCACGAGGTCATGACCGCGAGACTCGACGACCTCCATCGCTGGCTCGAGTCGGAGGCCTGCAGTCGGATCCGCGGAAAGGCTTACGTCGACACCGGTCCCATCCTCGAGCGCGATCTCGCGCGTCGCGCCGGGCTCGGGTGGTTCGGGAAGAACACCAACCTTATCAGTCCTCGCATTGGATCGTTCTTCTTCATCGGCGTCCTGCTTGTTGATTTGGATCTCGCGCCCGATGCGCCATTCGAGACGGATCGATGCGGCACCTGCACTCGCTGCCTGGACGCTTGTCCAACCGATGCCTTCGTCGAGCCGCGGGTGCTCGACGCCACGAAGTGCATTTCCTACCTCACAATCGAGGCAAAGGGCGCGATTCCGCCGAAACAGCGCGAGAAGATCGGCGGCCTCGTCTATGGTTGCGACATCTGCCAGGACGTTTGTCCGTGGAACGTGCGATTCTCCCGGGATATTCGCGAAGAGTCGTTCCTCCCGCGCGACATTCTCGACGGCGATGCGCGGGCAGTGGCGAGGAGGATTCTGTCGATGGACGACGACACATTCCGCCGGGAGTTCAAGGGGTCACCGATGAAACGCGCGAAGCGGCGCGGACTCGCGCGCAACGCGGCGACAGTCCTCGGCAACGTTGGAGCAGTTGACGACGTGGCGACACTTGTCGCGGCACTCGACGACCCCGAGCCGCTCGTGGCAGAGCATGCGGAGTGGGCACTCGAACGAATCAGACACAACAATCCCGGTCGCTGACATCCGGATTACATCGCCGTCGTGAGCTTGCAACAAACCGGCGGGACAATACGTTCAACCCACAAGCTCATGAAGAAATCGTTCAGAGATCGCCAGTTCGTTGTTGCACTCGCGCTCATCGCGGCCGCATCCGCGTCGGCGCAGGACGCGCCGCGCTACACGGTGGCGGACGTGCGTTTCATGCAGGGGATGATCGGGCATCACGCGCAGGCGCTGGCGATGACCGCGCTCATACCGGACCGCACAACCCGGCAGGACATCCGACTCCTCGGCCAACGCATACAGGTTTCCCAAAAGGACGAGATCGCGATGATGAAGCAATGGCTCAAGGACCGCCACCAGCGGGTTCCCGCCAGTGGCGCGCTACACGATCAACAGGCTGCGGCCGGTCACATGGACATGCGTGGCATGGCAATGTCGGACACGCTCATGCCGGGCATGCTCACGACCGAACAGCTGGCAGCGCTGGCCAGGACGAACGGCGACGAGTTCGCCAAACTCTTCCTCACGGACATGATCCACCATCATGAGGGCGCTCTGGTAATGGTTGCCAGCCTGCTCGGCACCACCGGTTCCGCCCAGGAAGCCGAGGTTTTTCGCTTCGCGTCTGAAGTGGATTCTGACCAGCGCGCCGAGATTGCGCGCATGAGCGCCCTTCTCGCCGCGCTAGGTCCTGCTGGCGCAAAGTCGCACCGTTGAGCAAATCCAGTCCTAAGCACGAACCCCCCCCACCCAGAGAGAACGTAAATGACACCGAGATCTACGGTTCCGCCTTTGCCCTCCCGCAACGGTATTCGTCGCTTCCGACATCTACTCATTCTTGCGGGGTCGCTTGTCGCGGCGACCGCTGGAGCGCAGGGTGATAGCGTCGCCATCAGCCACGATGACCCGCGAATCGGTCTCCGCGCCGGCTATAACGATGCGGCCGAAGTTGCCCGCAACATGCAGTTGGTCGGCCACGGCGCGCGACCGCAGAACTTCGGGAACGCCCAGAACCTGGGCGATTTTGCCTTCCTGAACGGCGATCTCGCATTCAAGGGGAACCTGGCGTTTCAGGGCGGCTTCAACGGCTTTCAGGTCTGGGACATCTCCAATCCGAAGAGTCCGACTCTCCGCACGTCATTCGTCTGCCCCGGCGGTCAGGGCGATCCTTCGATTTACAAGAATCTGTTGTTCTTCTCTGTGGAAGAGACCCGCGGTCGCGTGGACTGCGGCGGCCAGGGAGTGACCGACACGGTCAGCGCCGAGCGTTTTCGTGGCGTCCGCATCTTCGACATCAGCGACCTCGATCACCCGAAGCAGGTTGCCGCGGTACAGACCTGCCGTGGATCGCACACCCACACGCTGGTGATCGACCCGAATGATCCGGAGAACGTCTACATCTACGTGTCCGGTACGAGTGTGGTTCGGTCGGGTTCCGAGCTCGCCGGGTGTTCGCGCGGCGCATCGTTGACAGATACGACCACCTCCCTGTTCCGGATCGACATCATCCAGGTGCCGGTGGCCGCGCCTCAGAACGCGCGCGTGGTCAACTCTCCGCGCGTCTTCGCGGACTCCGCGGGCGCAATCGCCGGATTGTGGCAGGGAGGCGCGCATGGTGTGGGTACGCAGACCACCTCTCAGACGAATCAGTGCCACGACATCACCGTCTACAGCGCGATCGGGCTCGCGGCCGGTGCATGCTCGGGGAACGGGATTCTGCTCGACATCCACGATCCTGTGCATCCGAAGCGAATCGCCGCCGTCATCGATCCGAATTTTGCGTACTGGCACTCGGCGACCTTCAACAATGATGGGACGAAGGTGCTGTTCAGCGACGAATGGGGCGGCGGAATGGCGCCCCGGTGCCGTGCAACCGACAAGCTCACGTGGGGCGCGGATGCGATTTTCTACCGCACCGGCGACAAACTGACTCCGGCCGGCCACTACAAGCTTCCGGTGGTACAGACGGACCAGGAGAATTGCGTCGCCCACAACGGCTCGCTCATTCCCGTCCCGGGCCGCGACATCATGACCCAGGCCTGGTACCAGGGCGGTGTCTCCGTATTCGATTTCACCGATGCCGCGCATCCGAAGGAGATCGCATTCTTCGACCGTGGACCCATGGATGCGACCAAGCTGCTGCTGGGTGGCGAATGGGGGACGTACTGGTACAACGGCTACATCTACGCCTCCGAGATCGATCGCGGGCTGGATGTGCTCGATCTCAAGCCGAGCGACCTGCTGTCGCAGAACGAAATCGATGCGGCGAAGCTGGTTCGCTTCGATGTGTTCAATCCGCAGAACCAGCCGAAGCTGGTGTGGCCGGCTAGCTACGTCGTAGCGCGCGCGTATCTCGATCAGCTCGTTCGCGATAACGGAATTCCGCGCGATCGGTCAACCAGCATCGCGCGCGATCTCGGTCGCGCCGAGAAGCTGAAGGGCGCGAGCGAGCGAGCGGCACTGACACAGCTGGCAACCCGGCTCGACCGTGACGCCCGTACTGCTTCAGATGCGGGGCGCGTGCAGGCACTCGCGGCAACAGTGAGAGATCTTTCCAAGAAATAGTGTTTCAGAGTATTCCAACTGCAACTGAACGAGAGGTTAGCTGGAGCCTGAAAGGCGTCAGCTGTCAGCCTTAGAACGTCGGGACGCCGATGCGTGGCGTGAAAGCACAGGCAGTTGATTGTGCTCTGGTCCGTGCTGGTGACGTCCCGACGTAGTGAGGCTAACAGCTGTCCGCTGCCAGGCTCCAGCTGACCTCTCGTTCAGTTGCAGTTTTTTGAATTCACCCCACGTGCCTCGCGTCCGGCACGAGATCTCGAACTGCCTTCCGAAGGTACGCCCCCGCGTCACCCTCACGCGTCGGATCCCACTCCTCGGCCAGCTCCGACAGATGCGCGCGTCGCGCCGAAACGAGACGCTCGAGCACCTGACACCCGGCAGCAGTGAGCTCGGAATGCGTGGTCGAACCGACGCGCGGGACGGTGACCAGTCCGCGCCTGCGCAGCTCCTCGAGAGCAGCCTGCGCGCGCTCGGCCGGGATGCCGCGGCGGCGCGCGAGCTCGAACGGTGACACCGTTTGCTCGCGCTCGACTTGAACAAGAAGCCACGCCCCGAGCGCGCTCAGAGTCTCTCCGGCCCGCTTCACGATCAGCTCGATGTGCGCGCGCTGCACATCACGATCGGCAAGCGAGGCGAGCGCAGCGTACAGATGGGCGGCCACGGAATCCTCGTCCGACGGGCGAGCAAAAGCCTCGCCGGCCTCCATTCCCGCATCGCGCGCCGAAGCCGCAACGGTTGCTCGAAGCGGCCGCTCGGGAAGAAACCAGGTGAGAATGAATCCAATCGCGCACACGATGGTAGCTACAAGGAACACTGTGTCGAGCGAGGCGGTGAACGCCTGCGCGTATGCCGCCCTGGCCGGAGCCGGGAGTTGCAGCAGCGCTTGTACGCTCATGTTGCGCGCCGCTCCATTCGCCACCGTGCCGGGAGGCAGCAAGCGGACGAGGTTCACGCTCAGCCGCGCCGCGAATATTGCTCCGAGAATCGCAGTGCCAAGGGATCCGCCGATGAGCCGGAACAGCGTCGCGCCGGAGGTCGCAACACCGAGATCGCGATAGTCGACGTCATTCTGTACGGCGATCACGAGCACCTGCATTACCATCCCTAGTCCGACGCCAAGTATGAGCATCAGCAGTGAAGCGGTGGCGTCCGTGCTTTGCGGCGTGAGGCGCGACAGCAGAAAAAGCCCCACCGTCATGATCGCGGTGCCGAGCATTGGAAATATCTTGTAGCGGCCGGTGCGGCTGATCAGCTGGCCCGACAGGATCGACGTAACCAGCATGCCGCCCATCATCGGCAGCATCTGCATTCCCGACGCGGTCGGAGTCACACCCTTCACGACCTGCAAGTAGAGCGGGAAGTAGGTGACGGATCCGAACAGAGCAAATCCGACAATCAGGCCGACGACGGAAGTGACCATGAACGTCTGCCGCTTGAAAAGATGCAATGGCAGCACGGGCTCGGCGGCTTTTCGCTCGATCAACGTGAAGAGGACCAGTGATACCAGCGAAACGGCAATCAATCCTATCGAGACCGGCGATGACCACGGATAAGTCGTTCCGCTCAGGTCCGCCATCAGCGTGATGCTGCTCAGCACCACCGCGAGCAGCGAGGCGCCCGCGTAATCGATGGCTCGAGCGACCCTATGTGAGAGCGACGGGAGCGTCACGGCCAGCACTACCAGCGCGGCGATACCGACTGGCAGATTGACATAGAAGATCCACCGCCACGACAGGTGCGTGGTGAAATAACCACCCAGCAGCGGGCCGGCGATGCTGGAGAGGCCGAAGACGGCGCCGAAGATTCCCTGATAGCGTCCGCGGTCGCGCGGCGGCACGATGTCTCCGACCACCGCCTGGGTCGTGACAACGAGCCCGCCGCCGCCCAGCCCCTGAATGGCGCGAAACACAATCAACTGCGTCATGTTCTGGCTTAGGCCGCACAGCGCCGAACCGACGAGAAAGAGCACGATCGCCGATTGCATCACGATCTTTCGCCCGTACAGGTCGCCGAGCTTTCCGTACACCGGCGTGACGATCGTTTGTGCCAGCAGATACCCGGTCACGACCCACGCCAGGTGCTCGAGTCCGCCCAGATCGCTCACAATCGTCGGGAGCGCGGTCGATACAATTGTGGAGTCTAGGGCGGCGAGCAGCATTGCCAGAACGAGACCGCTGAACGCGATCAGTATCTGGCGGTGACTGAGCGCCGCGGGCGGCGTTGCGATCTCAGTCGATTCCGTCATCTAGCGCATGCCCCTGGCGCGCGGCGTCTCA
Source organism: Gemmatimonadota bacterium (assembly GCA_003131365.1). Classification (GTDB taxonomy): domain Bacteria; phylum Gemmatimonadota; class Gemmatimonadetes; order Gemmatimonadales; family Gemmatimonadaceae; genus UBA4720. The sequence goes on along the minus strand of PKVB01000165.1, from coordinate 43,999 downwards.
AACTGTCGGTGTCGTCGGCCTTTTCCTGAGAAGGAGATTAGCGATGCCGCCAATCACACCGACCGCCAGCGCCAGCCCTATGAGTCCCGGTGACCAAAATGTCGCGAGTCCGAGAGCAGCATCGAGCGAGTAGGTCCCAAATCCAATTAACGCTACCCCAACCACCGCGGTCGCAATGAGGAGTGGCACTTCGACTCCGTTCGTCGTCGCGAATAGTCCATTGCGCAAGTGCACACTTATGGACGCAACGAGCATCACCGCGAGAATGAGCGCTGGTCCAATTGGGCCAAAAAGACCAAGGGTGAATAACCAGCCGCCCACGAACTCACTGAGCGCGGCGGCGGCAGCGAACGTCTTTCCAGGGCGAAAGCCGAGCGATTCGAAAAAACCGCCAGTACCCGCCAATCCGTAGCCGCCGAACCATCCGAAGAGCTTTTGAGCGCCGTGAGCGGCCATTATCAGGCCAAAAATCAGGCGAATCAGCAACAATCCAAGATTGAGCAGCTGCGGGTCACCGTATGCGATAGCCATGAGCACACTCGCGGCAAAGGTTACCAGTCATTCAGCACTGTCCATTCCACTCCAGGGAGCGAGCGCGAAGCAAGGGCTCGCCGGCTTACCAGGAAGGCCGGCCGTCGACCGCAGCACGCGCCATGACGAGCAGGCGGAGAACGTGCTCCTCTACGAAACGATGAGGGTTAATCGGGGGGATTACAGCCGAGGATCTTGAGCGCCAGACAAGCCGCGCCAAACCCGTTGTCGATGTTAACAACCGCCACGCCGGGGCTGCAGCTGGCGAGCATCGTGTTGAGCGCGACCATTCCGCCCTGAGCAACACCGGTTCCCACTGAAGTGGGAACTCCGATTACCGGCGCATGGAGCAACCCGGCAATGACTGCCGGCAGCGCCCCATCCATCCCCGCGACGACGATGCACACGCGAGCTGCGGCGAGCTCCGGCAGAATGGATTGAAGGCGATGTATCCCCGCGACGCCGACATCGAAGTGAGTCGACGTCGGGATCCCCATCGCGTCGAGAGTAGTCGCCGCTTCCAGCGCAACCGGGATGTCAGCGGTTCCAGCTGTGACGATGGGCACCACCGGCATGCTCCTCTTTGCGCGAGGGTTGCGGACCGCCATGCGCGCTTCCGGATAGATCGTCGCCAGATCGCTGAGCACCTCCATCTGCTCGTCGCTCAGCCGCGACGCCATGCGAAGGTCGTTCGTATTCTCGAAAATCTGGCGTAGATGCGCTGGCTTCTTTCCGGGACCATAGACGACTTCCGGAACTCCCGTGCGCGATTCGCGATCCCGGTCCCAGCGAACTTGCGTCATGACGCCACCGTGGGAAGCGAGAGACTTCCGCTCTGGAGTCCGCCCAGGTCGAGCGCGACGAACTTGAAGCCGGCCTTCCTGCATGCCCGTCGTAGCTCTTCCCGGAATGGATCGGTGACGACACGCTCGAACATCTCGGGCGTTATCTCAAGGCGAACGACGGCCTCGTGCCAGCGCGCGCGCGCAGGCCAGACGTCGTGCTGGCGCAGAAATTCTTCGACTGCCTCGATCTGCGCGAGCTTCTCCGGAGTCACTTCGATTCCGACCGGCACTCTGCTGGCGAGGCAAGGCGCCGCCGGCTTCTCGGCGTTCGACAGATTCCATTGCCGCGCGAGCGCGCGCACGTCCGACTTGTTGAATCCGGCGTCGACGAGCGGTGCGACGACTCCATGCTCCATCGCCGCCTGGAGCCCGGGCCGGTGCTCACCCAGGTCATCGACGTGCGTTCCTACGAAGGTCACGTCTTCCGCGCTTCTCGTCGCGGCGAGCGCCTGAACCGTGTCGTACAGCGCGCTCTTGCAGAAGTAGCAGCGATCACCGGCGTTGGCCCGATATCCGGCGAGGTCCATTTCATTGGTCTCGACTTCCTCGACGCGCGCGCCGATCTCGTCGGCGATCCGATGCGCGTCCGCGCGCTCCGCGGCGGCGAGTGAAGGACTGACGCCGAGCAGAGCGATCGTTTCAATCCCCGCCCGCACCGAGGCGGCAAGCACGACGGTCGAGTCGACGCCGCCCGAGTAGCACACATAGGCGACGCGGTCACGAGCCGCCGCCCTGACCGCCGCGATGAGTCTCTCTTCCAGCTTCAACTCATCTCCCTCGCGACGCGGAGGAGCCCAGCTCGGCGTCGTTGAGCGCGCTCATGACTTCCGAACGGATCTCTGCCAGCGGTCGTGAAGTCTCTTCCGCGACGCGACGCAAATCGTCGAACTCGGGCTTCGCTCTCTGCGTGCCGTCCGGAAGTGTCGCGATCTTGACCCGGATGTCCCGTCCATCGAATCGAACAAGACGTGACTCGCGCTCGAGCGCATTCCGCACCACGTCGAACGTCTGCACTCCCAGCGTCGTGAACTGGAGGAAGATCTTCTCCTCGATTCGGGCCAGATCCGATGTCTGTACCAGTGCTTCGACGCGGGTCCCGAGTCGCCCTTTTTTCATGGTCGTGTGCAGGAGCACCACGTCGAGCGCGCCTTCTGCCCGCAGGACATCGGCGGCGCCCGCGAGCTCCTCCGGCGACATGTCGTCGATGTCAGCGCTCAACACATGGAGATGCTCCGTGTGCACGTGCTCGCGGTGGTGGTCATGGTGGTGATCGTGATGATCCACCGTGACTTCGCCGAGAATTATGCGAAGCGCGTTGAGCTGCTCGTGGATGTCGCGAGTGCCGGCGCCGTAACCGCTCTGCCGGGGAGTGTATTCGTGCGGAGGCGCACCCTTCGACAGGACGCGTAGCAGCGCGGCTCCCGTCGGCGTCGTCAGTTCTCCCGATCCCGGCGGCCCGTGCCGCACGTTGAACCCCTCGAGCAGGCGTATCGTCGCCGGAGCCGGCACGGGCAGGACGCCGTGCGCGGTTTTCACGGTGCCGTCGCCAAGGGCGACTTTCGTATTGTAAATGCGCTCGATACCCAGCATCTCGACGCCCCAAATCGACCCGACGATGTCGAGAATCGCGTCAACCGCTCCGACTTCGTGCAGATGCAGCTCGTCAGGCGCGACACCGTGGATCGCGCTCTCGATCGCCGCGATCGCCTCGAACGCCGCGTGGGCCGACCGCGCGACTTTTTCCGGAATCTTTACCGCATCAATGAGTCGATGTATCTCGGAGACCGCTCTGCCGTGCGGTTGCGGCGGAATCTCGAAGTCCACTTTGACGCAGTGAACCTGTGAGCGCTGCACGTCGGTGATGCGAACATTGACTCCCGACAATCCCAGCGCGGATGGCAGTCGCTCAAGCCAGGCCTTGTCGAGCCCGACGTCGACGAGAGCGCCGAGGAACATATCTCCGGCGATGCCGCTGGCCGGGTCGAGAACCGCGATTTTCATTGGCAGAAATCTAATCCCGAGTGGTGTAAGGAATCGAACTTGCACCCCAGCCCCGCATGCCCGCACAACGTTACGATGTTGCGGTAGTCGGCGGCGGTCCCGCCGGACTCTGTGCCGCGCTCTGGCTCGCCCGCTATCTCCACACAGTCGTGGTCGTCGACTCCGGTGATCCCCGCAACTGGGAGACTCGCGGCATCAACGGCTACCTCGGCCACCAGGGCATCCGCTCTCCCGAGCTGCGTTCGCTCGGTCGCGCCGAATGCGCCGAGTACGGCGTAGAGTTCGTGAGCGGCATCGTCGATCAGGCGATCAATGAGACCGGTGAGCTGTTCGCCATCTGCCTTCGCGACGGATCGAAGATAGAGGCCCGCAGAGTTCTGCTCGCGATCGGCATCCAGGATTTTTGGCCCGACATTCCCGGGCTCGAGCGCTGTTACGGCGAGACCGTTCATGTCTGCCCCGACTGTGACGGTTACGAGACGCGTGACAAGAAGACCGTCGTCGTCGGCACGGGTCGGAAGGCAGTCGGAATGGCGTTGGCGCTAGCGACGTGGACGCGGCAGATAGTCATCTGCACGAATGGCGAGAAGGCGGAGATGAGCCAGATTCTGCTCGACAAGCTCAAGGCGCTCAACATCCCGGTCCTGGACGAACCGATCAACTGCGTCCTGTCGAGGGCCAGCGAGATTACAGGGCTAGAGCTGGAAGGCGCGATGTCGCTCGATTGCGAGCGACTCTACTTCGCGATCGGCCAATATCCTTCCGACGACCTCGGCGCGCAGCTCGGATGCAAGCGCGACGAGATGGGTCGGCTCATCATCGATGAGGGCAATCACACCTGGGTGAAAAACGTCTTCGCCGCGGGGGACATTGCGCCGGGTCCGCAGTTGGCGATCGTCGCCGCAGCGAGCGGGGCCGTCGCCGCCATCGCGATTCACACATCGCTGCTCCCCGAAACGATGAAGCTTCCGCCTTTGTAGCGAGTTACCAGCGCAGCGTCAACGATTGCGCCTTCCGCTTGCGGACGATCTGGAGGTCGACCGTGCGGTCGGTCTCGTCGGCGATCCTGATCGCGCGCACGAGATCGATTGGGTTCTCGATCTTTATGCTGTCCGCCTTCACGATGACGTCGCCGCCGCGTAGTCCGGCCGTCCTCGCCGCCGAACCTTCGACCACGTTCGTCACGAACACGCCTTCGGGCTTCACACCTAGCGCGTCGGAGAGGTCCTGGTTCAGGGCCGTGAATTCGGCGCCCGCGAACGGATAGACTCCGCCTCCATATCCCAGCGCTGGACCAAGAACGGATGGCAATGGGTCAGTCGAGGGCATGCGGCGCAGTGTCCCCGCTCGCCGAATCAGGGGCCGGGCGATGGATCCGCTCTGCCGCTCCATGATTTCCGGCACCGAAAGCTCGACGGTCATCTTCTGCTCCCAGTTGTCGGGACGTTTCTCGAGCGTTCCCTTGACGACGCGCGTCGCATCGTTGCGTCTGATTTTCAGCACGAACGGCGCGCCGGCTTTGAGCCACTTGCTTAGCTCCACCGAGCCGCCGCGCATATCGTGCGAGTTGAATGTGAGCAACACGTCACCCGGCCGTACACCGGCCTTCGCCGCGGGCGAGCTGGAGTCGACGCTGGTGACCACTGGATAAGAATCAAAGAATGCATTGCCGCGCTCATCGATCATTGCCTGGTCCGAGATCCTCACTCCAAACCAGCCCGTGGGCGGCTGCACTATCACGGCCGGCGCGCGCTGTGCCTGGATTCCGAAAGGCAGAGCGAGCGATGCGATCAGGGCAAATGGAAGCCGCGACGCGTTTCTCGAAGTTGAGACCTTCATTTCCCTGACCATTGACTAGAACCCCCTCAGCCCAACCGGACGCGCGACCATCTGCTGCGTGGCCACGCGCGCACCCATCGTCGCCAGGTAGTACTGGTTGAGCACGGGATCATGCGGTGCCGTCCGCAGTGCGCTCACCGTCGCGTTTTCGATCTTGTCGAGTGCCGCCGCTCGCGCCGAGTACATCGCCACGCTGTCTCCGCTGCCCACCGACGCATTGTTGACGGCGAGGAACTCTGACGCGCGCTGATACGCGTCGACTGCCTGATTGAGCGCGGCCGACGCCTCGTCCACGGACGCGAAGCTCGCGCTGCTCGGGGCCGAACCGGACGGCTTGTTCGCGCTGGTCGCCGTCATCGCCGGCGGCGTCGCGCTGACCGTCGAGCCTTCGACTGCGCTCGGTAACGCTATCGTCGCCCGGCCAATGGCGACTCCGCCTACGAGGAGCAGTACGGCCGCGGCGGACTGCAGCCATGGTTGGCTGGAAGCCCACCGTCGCGATGACTGTGAGTCGCGAATGAGTCCTTCCTCTCGAGCCCGCGCGGCGATCGTGCGCCACTCGTTGAGCGGGGCCTGCTCGCGCGAGCGCTCCGCTGCGATGATCTGGTCCAGCTGCTCTTCAGACAGGTGCGACATATCCCTTCCCCTTTACTGCGACGGTTGATGATTCATCCACCAGATGCGCGAGCAGCTTCTTCAGCTTTGCGCGCGCCTTGAACAATTGCGATTTCGATCCGCCCGACGTGATTCCGAGCTCCTCTCCGATCTCGCCATGGGTGTACCCTTCGATGTCATGAAGGACGAACACCGTCCTGGCCCCGGGCGACAGCTTGGTCATCGCCTGCTCGATCGACTCCGCCACGAATGTCCGGTCGCTATCCTGCTCGGTAATCGCGGAGTCGTCTTCAATGTCCACTTCCAGTTTCGCGATGCGCCTGATTTTGCGTAATGCATTCAGAGTGCGGTTCACCGCGATGCGGTGGGCCCATGTTCCGAACTGCGAGTCGCCCCGATAGCTTGGTAGTGCCCGGAAAATCTGCATCCAGACCTCCTGCGAGATGTCAGCGGCCAGCTCGGAATCGTCACAAAGCCTGCGAACTACGGCGTCGATGTGCGGAGCATGCTGCGACCAAAGCCGCTGCATCGCCCTTTCGTCGCCGGCTATCGCGCGCTTGAGGTCGAGCTGATCGAATGGCATCTCGGGCTCTTGATTAGTCACCGCACTTGAGCCTATAGTTTCCTTGAAAACTGGTGACTTTCCCTCTATGCAATCGTTTGCAAGCGTACGCCTCGCCCTTCCCGCGAAGCAGCAGGTCTCTATCCCGGCCGGGTCGGAACTTCGGCTCTCGCGGACAGTATAAATTACAGTAGTCCAAGGAGTTAGCGTTGCTTAGAGTCATTCTCACTGCCCTGACGATGACCCGAGCGGGCGATGGCCTGCCGGTCAAGTCACCGACTGAAGTCGGTATGTCCAGCACCCGTCTGGGGGCGATCGAGCGCGTGGTTGAGCGCGGAATCAAAGCTGGAGGCTACCCGGGCGCCTCGGTCATCGTGGGCAGAAAGGGGGCGGCGGTGTTCGAGAAAGGCTTTGGCAAGCTCTCCTGGAGCGAGAACAGCACGCCGGTCGATGCCCAGCGCACGATTTACGACATAGCATCTCTCAGCAAGGTCGTCGGCACCACTACGGCGATCATGATCCTTTTTGACGAAAAGAAGATCGGGCTCGACGACCCGGTCGTTAACTACATCCCCACATTCGGTGGCGGCGACAAGGACAAAGTCACCATCCGCCAGCTTCTCACCCACACCTCCGGACTCCCGGCGGGCAGGGACATCTGGCGCATCGCCCAGACCCCGCTCGAAGCGCGTGCCCTGGTTCTGAACACTCCGCTGGAGGGCCGTCCCGGCGCTCAGTACATCTACTCGGATCTCGGTGCGGATGTTCTGGGACTCCTGATCGAGGTCGTCTCCGGTGAGCCGCTCGACAAGTTCCTGACGCGCCGCGTATTCGAGCCGCTCGGCATGAACGAGACGATGTATCGCCCCGCCGATTCGTTGAAATATCGTATTGCTCCAACCGAAGTCACTCCGCCCCGCGGCTACCCGTTGAGAGGCGAGGTCCACGACGAAAACGCGTACGCGCTGGGTGGCGTGGCGGGACACGCTGGCCTCTTCAGCACTGCGGCCGATCTTTCGGTGTTCGCGCAAATGATGCTCAATGGCGGCGAGTACAACGGCGTCCAGATCATCACCAAGCCGACCGTCGAGCTCTTTACCTCGCGGGCGTTCGGGCACCGGGCGCTCGGCTGGGACACGGCTGAGGGAGACTACGGATCGGGCCGATACCTGGGACCGACCGCCTACGGCCACACTGGATTCACCGGCACCTCGATGTGGATCGATCCCGAGCGCGAGATGTTCGTGATCCTTCTCACCAACCGCGTGCACGCAGCGCGCGCGCTCAGACCGGCGAAGGTCATCTCCGATGTCCGTGCCGATCTGTCGGATGCGGCGGTTCTCTCCGTCCTCGACGGGCCGAAGCTCGCCTCCGGATCCAAGGCCTTCCGCGCCGACCGCGAAGTCGGCTGGAATCCGCCACCGCGCGCGTCGCGACGCCGTCACGGGTCATCCCGTCACCACACGATCGCCAGCGCTACTTCAAGAAGCCGCGCTGGCGCGGCGAAGAAGAGTGCCTCCAAGAAGGCCTCCAAGAAGAGCCGTTAGGCCAGATTCGAACGGACAGAGAGCGGGCGCCCGAAAGGGCGCCCGCTCTTGTTTCAAAGACGTCAAGCTGGTGATTATTCGGTAGCCAACACGGAATCCTGAATGAGCGACGAATCAGCCACAACCCCAACTCCGACTGAAGTCCCTGCCACGACCGGCGTAGTATCCGAAGACCAGGTCAAGCTCGCGCTTCGACGGGTCAAGGATCCGGACCTCCAGCTCAACATCATTGATCTGGGTTTGGTCTACGGAATCGCCGTCGACGGCACGACCGTCAAGGTCGATATGACCCTCACGTCGCCTGCGTGCCCGTCGGGTCCGGAGCTGATGACGAACGCCGAGACGGAAGTGAAAAAGCTGCCCGGCGTAGAGAAGGTGGAAGTGAATCTCGTCTGGATGCCCTTCTGGACGCCCGAGAAGATGGAGCCGCGAGTGAGGGCGTACCTCGGCTTCTAGTGACAGAGCGGTCACCCGATACAATTGAGCGGGTGCGCCCTGAAAGACCCGCGGGTTCGGCTCACCGCAATGGGGTTCTTCACTTCAGCGGTGTAACCCTCGCGGCGGTCGTGTTCGCGGTCGCCTGCGCGACGAATCCACAACCTCGTAACAGGACCGCGTCTGCCCACCGGTCGCCAGCCGACAGTGTCAACTGCCTCGACACCCTGCACGCAGCTGATTCGATCTCGACGATCGTAAAAATGACAGTTAGCCCGCAGGATCCGAAGGTCAAGCTGCCGCCCGACTTCGAGAACATGTTCGTCGAGGAATTTCGCTTTCATTTCAAGGTACCGGCGAAGCTGCCGCTGAGCGTCGTGATGGGCTCCCAGCCGTGCGACTCGCTCGGCTCACGATGTGTTGGCGGAGTACTGAGCCTGGGGGCGGTAGCGTACGCAACGGCGCACAACGACGGCCGGTTGTCGGACATAGTGGTGATCGATGCGGCGCAGACGCCGCGATTCGCCGACAGCGTGAATTCCGCGCTGCAATCGATGTCGCGCGAGCAGCTGGTGCCCCCCGTCGGCAATGTCGATTCGATTTTGGTCTTGCTGCAGATCGTCACCGAGGAGGAGCCGGACACGGTTCCGACGGTTCGCCACGTGTTCCGGGCGTTGGTGCCACGGTACGCGTGGCCATTCAGCTACGCCTCGATGCCGGCGGCGGGCGTGGATGCGAAGTATCCCTACACCGCGCGTCTGGCCGGTATCGAGGACAGCGTGATGCTCGCGTTCACCGTCGAGCCTGACGGCACGATCGCCGCCGAGTCGATCGAGCTTGTGAGCGCCACCTATCGGGACTTCGTGACGTCGGTGCTCGATGCGTTGGGTCGGACGCGGTACCACCCGGCGCACCTGGGCGACTGCGCTGTGGCGACGAGGATGAGGCAGCGATTTCTGTTCAAGGAGCCGGAATGATCGGCGGTTCTCTACGCCGGCTGCAACGCCCGAACAAAACCTTCCCCCATTTCCTCGATCTGCCATCGCCGTAGATCTGGAACCGCGACAAGATCCTCGACCGTCTTTGCTCCGCTGCGCGCGACGTTCTCCAGTCTCTCCCGCGAGCACAGCACGCCCGGATCCAGCCCCAGCCTCGTCGCCGCGGCATCCCGCACCGCCTTGAGGCGATTGACCTTGTCGTCGAAATCGCGATCCTTGTTCCAGCGCTGACCCTTTGGAAATTTCGGCAGATCCGCCTCGGGCGCGCTCATCCCACGGCCAATCGCGGCGACGATCTCTGCTCCGGCGCGATCCATCATTCCCTTGGGCATCCCCTTGATTGCGCCCAGCTCCGAGGTGCTCTTCGGCGCTCGGCGAGCAATCTCGAGCAGGACCTCGTTACCCATCACCCGGAACGTCGCGCGATCGAGCTGCGCCGCGACAGTGTTGCGCCAGTTGGCGACCTCACGCAGAACGGCGAGCTCGCGTCGGGAGAGGTCGCGCGCGCCCTTGATGCGGAGAAATCCCTCCATGCTGTCCTCGGCATCCCAGCGCGTTCCCTCGAGGCGTGCGAACTCTTCCTCGGCCCAGTGCATGCGGCCGCGATTCTTCAGCTCACCCTTCATGAGATCCTTGAGCTGGAGCAGGTAGCGGGTGTCCTCCGCGGCGTATGCAAGCATGTCAGCCGTGAGGGGACGCATCGACCAGTCGGCGCGCTGGTGCTTCTTGTCCAGCTTCACCTGGAAGTACTGCTCGAGCAGCGCCGCGAGCCCGAACGACTTGATTCCCAGCAGCTGCGACGCGACCCGCGTATCGAAGATGTTGGTGGCGTGCCAGCCGTAGTCCTGGTGCAGCAGCCGCAGATCGTAGTCGGCGTCGTGAAAGACGACTTCTACGCTCTTGCTCTCGAGCAGCTGGCCCAGTTTCGCGGGCGATCCGATCGGTAGCGGGTCGATGATCGCGCTTTCCTCGCGGGTCGAGATCTGGAGCAGGTAGATGCGATCGAGAAAACGATGGAAGCTCGCTCCTTCCGTATCAAGGGCGAGCTCTTTCACGTTCGATATTTCGGTAAGAAAGCGGTCTACGTCGGGTATCTGGTCGAGATAGATAGCGCTCTCCGTTTTGGCGGGAGGCATCACCGAAATCTAGCGGTTTAATGGTGTCGCGGTCCTCGGGCGTTAACTTTCGTCGCTCGCCACTCATTCGACAATCAGATGACGGAAAACCTCAAGATTCACATTTATCCAAGCGACTGCGACTCGGTGGGGCACGTCAATCACGCCCACATGCTGACGTTGCTGGAGCGAGCGCGCTGGTCAGCACTCGAAAGCCACATGTCGTACGACGAGTACATGAAGTCGAGCCTGTGGGCGGTGGTGCGAAAGGTCGAGGCGTCGTATCAGGCTCAGACCTTCCCCGGCGACGATCTAACCATCCGAACGGGACTCACTTCCGTCGGGAATACCAGCTTCGTCGTACGGCAGGAGGTACGGAATCAGCACGGCGCGGTGGTTTGCGATGCGTCGATCGTCTACGTGACCGTGTCACACGAGGGAAAGCCGATTCCCGTGCCCGATCAATGGCGGACGCTCTTCGCTCCGTGGGAAGAGGAAAAGGCCCGTTGAGCAATCCGGGGCGGGTGCCCGACGGCGCAAGCGCGACGGAGCAGTCGATTCCCGCCCAGATCGGCGCCGTATTGTTCCGTCACCGCGGCTGGCTGCCGCTTCTATTCCTGGGAATTCCGCTGGTGATGCCGGGATCCACTTCTCCATTTCGCTGGGAAGTGGGGCTCGCGCTGATCGTGATCGGCGAAGCGATCCGTCTGGCGGGTGTGGCGGCGGC